>JASGMM010000072.1 GCA_030156435.1 Clostridiales bacterium | reverse complement strand
GGCTACTATTACGCCAGATGTCAATATAACGGGCAGAAAGAATACTGCTCTGGCAAAAGCTCTGCCTTTAAATTCCTGATTGAGCAAAGTAGCAGCAAAGAAGCTAAACATAACTATGAGGGGCACATCGGTTATCATCTGAGTTATAGATTCTACAAGTATTCGTGTGAAATCCGGGTCTACAAAAAATGCCCTTCTGAAATTATTCAGCCCTACATAGGTTAACTCATAACCAGTCGCCGTTACTTCCAAATCGTGAAAGCTGAATATAATCGATTGTACCAGTGGATAAAGGAAGAACACAAATAGCCCTACCAAAAACGGCGTTATAAACATATAACCGGTTATAGCCTTTTTGCCCTCTAATGTGAGCCGATGTTTAGATTTAATATTCATCTGCTATTGCTCCCTTCAAACACCTTGAAATTATTGGCTTCTATAATGATATTATCTATAGATACAGGAGCATCACTATAATTCACAATAATGCTCTTTCCGCCTTCAAATGTAACCTTATAAACATCCTGGCGTAATTTTTGATGATCGACAATAGCCTTATCCTGTATGTCAGAAAACGCTGCATTCATGCGGTTATATAATTCTACTGCTCTACCTAGCCATGCTTCATAATTAACCGAATATAAATAGTTATAATCCGAATCCTTCACCAATGAATTCTCGCCATATATCCATGTAAAATATAATCCTGATCCAGTTTCTGCGGCTTTCAACACCGACCTGGTATAATCGCCCGCGAGGTTTATAGCCTCACCGGCATATGATACATATCCATGGAGTGCTATTTCATAAAACGGTACACTTTCATCCGTAATACTATAACCGCTAGAATCCATAGGCATATTCAATATATGGGTAACGTAAGGCAGAGCATAATCGTTAACGCCGCTGGCCATAAGGCTTATGCCTTTCTGTGTCAATTCCTCCATCTGTTCTACCATTAAAGATTTAGCCTGCTCCCTATCAACCAATCCATTCTCGCGGAAGTTAGAATTAAGATCATTGCCCATGGTAGCAAGCGACAAGCCGCTTACATTTAAGCCTTCATAATCTTCTAAAAAAGATGATACTAGCGAGTTTATTCTGGCCGGGTTTATTATATAATACGGTTCCTTTGTGTTATCGTATCTATTGGTAGCCGGATCAAAATCATATACAAGCGCTACTTCCCTGTCTAGAAAACGCGCCGCATCGGAACGTGCGCTAAAGCCATCAAACATCTTATCTTTATATGCATATTCAAAGCTTACGTCAGGATAAATCTCTACACCATTGTCGGTGGCAAAGCTTATTAACCTATCAAAATCTTTCTTGCCGCCCAGTTGGGATTGCAATTTTATATTATCGGGCAAAGAATGCCTTATGCCTCCATTAAACCAACCCGTATATTTTAACTTTATATTGGAGATGCCGCTATTTATCAATTTGTCTATTATCTCTATAGCCTGGTCATAGGTTGTAAGCGGCTCAATACCTCTTACAGGCACACCAGCTACCGGTTTTATTTTATCTATGGCTCCTACAAGTTCAAGATAAAACGGCAGCTCTGCTCCATTTTCTACTTTCTTAATTTGTCCCTTGTTCAATAAATATTCTCTATAGTTTTTTGCCATACCAACATAATCGGCGTCTTGGCCAGATAAAAAGTTGTATCTTATTTTAAAAGTACCTTGATATATTCTTGGTTGATACACCCTTACTACATTATTACCCGCCATAGCGGTCAGATCTATAGTATCATTAGGCAACGTCATAAATTCAGCACAAGCAGTATTGTATGAATTGATTCTGCCGCTCACATCAGCCACAATAGAAGCAAAAGCGCTTCCTTCTTCAATTATGCCAAATAATGCATTATCCCCATATTTAATACCAAACAGCGGTAAATACGCCTGTTCACCCTTTTCAAATACTTCCTCCTGTCTTATAGCCCGATCATTGCCATACAGATATCCCATATATGGACGGGCACCGTTTTTACCATTATTCATATTTATAATTGCCCCTGAACCGTCCGGTACCAGCATATACCCGCTCATTTCGCTATTGCCTGCACCAAAAAACTCGAGCACTCTTATTTGGGCCAATGGATATGATGTATCATATTTTATTTCTTTTGCATCTATAGACACGATAAGGTCTTGGCCATCCAGTTTATATTCAAGTGGTATTGTGAATATATCTTTGTTAGCCTCTTTAGGTGGCACATTATTCTCCGCATGATCTTTATTTAAGTCGTCTATGGTGTAACCAGCCTTTTTAAATACCTCGTCCAACTGCTGCATGACGAGATCGTTTAAATTTGGCCTCAATTCATAGATATCATGCTCGGAAAGCTTGGGATATTTAGCCAGCATTTCATTCCTTTCTCCCTCGTCTTTTATATCGTTTAACGATATAAGCCTATATCTTCTTTTTAAAAGATTTTTATCAGCATCGTCCGATAATTTGTTCAGTATTTGTTCAAATTTCTCGGCGCTTATAGCCTGAGGCACCACCAACACTTTTTGCACGCGCCCTATAGTGTATGTTATTTTTACGCCGTTATTTGTTTTATCAACCTTAAATTGATTGTGCGCTATGCTGTCGTTGTAATTATCCATCTGCTGTTGCTGAGCAGTAGGGGTATAGTAAGTTATACTTATTTGTGACCCAAGCTTTCCTTTATTTGCGCCTGTAGCAATAGTATCCTGTTCTCTATCAGGCGGATTAGTATACCACATATACCCAGCTTTTTTGTCTTTTATAGCAACTTCTGTAGTAGCCGGATTAAAATACATAGCCAAAAATTCATTTTCTGCTACAAGTTCCATTTCAGACGGTACCGGATCCTGTACGGCCGACGTATCGCCTGTTTGCTGTTGTTCGGGCATATCCGGCGCCATAAAAGCTATATCGGTGGATAACATAATAAACGCTATAGCAATGATTATCGCTATTAAGCCCTTTTTCATATAGTCGACCCCCCTTTAAATCCTAAACGTTATTTCTCTATATATCGTGTATACAAAGGTTATCATTTGCTGAAGCAAATCGAATACCAATAGCCCGATAAATATTATGATGCCCATGCCTACAATTGTAAGCAATGATGTCCCTATGGTTTTACCTATAGTATATTGATGTGTAACCATAGTGCCAAGCACTATAAGCAGTCCACACCAGAACACGGCAAGCTGAGCAAAAAATGTATAGAAAGCACCCTCCTCAGCCGTTATGATATGGCTAAACGGTATAAGCGGCAAATTTATCAATATAAGCGGCACCGTTGCATATGCCGTGGCTATAACGATATCAGTAAAGCTGCCTTCACCATCCATCAATGTTGTAAGACACCAATTGGCTACGCACCAAAGCCCATATGGTATTACAACACTAAATATTTCAGTAAATATATTGAGTGTTTTAGGATTATTAGTATTAAACGCAAAGCCGGTAAGCTGCCTTCTTAAAACAAATGTCACTATAAGCAATATGATTATTATAAAAGCAGCAGATAAGCTTCCTCTTTTTTCATGCTTCAAGTCCCAAAATCCGTCAAACGGATGGAATATCACATGAAACGAATAACCAAGGCTATCCAAAAGTTTATTGCCCTTTTTGAATATCTTATTTTTATACTTGGATATGAGCCATATTGCTATTATGGCGAGAGCTATGCCCCCTACTATCCAACCAAAGTTTTGCTCGACCACTTCTTTCCTATAGTACTGAAACGCTTTAGAATAAAGGTCCCGTTTGTTGCCCAGCTTAAAATCCTCCATAGCTTCTGCAAATCGGTCTTGTCTAAGCAGCGATTTGCCAAGGCCTATATAAGCCAATTCGTAATTAGAGTTATAATGTAGAACCTGTTGCCATCGATCGGCTGCTTCATCGTAGTGACCTTTGTGATGTAGAGAGAGGGCCTCATTTATAAGAGAACCATATTCTGTTATGGAGAACGCCGTTACACTGTTTAGTTTGGAATCCAATACCAATATCTGATTCCCTATTCTTTCAATGGCTGTCGGACTTTTAAATGTTCCTGCCTGCTCCCCTATACCGCCGAAAATATAGAGGAGATTACCATCATCGTCATATGTAAATATACGTCCCCTTTTTCTATCTAAAACACTATATATACCGCTGGCGCTATCTACCGAAACATCGACCAATGTAGAAGCCCCTCTTACCGATCCTATATACGGGAACCTTATATCTCCCACCGGCGGGTAAAAACCGCGCCTTCTCAACACGTCGGTACCGGTGAGATTTAAACGCCTTATAGGGGCAACCCTGTCATCGGTACTCCTGGAATTAATCGCATTCTGTATATCAGCATCGTTCAAAGCACTGGTGGTAACATATAAGAATCCTTCATCGTCTATATAAATATTATTGTATTCTGTGGGCATAAACAAAACCATTCCGGCTCGCTGTTCCCGGGTCGATATCATCTTCCATATATAGTCAATCATATTGGGTATTACTCTGCTGGCACCCATATACCCCTGAAACGTGCCATCGGCATTTAGCTCTATTATACCTTGATTAACATTCTGAGCTATAACATATATCCTTTTAGCCTTATCCAGCACAAGTTTCATAGGCTTATAGACGAAATCGGCAGGTATTATGTCGGCTTTAGGCGCACCTATCTGCCTTATGAATTCACCAGCAGCCCCCAGTTCTACTATACGGCCATTATCAGTATCCGCGACATATATATGCCCTTCTTCGGTAACGTATAGCCCTTGTGGGTTTTTAAATGTATCGCTTGCTCCATCGTGTTCAAACGCCTTGATTTCATTTAACACATTCCATTTGCTATCCACAACTATTATACGATTATTACCTGAATCGGCTATATATATCTTGCCGTCTTTACCAACAAATAAATCTCCCGGTGTATTAAAATCCCCTATACCCAAGCTTGACCCATCTATCACCCTATCGGGAAGATATGCATAGGGAGCGTATAAAATATTTCCCCAATAATCATATGTATAGCTTTCATATGGTGGAGCTGCAGATGCAAAAGCAGGGAAAACTATCGATAAACATATTATCGCAATTAATAAAGCACACATTTTTTTCATCATATCCGCATCCCTCCTTTATTCCTTTATACCCGATGTGGTCATAGTCTGAATTATATTGCTCTGGGTTATGATAAATAGCGTTATAGGGACGCTCATCATAAGCAATGCCACAGCAGCAGCCACGCCCGCCCTTGCTATACCGCCTGCCAGTATCTGTTGCAATGCGTAAGGTAGCGTTTTTAACTCCTCTCTGTATATATAAGTACCACCCGTCGTATTCCACAAATTTTGGAATACGAATATAACCAACGTCAACCAAGCCGGTTTAACCGTAGGCATAGCTATCTGCCAAAATACACGGAATTCACTGGCACCGTCTATACGAGCCGCTTCCAACAGCGAATCGGGTATCTGTTCCATGAACTGCTTCATTAAAAATAGCCCAAGTGAATATGCTAACTGCGGCACTATTATGGCATAATAGGTGTCTATCCACCCTAAAAACGACATAGTAAGGTAACTCGGTATAGCGGTCACATGGTAGGAAAACATAAGCGATAATACCACAATGTTAAAAAACAAAACCCTGCCTGGGAATTTGTGTTTCGCCAAAACATAAGCCGCCATAGATGCTACTATAACATGACCCACTGTACCTACAGCCGTTATAAATACGGTATTCAAAATATACCTGGAAAAAGGAACCCATGACTGTTGCATCAATATGAACAAATCTTGAAAATTCTCCAACGAGGGATTCCTTACAAAGAAACGCGGCGGAAATAGAAATATTTCATCCAAAGGCTTAAAAGCATTGGATATGGCATATATCAGCGGCATGGCAAAAAATAAGCCGAACAATACTAGTATCACTATATTTGTTATGTCGCCGCCCAGCGAGCGATTAGGTTTTCTCCGCCTCGCTTTGACCTTTGTCTTAGCCATATCAGCTCCCCACCTTTCTTATTAATCGCTGAACTATTTGATTGGTGCCTACCATAGCTATAAACAAGAGCGTGGCTATAGCCGATGCGTAACCCATTTCAAACCTTATATTCCCATAATCCACCAGATGGGACACGATCGTATGAGCCGCGTAGTCGGTACTTGGAAATCCCACCAACGGAACTAATACCTCATGTATGGCAAAGGACGAGGTAATGGACATCACAGCGCCAAATAGCAGCTGTGGTTTCATGGAAGGCAACGTTATATACCATAATTCTTGCCACCTGTTTTGAACACCATCTACATACCCTGCCTCATAAAGGGTATTGTCTATACCCTGCAGTCCCGCTACAAATGCAAGGAAGCCGGTTCCAAGGCTCATCCACAGCACCACTATTATAGCAGCCGTTTTCATATACGCAGGATCGGTAAGCCACTGAATTGGTTCGTATATAATACCCAACTGAATAAGCATACCGTTTATATAACCGTAAGCATCGCCGCTGAACAATGTATTCCACACTATATACGCCTGCCCTGAAATAGTAGGAGCATAAAATATAACCACCATTATCGCCCTTATTTTGGGCGGCAGTTCATTTATCATCCATGCAAAAAACAGAGCGGCAAAATACCCTATAGGGCCAGTTATAGCAGCAAATACAAATGTATTCTCAAGCGCTATCAGAAATACCTCATCGTCCAAGAGCAAGTTTATATAATTCTGGAATCCGATCCATTTGGGCGGTTCGAGTATGTTGTAATACGTAAAACTCAGCCCTATAGAGGTCAACACCGGCACTATAGTAAATATCGTAAAGATTATCGCATATGGCGCAAGGAACATATATGATACCTTATTTTTTTTCATCTCTGCCCACGTATTGTTCATTCTTGCGCTAAACGACATTTTTGTATTGGGTAGTATGTTGGAAGCCATCTTTCTCACCTTCCTGCCTCATTTTTTAAATCTTCCATCGTCGGTAAACCAAATTCGATGCGCTTATTGGTGATCTCATCATTTATTACCCTTACGTAATCCAGTATAGTTTCCCTTGGATCTTCCCCGTCGTATATAACCTTCCTAAAAGCATTATCCAAATGTCTCGGCGTAAAATATCCACCAGGTACTTCAGGATTACCTTTAACCCACTGCCATTGTGCCATAAGGTTGTTGTAGTCCTTTACCGGCCATGGCAGTTTCTCCAAGGCTTCTATATTAGCGGTCGGATATCTCCCTGCCGCCCCTAGCAGGCTTTCCATTTCTCTGCCGAAACGCTCTTGCGTCTCTGTGCTGGTCCACCATTCCAGAAACTCCCACGCCGCATTTTTATCCTTTACTCCCCTTACCATCATAGCCGCCGTACCGCCGCTTGGCACCGATCGATCTATAGAACCGTCCGCCCTTTCCATCCCTGGTACTGGCGCAAAATCCCATAATCCTCTTATTTCGGGAGCAAATACCGACAGGAAGTTATACGTCTGATAATCGGCTATGCCTATGGGCATCTCTCCTATCCTAAACCTGTTCGCAAAATCATATTGTACTGGAAATTTGTAATTCACATAAAGCTCCGTCCACATCTTGAATGCTTCGATAGCTTCCTCTTCATCCAGTGCAGTGGCTATACCGTCTTCCTTATAAAGTTTGCCGCCCATTTGATACAAAAGCATTGTAAACGACGTCATACCGGCACCTGGGGTCTGCGTAGTGGATATAGGAATTCCGAAATCCATATGATTCTTTTGTATAACTGGCAATATATTAAAAACGTCTTGCCACGTCTGCGGCACCTGTAAATCCAGTTCTTCCAGTATATCCGTTCTATAAAAGAGCATGGGGAAACTTTGCGTTTCCGGAAGAGCAAAAACGCCGTTATTAAATTCATATGGTACCAGAGCGCTCTCGTGAAAGCGCTTTGCCACTTCATCAAAACCTTCAAATTGTGTCAGATCTATAGCTGCATGCCGCGTCGCAAAATTAACAGGATCGCTTACACCCAATTGCAGCGCCACATCCGGGCCTATATTTGCCACTACTGCCGGCAACAGCGTACCGGGCTGCACCAGCTCTAGGTTTACCGGTATACCGGTTTGCGGCGTAAATGTGTCGTCTATAATCTGCTTTAACACCTGAGCCTGATCCCTGCCAGTCTGAATCCATACTTTCAATGCTTCGCCAGTGTAAATATTACCTACGCTGTTATAATCCTCGGTAAAGGATGCTATAAGTGCCCTCGTTTCATGAAGCGCTTTTTGCCCAAAACCAGTACCGGCCTCCGGCAGTTGTTGCTCTGGAGAAGCAAGCCATAAATAATCTATCTCCAACGGCTGTTCCCTGGCCGAAAGTATCCATGTACCCAAGCTTCCTATATTGGTCTTAAAATCATTCAACATCCTAGGAATCCTATCAGGCCTTCTTACCATATCTTTCAGCTGATATGATAAGCGATAAAGTATAGCGCTTTGGGAGCCTCTTTGTCCGGTATAAGCTATAAGCTGCTGCGCCATTTCATCTATTATATCCCCTTGTTTATCCAGCTCCTTTATTACATCCGGTATTTGTAAATCCAACTGATAATCCCTGTAAGGATCCGGCGTAGGGGTGGTTACCATTATTATTTTTCTATAAGCCTCGTTAAGCTGATATAAACTGGATTCTATAGTACGTATAATTTCTGCTAAATCGCCCAGCGTAACCTCAAGCTTTATCTCATGTTCGCCTTTTGTCAAGTAAAACAGGCATGGTTCAGCGTTTTGAGTCAGCTCATACATCACCCAATCGTTTTTATATTCGAATTTTAAATCCTCTGCTTCTGAAAATGGAACTTGTCCATCGATCAAAAGTCGTCGGTTACTAAACGACCCTCTGACCATATTCTGCCTCACCTTAAAGGCCAGCCTATATAATCCATCCTCAGGCACATCGACCGTCCACGTTATCCATTGGCCGGGCAGATTCCATCTATATCCCCCTATCGTATTCAAACGTATTTTAGCGGGGTCATACGGTTCGGTAGTAGGCGATGCCCTGTCGTTTAAAGGATAAAGCGTTGGATCAGATTTTAAATAGGCATCCTCCCCTTGAATTTTAACAGGTGCGCCGTTATAATTTTTATATCCTTCTTTTTGATATGTGGCGAGCACTTGCTCATAAGTTGGGCTTTTCGGAGCTTGCTCTATCGTAATGGTTTTTATAGCCATTGGCTCTTTAACCGATACAAGCCTTATGGTATTTTCACCCTCATTGAAATAAAAGTAATAAGGCTCATTATAGTACCCCATATAATCCCAAAAATAGCTTTGTTCCCATCTGGGAGCCTCAACCTGCGTGGGACGTATATCGTTGCCGCGGTTGTCCTGCCTGACTGCACCCCCATCGGCCCACACTCTGGAAAAAGTAAGGTGGCCAGCTGCAAAAAATGGCAACTGCCCATTTATCAGCAGCTCTCTTTCAATCGACGAGCCCCTTCCTTCGACAGGATAATATTCGATTTTGACATTATACAACCCTGCCGTTTTAATATTTACCTTCCACTCTATGTAACCTTCTTCATCTGTCTTGACAGATTCTCCCGGTGCATCGCCCAAGCCCGTAACTATTTCAACGGCAGGATTAGCATCGGTAAAATCGGTTGCATTTATGATTATGCTTTCCTTTGGATAAGGTGCATCTTTATGCTCATTTAGATATATTTCATAATCGTCCCTTATATTTCCTGGCGTAAAGCTTTGTTCATCCTCATCTTGCGCCTTCGAAATATTCGGTTGCAAAACCATGAAATCAGATACCGTTAATGAAAAAACCAATAGAACCGAGATAGCAACTATTTTTGTAGCCCTTTTTAACCGCACAGCTCCTGCCCCCTTTACAAGTTTAAGTTTTAGCTAATTTGATTAATAAATCTAGTGATATTATAGAATAATAAAGGACTTTATAAACTAGAAAAAGTTTATAAAGTCCTTTGAAAACTAAAGATCTTTATAATGCGCGTTCCCTATATTCCAATGGTGTATATTGCGTAATCTTTTTAAATTTGCTTACAAAATAGTTCGGATCGCTGTATCCTACTGCAGCAGCTATTTCATATACTTTAAGTTCGGTGCCTTTTAGAAGTTTTTTAGCTTCCTCCATGCGCAGCCTGTGTAAATAGTCCTTAAAGTAAAGGCCAAAGCGTTTTCTAAATAGCTGTCCTAAATATACAGAATTAACATAAAAATGATCAGCTATGCTTTTTAAGTTTAAATCCTCGTTAAAGTGTGTTTTTATATATTCTTCCACTTTGTCCATTATATCATCAGAAGCTATAGTTTCTACACTTTCCCCCCGAGTTTTACAGTTAAATAAAGCAAACTTGAGAAAAAAAGTGCCGAAAATGTTCAATTTTCGGCACTTTTTTCTTGCAATCCAATAATATATATGGT
>JASGMM010000008.1 GCA_030156435.1 Clostridiales bacterium | reverse complement strand
CATTATATTATTTGCGACGTTCTTTATAGGCAGGGTATCCATCATAGAATATTTAATGCCTTTTAGTGTAGCCTTTTTGGCTGTAGTATTTGCATTTTATAGGCGCGATGTTATATTTGGGGTAGCTGCTGCTGCAGGAATATTGACGGCCCACTTTGACGTAGATTCTTTTAAGTACGTATTGACCATAGTTCTGCTATATATGGCATTCCATCTTTATGTCGAAAATGAGCGTTCAAAGTTGGACGAGCATTCGATCACATGGCGTACCGCTGTATCGGCCTTGATATGCGTACTGGTATCGCATATTGTATTCAATGCTTTTAAAGGCATTACATTATACAATATGTTTCTTGCACTAAGCGATGCCCTTATAACCTTCATATTTATCTTCATATTCAAAAACGTGCAGAACGTGCTCTTTATGCCCGCTCGCCGCCGTATACTCTCATCTGAAGAGATAATAACCCTGGGAATTATTATAGCGTTGGTAGTAGAAGGTTTTTTCGATATAAGATTATGGGATATATCGCTGAAAAATGTGATAAGCCTGTTCACGGTCATGACTTTGGGATATATATGGGGTACAGGCGTAGGCTCTTCGTTGGGTATTACCGTCGGCATTATAATGTCGCTTTCGGGTTCTATACCGAGCTATGCCATAGCCGATCTCGGATTTTGCGGTATGCTGGCCGGCGTATTCAACCATCTGGGTCGGTGGGGTTCTATAGCTGGTTTTATAATAGGCAATGCCATATTGACCTATTATATGAACGGATCTTCGGCTGTTATAATGCCGTTTGAAGATATCATAATAGCTGGTATTATATTGATAGCACTTCCGCGTAAGGTTATAGAGTTCTTGAAGGAATATACAGGTTTCTACAGGCTGGAGGCTCAAAAGGATTATATAAGTAAGATAAAGGAGTTTTTAAACAGGCGGCTGATGGGGTTTGCTAAAATGTTCGATGAATTGGCTCGTACTTTTGATACAAATAAACAGGATATCGACGACTTGCGCCAGCAAAATGTATCAAATATACTAAATATAACGACCAGCAAAATATGTCGGTACTGCTCTTCCTATAAACAATGCTGGGAACAAGAGCCATATAATACATATCAAAATATGCTGACATTGATGAAAATAGTTGAAGACAAAGGCAAAACAAAAAAAGGCAGCATATTAATGGATTTACGCAGAAAATGCCCCCATGTAAGCGAAATAAAACGGGCGATGGAACAAACGTATGCCAGCAGCGGCTTTGATTATAAATGCCAGCAGGTTATGGAGGAAAGTCGGAAGCTGGTGTCGGATCAACTGGCTGGCATGTCCGAAGTTATAGCCGAGCTGGCGTCTGATATAGATATTTATATGAGCTTCGACAGCGCTGTAGAGGATGCAATCATGGTGGCATTGGATCAAAAAGGTATAAGGGTGAGCAACGCGGTGGTTACGCAAAACAGCGACGGCAAACTGGAGATAGAGTTGGTGTGCAGACAGTGCGATGATAATCTTTCGTGTGCCCACCGTGTAAGCGGCATTGTATCCGCAACGCTGAATAAAGATTTCATGGTGAGAAGCAGTGCTTATACCGGCAGTGACCGGACTGAATGCGTAATACGTCTGGTGGAAGCTGAGCGTTTTAATATTGTCACCGGAGTGGCTCACAGAGTAAGGCATGGGGCAGTGGTATGCGGGGATAATTACACCTTTATGCCTTTCAAAAACGGCAAATATATTATGGCTGTAAGCGATGGTATGGGAACAGGACAAAAGGCGGCTGCTGAAAGCCTAACTGCCATAACCTTGCTGGAACAGATGCTGGAGGTCGGCTTTGACAAAAATCTTATTATAAAAACCATAAATTCTGTATTAATGCTGCGCGATCCCGGTGAGATGTTCGCGACCATGGACATATGTTTGCTGGATATGATAGAGGGAGTGGCGGAGTTTATAAAGATAGGGGCATGTCCATCGTTTATAAAAAGCAACGATAAAGTAGAGATAGTTTGTTCTACATCACTACCTATCGGTATAGTGGCTGATGTGGAATTTGACAGTATAAAACGCAAATTCAGAAGCGGCGATTTTATAATAATGATTACCGATGGCGTATTGGATGCAAATAAAAAAATAGAGGACAAGGAGAGATGGCTGGCCGACCTTATAGAAAATATTATGACACCTAATCCTCAAGAAATGGCGGAGCGCATATTGTATAACGTGTTGGAAGAGGCGGAACTGGACTTTCCTGAGGATGATATGACAGTACTGGTTTCACGCTTATGGGAAAGCAAATAATCTTTCATCTCGGTTGAATAGATATAGCATCTATGGTAAAAAATACTATATATGCTATTGGAGGTGAAAGATATGGAAATGAAGCAAATTCTGCTTATTACCGATGGACGATCCAATGTCGGAGGGGACCCGGCCAGAGCGGCGGCCTATGCCGCTCAAAACGGTATAACCGTAAATGCTGTAGGTATTATAGATGGTGATAACGATGTGTTATCGAGCGATGAGATAAAAGCGATAGCTTTAGCGGGGAATGGCACGTGGCAGATGGTACCGCTTGGCATGCTGTCGGCTACTATGTGTACTGTAACGTACAGATCAATGCATAATACGCTGGAGAATATCGTGAACGCTCAAGTCAAAAAAATAGTGGGGTCGGATATGTTGGATATAGAGCCGGCTATGAGACTGCCACTGGTGCGATATGCTGATACTCTGGCCGATGAAACGCCGTTAAGATGCGTTATACTGGTGGACTGCAGCAATAGTATGGCAGTAAAGCTCAAAACAGCTCGTGCTGCTATACTCGATTTACTGGCTTCGTTTAAGGTGAGAAGGGCCGGTGGTAATCTGGCGGTTATCGCATTTCCAGGGCAAAGTGGCAGCCATTATCAGATGATTTGTCCTTTTACGGATGATATGGAATTGCTAAAAGGGCACTTAAATGAATTGAAGCACCGAGGAAATACGCCTACCGCTCATGCCATCAATGCAGCTATATCGTATATATTGAACGATGAGCAGCCGTTTTTTGTTTAAAATGGAAGATATACATTTAGGTTCTGATATATGTGGACGCTGGCACAATCGATGTTATGAGGTAAGCAAGCTGTTGGGGCGGGGAGGTACGGGCAGTGTCTTTTTGGCGCAGCGCGTAGATGACGGCAAAAAAGTAGCTTTGAAAATCTCGTGTGTGGGAGAGGATTTGATATACGAATACCATTCGCTGACCGATATGGCATGCTTATCTATGGTGCCTGAGGCCATAGAGCTGGATGAGTGGCATGGCTACACATTTCTTGTGCTCGAATATATAGAAGGATATGACCTAAGCTATTATATAGGAGCAGGCAAATGCTCATATGCTGGAGCCGTGCGTTTGGGTTGTATACTAGCTTTTTTGATGAGCAAGGTGTGGGGGAAAGGATACTGCCTGACCGATGTAAAGCCGGAAAATGTGATGGTAGATATAGCTAATCGAAGGATTATAGTGATAGATTGGAGCAGTCTTACCGAGGCCGATGCCCCTGTAAAAGAATTCACTCCGACTTATGATATAGCGAGTTGGGGTGTCGGCCGGCGCCTGGCCGATCAGAGATATATGGTATTTGCCATATCGATGATCATGACGGTGCTAATAATGGGTAAATCGTACAGCCCTGTAAGCGTATCCATAGATGAGGTTACAGAGGATATCAAACGTACTAAGTGTCCGGTTGGAGTAAGAAATATCCTAATTGCGGGTTTAAAGGGCAGGTACGATACATTGCAACAATTTTATAATGCAATGAATGGGCTCGATATATATGATCAATCATCCGAAAATGATCGAATGGATAAAATAATAAATATTACATTGGCAGCGGCCGCATTATTTGCTTTTTTGTCTATTGCAAATTGGTTGATATTGATTTAAAATATCATTTAATATAATAAGTAAGGATTTTTATATATTGCAGGATAATGATATTTTATCGTCGGTTCAAAATAGGGTGATGTCCTATATAAGGAAGTATAAAATGATACAGCCAGGCCAAAAAATAGTGGTGGGTGTATCAGGCGGTCCGGATTCGTCGGCATTGCTGCACGTATTGATGAGCCTGCGCGACAAATTAGATGCAGAGCTTATAGTGGCACATGTGGAGCATGGCATGAGGGCTCAGCAATCGGTCGAAGATGCTCAATATGTCGTCTCGATGGCACAGCGCATGGGCTTGTCAGTATATGTAAAGCATTGCGATGTACCGTCGTATGCAAAAGAGCATGGTTTATCGCAAGAACAGGCAGGCCGCATCATAAGATATGACTTTTTCAGACAAATATGTAAGTATAGAGGCTGCGACCGCATAGCGGTCGCACATAATAAAGATGACAATGCTGAGACCATACTTTTGCATATATTGAGGGGTAGTGGCTTGGATGGTTTGGTAGGCATAAGGCCGGTGCGCGGCGATATAATCCGTCCTCTTCTGGATATACCTCGGATTGATATAGAGGCATATTGTGCCGCTGCGGGCATGAATTCACGCCGCGATTATACAAATGATGATCCGAGCTATATGCGTAATCGTATACGACTGAAGCTTATACCGTTTTTGAGTCAAAATTTCAACCCCAATATAGTAGATTCTTTGGTGCGCATGTCTCATATCTTAAGCGACGACAATGGATTTTTAAGTACGTGCGTCGAGGCGGCCTTTAAAAGGTCAGTTCATATAAACGACGATATAGCAGTGTTGCATATACCTGATTTTAAATCCCTTCATAAAGCTTTACAGCGTCGACTGTTAAGATATATTATATCCAAACTTAAAGGCGATGCGGACAGCATAGAATACCTGCATATAGAGCAGCTCATGGCATATATCGAGCAAGGCTGTGTCGGTCAGAAACTGACCTTGCCCGCCGATATCATGGCCGAACGCGGAAATGATAGGGTGTATATATACCTGCAATGCGCTGTTCGGATCATGTCGGAGCCTTTTTGCTATACTATATTGGTCCCCGGCGATACTTATGTAAAAAATGGTCAAGCCATTCTATCAAGTTGTATTATTGACAAAAGCGATATTACAGATTACAATTCTAATGTATCTGTTGCATATATGGATGCGGATAAGGTGCATTTTCCCATATATATACGTAATAGAAGGCCGGGTGATCGCTTTATGCCTATAGGCAGCAATGGTCATAAGAAACTCAAAGAATACTTTATCGATGAAAAGATACCGAGGATATACAGGGACAGTATCCCTCTTATAGCATCGGATCATGAGATATTGTGGGTCATAGGCCACAGATTAAGTGATACATGTAAGGTTAATGAGTCCACTCGGAGAGTTTTGAGGCTGACATATAAAACTACAGGTGATAACGAATAGCGGAGGTATGCATGGAGGAAATATTAGAGCGCGTTTTACTGGATGAAGAACAGATTAAAAAGCGCATTAGAGAATTGGGACGAGATATAACTGAGGATTACAAGAATAAGGATCTCTTAATGATAGGAGTATTAAAAGGGGCTATAGTGTTCTTCAGCGATCTTATAAGGGCTATAGACCTTCCTTTAACTACTGATTTCATAGCGGTATCGAGTTATGGAAGCTCAACTAAATCGTCGGGTATAGTGAGAATATTAAAAGATTTGGACGAGCCTGTGGACGGTAAAGATATCCTCATAGTAGAGGATATAATAGATACAGGGCTGACACTCCATTATCTTGTGGATAATATAATCACCCGTAATCCTAACAGTGTGAAAATATGCTGCTTGCTTGATAAACCGGAGAGACGGCTCACGGATGTGGATGTGGATTATGTTGGATTTGCCATACCCGATGAATTTGTGGTAGGATATGGTCTAGACTACAATGAGCGCTATCGGAATTTACCGAATATAAGCGTGTTGCGATTGGAACAAGGGTATTGATTTTAACCGGCATTGATGTTAAAATATTAAGATACAAAAAGGTAAAGCCGGGAAGGAGGTTTTTATATTGCAACGTTTTTTAAGAGGACCTGGTATTTATATATTAATATTAGCTATTATAATTATAATGGCGCAATTATGGGGTACACCACCTGAAGCCCCATTGGAAATAGAATATTCCACATTAGTGACTGATATAAATAACGGTAAGATCACCAGCATTAACATTACGGGCAATGAAGTAACCGGTCGTTATGCTACGACTGGCAGACAATTTAAGGCTTATGTGCCGCCGATGCTTATGACAGCGTTCGGCGATTTTGTGGATTCAAAGGCGCAACAGGGGCTTATAAATCTTACCACTGCTCCTGAGCCGCAGCCGTCTATATGGCTTAGCTTATTGCCTTTTATCATACTCATAGGCATTATGCTGGTATTCTGGTTCGTATTTGCGCAGCAGGCTCAAGGCGGTGGCAATAGGGTTATGTCTTTCGGCAAAAGCAGGGCCAAGATGCATACCGATGATAGGAAACGCGTAACCTTCAACGATGTTGCGGGTGCAGATGAAGAAAAGCAGGAATTAAAAGAAGTAGTTGAGTTTCTGAAAAATCCTAGGAAGTTCCTTGAATTGGGTGCCAGGATACCTAAGGGCGTGTTGCTCATAGGTCCACCGGGAACGGGCAAAACTTTGTTGGCGAAGGCAGTAGCGGGTGAAGCCGGCGTGCCGTTCTTCAGCATCAGCGGTTCGGATTTTGTCGAGATGTTCGTTGGCGTAGGTGCTGCGAGGGTGCGCGATTTATTTGACCAAGCCAAAAAAAACTCGCCATGCATAGTATTTATAGATGAGATAGATGCCGTAGGGCGTCATAGAGGTGCGGGCCTGGGCGGTGGCCACGATGAAAGGGAACAGACATTAAATCAGTTGCTCGTCGAAATGGACGGTTTCAGCGATAATGAGGGTATAATAGTGATGGCGGCTACAAATCGCCCCGATATATTGGATCCAGCCCTTTTGCGTCCGGGTCGTTTTGACCGTCATGTAGTAGTAGGTGCACCCGATGTAAAAGGCCGCGAGGAGATCATGAAAGTTCACTCAAAAGGCAAGCCGCTGGCACCTGATGTGGATTTGAAAGTGTTGGCGAAGCGTACACCGGGCTTTACGGGAGCAGATATAGAGAATATGCTCAACGAAGCTGCTATATTAGCTGCTAGAAATGGTAAAAAAATTATAACAATGCAGGAACTAGAAGAAGCTATAACGCGTGTTATAGCAGGGCCGGAAAAGCGCAGTCGCATAGTCAGCGAGAAGGATAAAAAGCTTGTGGCCTACCATGAAGCAGGTCATGCTGTGGTAGCAAAGCTTTTGCCACATGCCGATCCGGTACACGAGGTGTCTATAATACCGCGTGGTGTAGCCGGTGGCTATACCATGACCCTTCCGGAAGAGGACCAGTATTATGTGTCCAAAGAAGAGATGTTAGATAGAATAACTGAGTTATTGGGCGGACGCGCTGCTGAGAGTCTGGTAATGAACGATGTAAGCACAGGAGCGTCCAATGATATAGAAAAGGCTACGAGTATAGCCAGAAAGATGATAACCGAATACGGCATGAGCGATGTTATAGGCCCAATAACGCTGGGTACTAAGGAAGAAGAAGTGTTCTTGGGAAGAGATTTGGGCAGTTATCGCAATTACAGCGAAAAGGTAGCGGCGCTCGTCGATGGGGAAATAAAGCATATAATTGAGGAATCCTATAAAAAGGCCGAAAACCTTTTGCGCAATAATATCAATAAATTGCATAAAGTAGCGCAGGCTTTGATGGAAAAAGAAAAACTCGGAGAGCAAGAGTTCAACGAGGTTTTCGCCAGTGCCTAATGTTGTATGCGTAATAGAGGGTGAAATAACCCTCTATTTTTTTTACCTTTTATGTTATAATATATGAAGTTAATATACAAATGGAGGACTTATGCTAAATTGGATCAAGAATTTCACATTCAGACTGGACTTTGCGCTGCGGTAGAGACCATCGTGGCGGCAAAGGATACCGCTATAAAGTTTGGTAGCGGGGCTATAAGCGTTTTCGCAACGCCGAGCATGATAGCTCTTATGGAAAAAGCTGCCCTATCGGCTGTGGATCTTCATCTTCCGAAAGGATATGCCACAGTAGGGACACGCATAGAGGTAGAACATATTGCTGCTACACCTGTGGGCATGAAAGTCAGAGCTGATGCTGAGTTGATAGAGATAAATGGACGTGCTTTAACGTTTAAGGTACGTGCTTTTGACGAGAATGAGATGATAGGCGAGGGCGTTCATCAAAGGTATATAGTAAATATAGAGCGTTTCCTTAACAAAGCAAATTCTAAGTTTGAGAAAGGGCAATAAATATGGTTTCATTAACAAAGTCGATTGATTTGGCTCAAGCAAAGGAATTATTAAAGGGCATAGGCGTTAAAAGCCCATTGGCCATCGATATTATGGCTAAAAAAATGATTCATTTGATGATAAAACTCAATGATGTCTCCCCTATAGCAGCCAATATAATAAAACAGGAAATGCTAGCGGTAGGGGGGGATGCAGCTGTTTCTCATGGTGCGCTCGACCTTTCGGTGGATAAGACCGACGTGCTTATAATGGGGACGTATGATCAAATACTAAAGGCGTTACCTCAAATAAAACTTCAGCCATTTGGATTGAAGCGTATATGCGCTGAAATAGAAAAAGCGTTGGTGGCAGATGGTTTGCCCCCGAATAAGGAGGATGGTACGGTTGATAGATAATACGGGCGATTGTGAAGAAGTATGCGTGCATCATGATATAGTAGATCCGGTAAAAGCCAATATGCTTTCGGATAAAGAGGCAATCGGACTGGCCGAAATATTCAAGGCGTTAGGTGATGTTACGCGCGTCAAGATACTCTATCTTTTAGCAAACGCCGAGCTTTGCGTTTGCGATATAGCCGACGCGCTTAACATGACGCAGTCAGCTATTTCGCATCAGTTACGAGTTCTGCGAGATTTGCGCCTTGTTAAATTTCACAAAGACGGCAAATCGGTATTCTATTCATTAGACGACGAACATATATTGCAGTTGTTTAACCAGGGGCTGGAGCATGTGGAACATCAATAATGGATATGGTTCAAATGCGTTGTTACAAAAGTAACAAATAGAGCAGAGGGGGTGCTTTATGCGCGCTATATGGAAAGATATAAAATTATATGTTTTAATAGCTGTCGTAGCGCTGGCAGTGTTTATAATTTATAAATATTCTTTGTTAAGCTATTTGAGCGAAGAAAATATGGAGAGAATAGTCCGAGCAGCCGGACCGTGGGGGCCGCTGGTATTTATAGGCATAAATGTATTAAGGCCGCTTTTATTGTTGCCTGTGGGTTTGTTTTCGGTAGTAGCTGGCGTTATGTTCGGTACCGTTTACGGCACCATATATACGTCTATAGGTGTGGTTATAGGTTCTATTTTGGCTTTTTATATAGCTAAATATTTTGGACGTGATTTTATTGTGCGCCATTTTGGTGATAAACTAAATAATTTTGATCGAATAAGCAGCGATCATGGTTTTATCATAATTATGTTGCTTCGTATAACACCTATCTTGCCTGTTGATGCTATAAGTTATGGAGCAGGCTTATCGAAAATAGGCGTTTGGAATTTTATATTGGGTACGGTTATAGGTATACTGCCTGGCACTTTTGTTTACGTATATATGGGAGCTATCTTAAGGGCATTAAGTATTGAAAAAATAATAATTGCCATAATATTATTTATAGCGGCTATGCTCATACCATTGATATGGAAGGATAAGATAAAGTATCTGATATCAGGCAATAACGACAAGAAGGGTATGTAATATCTATGATGGAAAGACTGCTAAAGAAAGAAAATATAGGTATCATTATATTGGTGGGGCTGATTTTGTCGGGCGTATACTTAGCCAACAAATATCATGTAAGCCAATATATAGATCCAAACAAACTCGGTGGCACACTGCAAACCTTTGGCGTGTGGGGGCCGTTGGTTTTCATGGCTTTATGTGCGCTAAGGCCGTTATCGCTTTTGTCGGCCGGCTTATTTTCTTTTGCGGGCGGCTTTATATTCGGTTTTGTATATGGTACTATATATACCTATATAGGCATCGTGACGGGAACGTTTATAGCCTTTGGTCTGGCTAGATATTTCGGCAGCGGTTTTATTAATAAACTGCTAGAGCGTGCTCTAAAAGGCAAGGCTGCCGATGTTTTTGCGCAGGTTAGGGAGGAGAAGGCTTTCAGCACTGTTTTCCTATTGAGGGTGGTGCCGATATTACCCGTGGACGCTGTTAGTTATGGTTCGGGATTAACTAATATAAAGTTCAAGGATTATGCATTAGCCACAATGCTCAGTATGATTCATGGAACGGCAGCTTACGTATATATGGGCAGTATGGCACGGAATATAACGGTAGACAGCGTGGCCATATCGATTTTATTGTACGTAATTATAACTGTAGTACCCATCGTATTGGCCATACGCTTTAATAAAATACCTATATTGAATATACTGCTCAAAGATGCTTTTAATAAGTTGAAGAATAGAACATAAAACTTTCGTGATTGTTCAGGTGGCTTGGTAACTTATTAGCCTCCGGCTTATGTGTTTCGGATATCGGTGAAACTAGAGCTCGTTTCGGGAATTTCCAAAGCGCCGATAAATTTTTGCTACTTTGTCATTTTAGAGCGGGATCGTCTTTAACATTGTTTAGATAATTCAGTTACGCTGGGGAATTCTAATCCTACACTTCGCTAAGTTTCACCATATATCCTCCACAAAATCGCCCTGAGGCTAATCGTTACCGTCGCCTATGCGCAATGGTACCTGGATAGACACAAATTTCCTATATTATGAATTGCAGTTTTGCATACCGAGGGTTGACGGCAGCATTGATATAGTATAAACTAATATATTGTAAGGAATTTATAATGAAAAACGGGATGTGATATAGTGGCGTTGCAGGTCATAGATGACATAAGACAAGCCGAGGCCGAGGCCGAGGCTATAGAGCAAAAAGCCGCCGAGCAGGCTCGCGATATAATAAGACAAGCCCGGCATGAGGCTGATGCCTTGATAGCTGAGTCAGAGAAAGAAAGCCGCCGTAAGGCGGTTGAGATGTTAGAAAGAGCAAAAGCCGAGGCCGAGGCAGAAATACAACCCGAACTGCGAGCAAATGAGCAGCGCTGTGACCAGCTTAAGGGACAGGCTTTAAGCCGTATGGATGCAGCAGTGAAGTTGATATTGGACAGGCTCGGAGGTACATAATAATGGCTATCGTCAAGATGAAAAAACTCACACTGGCGGGATTGATAAGCGATGAGCAGGCCATCGTACAGACGCTGCACCGCATGTCATTGGTAGAGATAACCGATGTAAAAGAGCAGCTTTCGGATGAACAGCAGAGCATTATAGATGTGCGGCAGGTTCAGGATAAGCTGGAACGATTGGATAGCGATATATCCAGAATGAAATATACGCTGGACTTTTTGGAACGTTTTGTGCCCGATAAAAGGGGTATGTTTACCAGCAAGCCTCTGGTTAAAGCCGACGATTATAAAATGGCAGCACAAAAGCTAGACGAGCTCGTGAGGGTTTATGAAACGTGCCGCGGTCTTGATGAAGAATTAACTTCGATAAAAGGCCAACGTATGCGCATAAACAATGTTATAGGTCAAATGAGCCCATGGGTAGCATTGGATACGTCTTTAAGAGAAGTAAGGGACACGCGTTTCGTGCGCCTTGTATTGGGGACCATGCCTGCTTTACTGCTAGACAGCTTTAAGAAGGCTGTCGAAGAGAATGATATAGGCTGTTATATTAACAATATTTCTCAGGATCGTAATACAGCATATCTTTTCATAGCATTCCATAAAGATGATCAAGAGGCTATGGAACCGATACTCAGGCAATATGAATGGAATGATGCTGATTTGGCCGAATACTCACTGAAGCCCGCGCAGCATATAGAACAATGGCAGTATGAGCTGGCAGAACTCGAACGTTCTGAAAATGAGGTCATCGGGCAAGCGACGGAATTGACGAAGTATAGGCTGGATCTTAAATTGGCAAATGATTATCTTATGATACAAAAGCAGCGCGTCGAAGTGCTATCTGGCTTTGCTGCCACCAGACAAACGTTTATATTGACAGGCTGGGTGCCTGCAGAGAGGGCGGATGAGCTGCAAGGGAGGGTTTCGTCCATCACCGATGCTTATTGGCTGGATTTTGAAGACCCCGCCGAGGGAGAACCCTTTCCCGTAGCGTTTAAAAACAATAAACTGTTAAGACCGTTTGAAATGCTCACGGAGATGTACAGCATGCCAGCGCCATATTCGCTTGACCCTACGCCGGTTGTGGCGCCGTTTTACTTCATTTTCTTCGGCATGATGATAGGTGATGCGGCTTACGGCATATTGATATCTGTAGCCTTTTTTGCGGCGATACACTTTATGCGCACCAAGGGCATGGGGCAAAAACTCATAATGTTGCTGGCATTATGTGGTATATCCACGATATTTTGGGGCGCTATGTTCGGAAGCTGGTTTGGAGATCTCTTTCATATAAAGCCACTGTGGTTTAATCCTATGGAGCAGCCCATGCTTATGATGGTAGTAAGCCTGATATTCGGCGTAGTCCATATATTGGTGGGCATAGGCTTAAAGGCCTATATGAATGTAAAAGACGGTCATATAGCCGATGCCATATTCGATCAGCTGTCATGGATGATGATATTGGGAGGGGCGTCGGTGTGGCTGGCACCATTATTGTCGGATATGCTGCTGTCGACCCCGGCTCCGCAGCTGGCAGGCGCTGCACAGATTGGGCTTTATATAGCAATTGCAGGCGTAGTTATACTTCTGCTCACTCAAGGAAGATCGCAGAAAAACCTTTTTATGAAGGTTTTCTCGGGTGTGGGCAGCCTTTACAATATAACCGGCTTTCTTAGCGATATATTATCGTATTCGCGGTTATTTGCACTTGGCTTGGCATCCGGCATGATAGCGACGGTTATAAATATATTGGCAGGTTTGGTGGGTATGAACGGTATAAACCTTATCATTTCCATACCGATCTTGATATTGGGCCATATATTTAATCTGGCCATAAACGGTTTGGGAGCATATGTTCATTCCAGCAGACTTCAATACATAGAGTTTTTCGGTAAGTTCTTTGAGAGCGGAGGTAAGGCCTTTAGGCCTTTCCATATAGAAACAAAATATACAGATATTGAAAATGAGGAGGCTGTTTAATCTATGGAGTTAGGACAATTTTTTGCATTTGCTGGCATAGCGGTAGCTACGCTGTTTGCTGGCATAGGGTCGGCTGTGGGGACCAGTTTGGCTGGACAGGCTGCAGCAGGCGTGGTTACTGAGGACCCGGATAAGTTCGGTCAGACATTGGTACTGCAGGCGTTACCGGGTACGCAGGGTATATACGGATTGATAATAGGCGTCATAATGATGTCTCAGCTAGGCGTATTCGGAGCGAATATACCGGATCTCAGCGTACAGCAGGGGCTTATGTATCTGGCTGCGGGCTGCCCTATCGGCATAGTGGGCTTGATATCTGGTATATATCAGGGCAAGGCTGCGGTGGCCAGTATAGGCATTATAGCCAAGCAACCCGGTCAATTGGGCAAAGCCATAATATTCCCGGCAATAGTGGAAACCTATGCTATACTTTCGCTTATCGTTTCGTTGCTGATGACGCTGGGTATAGGGGTCTGATAGATATGGCCGGTATAGATAGTATAGTTCGCCGCATAGAGGATGATGCCAGGGATAAGGCTGAACAAATACTCAATGATGCTCGTATAGAGGCCGATGATATAATCGATGCAGCCCGTAAGAAGGCGCATGATATCGAGAGCAGCATATTGAACAAAGCCGAGTCCGATGCTGCCGAAGTAAAACGGCGCATGCATATGGCCGCCCAGTTGCGCATGCGCAAGGATATACTGGCGGTCAAACAGGAAATGATAGATAAAGCCTTTGAGCAGGCGCTCCAGCGTATCGAGGCCATGGATGCCGAACATTACAGCCAATACATAAAGCGTTGGATATTATCATCAGATATAGATGGTGACGAAGAGATTATCATATCTGCTGCTGACAGAGGGCGCATAACGCCTGAATTCATAGCCTCAATAAATGAGGCGTTGAAGGCTGACGGTAAAATCGGATCTATGTTTTTATCCGAAGAGCATCGTGATATTCGTGGCGGTTTTATATTGAAGAAGGGCGGCATAGAGATGAACAGTTCTGTAGAGGCCCTTGTGCGCATGGATCGTGATGAATTGGAATCAGATATAGCGCAAACGTTATTCGGCGAGGTGGAATAGATGCCTGTGGATTTTACATATGCGGTAGGGCGCACGAGGGTATTGGAGACCAGGCTTTTGGATAAAGACCGTATAGAACGTATGATAGCGGCCGCTAATGCGGATGAGGCGCTGCGCGTCCTGGCCGAAACGGCATATGGCCCCATAGCATCGCAGATAAATGCCGACGAATATGAGATTATGCTTAACGCCAGGCTTAAAGAGACGTATGAACTCGTACGGCACATATCGCCAACGCCGGCGGTGGCCGATATATTGGCGTTGAAATATGACTTCCATAATTTAAAGGTACTGCTTAAAGACAGGTACCTTAAGCAGTACGATGATGATATATTGGTGAAGTTAGGCACTGTGGATATTGAGAAGCTTAAATCGTATATGCAGGAAGATGATTTCAAGGGGATGCCCGATGTATTGAGAGATGCTATAATTGAGGCGCAGGCAGCTTTTGAAGTAAGCCGCGATCCTCAGGATATAGATATGGCGCTGGATAAGGCGCATTATGAGGCTGTATATGCCATAGCTGACGATATGCACAGCGATTTTGTAAAGGAGCTTTTCAGGCGACAGGCCGATATGATAAATATAAGGACTTTTGTACGAGTAAAAGCCATGGGAAAAGACAGCCGATTTTTGGCTAAAGCGCTTTTGCCGGGAGGATACCTTGATGAGGCCTTCTTTATAGAGCTGGTGGACCAAACATTGGGAGCCCTTATAGAAAGGCTGAGGTTTACACATTATGATGGCCTTGTTGATGGTATTGCCGAGTTTGAACGTACCGAGCGGCTTACGGCTTATGAGAAGCTGATGGATGATGAGTTGCTCTCTTATATACGCGACAACAGGTCGGATCCTTTCGGCCCGGCTGCCATTATAGGATATTTGTGGGCGCTAGAGAACGAAACGCGTATAGTGCGCATAATAATGGTAGGCAAGATAAACCATATGCCTTCCGATGCCATAAGGCAGAGAGTTAGGGAGGTGTATTGAATTGTATAAGGTAGGCGTGATAGGCGATAGGGATTCGGTGGTAGGTTTTCGATCGCTGGGCCTCGATGTGTTTGCCGTGTATAATTTTGATGAAGCTGCGGCATGCATAGATACTCTGGCCAAAGAGGATTACGCTGTATTGTTTGTAACCGAGAATATGGCTGAAGGAATAGAGAATGTTATAGCAAAATACAGGGACAAGGTGTTCCCTATTATAACGCCTATCCCCAGCAATCAAGGGGTGAAAGGTATAGGCATGCAGGACCTTAAGAGAAACGTGGAAAAGGCTGTAGGCGCCGATATTCTATTTGGGAAAGAAGGGTGATGGCTTGAGTCAAGGCAGCATAGTCAAGGTTTCCGGACCGCTAGTGGTGGCGCAGGGCATGGGTGATGCCAATATGTACGATGTGGTGCGCGTCAGCGGTATGGGATTGATAGGAGAGATCGTCGAGATTCACGGCGATATGGCCTATATACAGGTATATGAGGAGACGTCGGGATTGGGGCCGGGAGAACCGGTGGAAAGCACCGGCCAGCCGCTCAGTGTGGAATTGGGGCCGGGCCTCATAGAGGCTATATACGATGGCATCCAGAGGCCGCTTAACGCCATACGCGAGCAGGCGGGCGACCGTATAGCGAGGGGCGTGAGAGCTCCTTCTTTGGACAGGGATAAAAAATGGCATTTTACGCCGGCTATAGAAAAAGGAGCTCATGTGATGGCCGGCGATATAATAGGTGTGGTACAGGAAACACCTGTAGTAGAGCATCGCATAATGGTGCCTTATGGTGTAGAGGGTACTATAGAAGAGATATATGAAGGGGATTTTACCGTAGAGGATACGGTGGCGAGGGTAGCTGTAAAGGGCGGTATAAAAGAGATTACAATGATGCAGCGCTGGCCTGTCCGCCGCGGGCGACCTTATAAGCGCAAACTTCCGCCCGATAGACCTCTTATTACCGGCCAGCGCGTCATAGATACTTTGTTTCCTGTGGCAAAGGGTGGTACAGCTTGCATACCAGGCCCCTTCGGATCGGGGAAAACAGTGGTCCAGCATCAGCTGGCTAAATGGGCTGATGCCGATATAATCGTATATGTAGGCTGTGGTGAGCGCGGCAACGAGATGACCGATGTTCTGATGGAGTTCCCGGAGCTAAAGGATCCAAGAAGCGGCCAACCACTCATGAAGCGCACCGTCCTCATAGCCAATACATCCGATATGCCTGTGGCCGCGCGTGAGGCTTCCATATATACCGGCATAACTATAGCGGAGTATTTCCGCGATATGGGATACAGCGTGGCGTTAATGGCCGATTCCACATCGCGGTGGGCCGAGGCTCTGCGTGAGATGTCCGGCCGACTAGAGGAGATGCCGGGCGAAGAAGGCTACCCTGCTTACCTGTCCAGCCGTCTGGCCGAGTTCTATGAGAGGACTGGTTACGTAAAATGCATAGGCAGCCAGGAGAGAGAGGGAACGCTTACGGCGGTAGGTGCTGTTTCACCGCCCGGCGGTGATATATCCGAGCCGGTGACCCAGGCGACGTTGCGCATAGTCAAGGTATTCTGGAGCCTGGATGCCCAGCTTGCGCGTGCCAGGCATTTCCCGGCTATAAATTGGTTGCTGAGCTATTCGCTTTATATAGATAATATACGGGATTGGATGGACGAGAACGTAGCGCCGGATTGGATGGATTTGAGAATGCAGGCCATGAGGTTGCTGCAGGAGGAGTCGTCGCTGGAAGAGATAGTGCGTTTGGTGGGTATGGATGCCATATCGATACGCGATCGCTGGGTGCTGGAAGCGGCACGCTCAATACGCGAGGATTTCCTGCATCAGGTGGCATTCGATGAGGTCGATACCTATACCTCGATGAATAAGCAGTACCGCATGCTCAAAATTATCATGGATTACTATAAGCGAGGCCAGCGGGCATTGGATGAGGGCGTGGAACTGGATGATATCACCAACCTGCCAGTGAGAGAGCGCATAGGCCGGGCCAAGTATATAAAAGAAGAAGACATGAACCAATTCGATGAGATAGAAAAACAAATGGCTGAGCAGTTTGCCCAGCTTTTGGAAAGCAGTAAGGCGTAAGGAGGCAAATATGCTAAAGGAATACAGGACCATACGCGAGGCGGCCGGCCCTCTTGCGCTGGTCGAACAGGTAGAAGGTGCTAAATACAACGAGCTAGTGGAGATAGAGGAGGCCGATGGCAATATACGCCGCGGCAGGGTGCTGGAAGTGGATGGCGGTAAGGCGCTGGTGCAGCTCTTCGAGGGCTCTCAGGGCCTGAATATAGCCGGTAGCAAAGCCCGCTTTCTTGGCAAAGGCATAGAGCTGGCTGTATCGCCGGACATACTGGGCCGCGTATTCGACGGCCTTGGGCGTCCCAATGACGATGGCCCTAAGATTATACCGGATAAAAGGATGGATATAAACGGGGAACCGATGAACCCAACTGCGCGCGATTACCCGTCTGAGTTTATACAAACCGGTATATCGGCCATAGACGGGTTGAATACATTGGTGCGTGGACAAAAGCTGCCGATATTCTCTGGCTCGGGATTGCCGCATGCACAACTTGCAGCGCAGATAGCCAGGCAGGCCAAGGTACTGGAGGGTGAGAGCCGATTTGCTGTGGTATTTGCGGCCATAGGTATCACCTTTGAAGAAGCCAACTTCTTTATATCGGATTTTCAGCGCACTGGTGCTATAGAGCGTGCCTGCGTATTTATAAACTTGGCCAATGATCCGGCTATAGAGCGCATATCGACGCCGAGGACGGCCCTTACGGCAGCCGAATATCTAGCGTTTGATCTCGGCATGCATGTACTGGTAATCATGACCGACATGACCAACTATGCCGAAGCGCTGCGCGAGGTATCGGCAGCGCGCAAAGAGGTACCGGGCAGGCGAGGCTATCCTGGCTATCTTTATACCGATTTGGCCAGCATGTATGAACGTGCCGGGCGCATTAAAGGCAAAGAAGGTTCTATAACCATGATACCCATACTGACCATGCCGGAGGATGATATCACCCATCCTATACCAGACCTGACGGGGTACATAACTGAAGGGCAGATCATATTGAGCCGAGAGTTGTTCAGAAAGGGCGTGACGCCGCCTATAGACGTATTGCCGTCGCTGTCGCGCCTTAAGGATAAGGGTATAGGTCGCGGTAAGACGCGTGAGGATCATGCCGATACCATGAACCAGCTTTTTGCAGCCTACGCCCGCGGTAAGCAGGCCAAGGAGCTGTCGGTAATACTGGGTGAGGCGGCGCTTTCGGATACCGATAAGATATATGCTAAATTTGCGGACAGATTCGAGGAGGAATATGTATCGCAGGGATGGGATGCCAACCGCTCGATAGAGCAAACGTTGGATATCGGATGGGAACTGTTATCCATATTGCCGCGTACAGAGCTTAAACGCATACGCGACGAATTTCTCGACAAATATCTGAGCGGTGTCCAGAAGGCCGATGTGGGGGTGTAGCCGTTGGCACAGATGAACGTCAACCCAACGCGCATGGAGCTTACGCGCCTCAAAGGTCAGCTTGCCACCGCTGTACGCGGGCACGACCTCATGAAAGATAAGCGCGATGAGCTTATGCGGCGGTTCATGGATCTTATAAAGAAGAACAAGGAATTGCGTGAGAAGGTCGAGGTGGAATTGACCGAAGCGTTGCATAGCGTTCTGCTGGCGCGCGCCGTTATGTCTAAGGAGATGTTGGAGGAAGCCGTGATGTACCCAACGCGCCGCATGGATATAAATATCGAGATGGTCAATCTTATGAGCGTTGAAGTCCCTTCTATACAATATAAAGAGGATGGCTCAGCCGATGTATCGATGTACCCATACGGATTTGCGAATACGTCCGGAGAATTGGACAGCGCTATAGCCAGGCTGCACGAGATATTGCCAGATATGCTGGAGCTGGCTCAGGTGGAGAAGACGTGCCAGAGGCTGGCCGATGAGATAGAGCGTACCAGACGACGCGTCAATGCGCTGGAGTATATAATGATACCGCAGCTTGAAGAAACCATACGCTATATAACAATGAAACTCGATGAAAATGAGCGCAGCACCTTGACTAGGCTCATGAAGGTAAAAGAGATGCTGCAGGAGAGGAATTTATAGCCTGTCCTGCAGCGTTTGCATATATCCTAAGATTATTCTATATAGCCCACGGCATGCGCCCTAATAATGAAATGAGGTCTAATTTATGGATAATTCGTATTTTATTTATGAAAAAGAAAGGCTGAAAGAAATATCATTTCCGCTGGGAGGAATAGGTACAGGGTGTATAGGCTTGGCTGGAAACGGTCGACTGATAGATTGGGAGATTCAAAATAGGCCAAACAAAGGCAGCTATAACGGGTATTCTCATTTTGCTGTAAAAGTGGAAAAAGACGATGAAGTGATAGATGCCCGAATATTGAATGGTGATCTATACCCGCCTTATTCAGGCAATTATGCCGCTTCTCATTTTAACAGCTTCGGTTTTGGGCCTCCAAGAGCCTATTTGTCAGGTGTGCCGCATTTTAAGGGTGTAGGATTTAAAGGGGAGTTCCCGATTGCAGAGCTGTCCTTTATAGACAAAACATTTCCGGGCAATGTGAAGATGACGGCATTTAACCCATTTATCCCGCTTAATGATAAAGATTCAAGTTTGCCGGTAGCATTCTTTGAGATATCTATAACCAATACTACAAACGAAACCCTGCATTATACTGTTGTTTCCTGCATGGGAAACATGAGCAGTGGATATAATGAGTATGCCAAAAAAGGACCGGTCCAAGGGATCAAGATGGCTTGTATAGGTCTTACTCCGGATGATGTACTCTACGGAGATCTCACTGTTGCTACTGATATGGATGATGTAAGCTATCAGGAATATTGGTATAGGGGAAGCTGGTTCGATGATCTGGAAATATATTGGAGAGATTTGAATAGGCCTGGTAGATTCGTCAATAGGACCTATAAAGATAAAGGATACAGCAACGGAACAGGCTCGGGCAATGCGGTGGATATGAGCACTTTAGCGACGCATTTTTCATTAGATGCGGGGCAAACTAAAAGTGTGAGGTTTGTTTTAACATGGTATTATCCCAACTGTGCCAACTACTGGTCCCAAAACAGCGAAGGAAACTGCTGTGGGTGTGAAACATCGCAAAAGGGTCAATGGAAGAACTATTATACGGGCTTGTTTGAAGACTCATTCGCCTGTGCACAATACTGCCTTAAAAATTGGGATCGATTGTATGAGCAAACTCTTTGCTTTAAAAATGCATTATTTTCATCTACTCTTCCATCAGCCGTTATAGATGCTATATCGGCAAACATATCGATACTTAAAACCCCCACATGTTTGCGCCTAGAATACGGATCATTTTATGGATTTGAAGGATGCCATTGTGATAGCGGTTGCTGTGAGGGGTCATGTACGCATGTGTGGAATTATGCATATGCACTGCCGTTTTTATTTCCTAAATTAGAACGTTCTATGCGTGAGCTGGACTATAAATATAATATGCGAGAAGATGGGGGCATGTCTTTCAGGCTTCAACTCCCGCTCGGAAGCCCGCGTTCGTCTTTCAGGCCATGTGCTGATGGCCAGTTCGGAGGAGTGATAAAGACATACAGAGAATGGAAGATTTCAGGCGATGATGAATGGTTGAGATTGCTATGGCCGCGAGTAAAAAAATCTATCGAATATGCATGGGCTGATACAAATGAAGATCGCTGGGATCCAGAGCAGAGGGGAATATTGACAGGACGGCAGCATCATACGTTGGATATGGAGCTTTTCGGACCCAATTCGTGGCTCACGGGTTTTTATCTTGCCGCCTTGAAAGCAGGAGCAGAGATGGCAAGTTACCTGGGTGATGAACAAGCTGCACAGAGATATACAGATATATTCCGCAGTGGTAAGGCATGGGTAGACTCCAATTTGTTTAACGGGGAATACTATTATCATCTGATTGATCTCCGAGATAAATCGATTCTGGAAAGCTTCGATACTGACAGAACTGGTACTCTAATAGGGAATTCAACAATTAAAGCGTACTGGGACGAGGAAAGAGGACAGATCAAGTATCAAGTGGGAGAGGGCTGTATTGTTGACCAGGTACTGGCACAATGGCATGCCAATTTAGTAGGGCTGGGAGAAATATTTGATCCAGCTAATACTCGAAGGGCTATATATGCTATTTATAAAAATAACTTCAAAAAGATGAGAGAAGTTTTCAATCCATGCAGGGTTTTCTCACTAAACGATGAAAGCGGCATGATAATATGCTCATATCCTACAGGACGGGAGAAACCCGCTATATCGGTGCCATATGCTCAGGAAACGATGAATGGTTTCGAATACCAAGCGGCGGAGCATCTCATTCAGGAGGGATTTATAAAAGAAGGGGAAAAAGTGGTAAGGGCTATTCGTGAAAGATATGATGGCAGGAAACGAAATCCGTGGAACGAATTTGAATGTGGAAGCAATTATGCTAGGTCCATGGCAAGCTATGCATTGCTCTTGAGCTATTCGGGATTTGTCTTCGATATGACTAAGCGCCTTATAGGATTTAACCCGGTTATAGACGATATACCATTTCGGGTGTTCTGGTCCTTGGAATCTGGATGGGGAACTTTTGAGAGAACCGAGGGTTGAGTTAAAGGTTTTGTATGGATATTTGGATATAGCTACATTGCGCTTGCCTTTTATAAGAAACCGGCATATCGACTCGATTGCTTATGATGTGAATAAGGAAGCAAATTATCACAGGAGTGAAGACGATATTGCATTTGACAGTACTGTGAAAATTGAAGCAAATTCATCGTTGACTATAAAGTTACGATCGTGAAGTCCTTATCAAAAGCTCATTTTGAAATATAAGCAGATAGAATTGTAGCCTTGTTTTAATTCTTGTTTCATTTATGATAACATGTTCATATTATTATATATAAAAACGCAAAAATATATTAATTGAGGAGAGGTTTCATGACGGACTATGTAAATTATGTAAATCCATATATAGGTTCTATCGGGCATTTGCTTACAGCTACATCTCCTACAGTTATGCTTCCTCATAGCATGGCTCAGGTATCGCCTATTTTTACCCCAGGAGTGACTGACAGATATCTGGCCGATAGAATATTCGGTTTTCCTGCAGGAGCGATTATTATCATGCCTTTCTCTGGAGATAGAGAATATGAACAAATAGCCTCATCATTTGATCACGATTTCGAGACAGCGACGCCGTATTATTATTCTGTACTGCTTGAAGACTACGGCATCATAACCGAATACAGCGTTACTGCTCACGCTATATATTATCGTTTTACTTTTCCGCGTTCTTCGAATTCTCGTATACTCATAAAAGGGCTGATAGCTGGCAGCCTTGAAGTCACGAATTCCAAAATAATCAAAGGATACCGAGAACTTAAAGGCGTAAAGCATTATGTATGTATGGAGTTTTCAAGAGCATTTACAAATAAATCATTCCTTCCGAATCCTGACGGAAATGATGCTGATCTTGTTGTCGATTATAAAACGGAAGATAATGAGTGCATTGAGCTTAAAATAGGTCTATCGTATATAGATGTTGACCAGGCGTGTCAAAATCTGATGAATGAAATACAGGACTGGAATTTTGAGCATGTAAAGAATAGCGCTAAAGAAGCATGGAATAAAGCGTTGAGCTCTATAGAGGTAAAGGGTGGCACTCAAAAGCAGCTGGTCATATTTTATACCTCGCTTTATAGAGCCATGACGCGTATGGTAAATGTAGCGGAATATGGCAGATATTATAGCAATTATGATAAAAAGGTTCATAACAGTGAAGGTCATGATTTTTATGTGAATGATGGTTTATGGGATACGTATCGGTGTATGCACCCACTGCAGCTTATAATAGATTCAAAAAGGCAGACAGACATGATACGATCCTACTTGCACATATACGATAATACGGGATATCTCCCGACCTTTCCTCATCTGGACGAGGATCATCACGCCATGATCGGCAACCATGGGGCCGCTTTTATAATTGATACGTACATAAAAGGCTACGATGATTTCGACGTAGAAAAGGCCTATGAGGCGATGAGAAAGAATGCTTTGGAATGCACAAAACTGCCTTGGGAAAAAGGGCCGCTTACCGAGCTGGATAAAATATATATGGAAAAGGGATTTTTCCCCGCACTCCGTAAAGGCGAGCAGGAAACGGTTAAGGAAGTACATCCGTTTGAAAGACGTCAAGCAGTATCCGTTACTTTAGAGCATTCTTATGATGACTGGTGCATAGCTCAGATGGCTAGAATATTAGGCAAAGAGCAAGACTATGAATATTTCTCAAAATCCAGTCTAAATTACAGGAATTTGTATGATGAGCGGATCGGATTCATGGCGCCTAAGGATGCCGATGGTCGATGGGTAGAGGATTTCGATCCAAAATTCGGCGGAGGACTTGGCGGTAGAGATTATACGACTGAGTGCAATTCATGGGTGTATACCTTTCACGTGCAGCATGATATAGAAGGTTTGATAGACCTTATGGGCGGCAAAGAAAAATTTTCAGAGAGATTGGATTCGCTGTTCAATGAGCAATACAATGGATCAAAGTACTGGTTTTTAGCCCAATTTCCTGATTCTACAGGTTTGATAGGGCAATATCCTCAGGGGAATGAGCCTTCCTTCCATATACCTTATTTGTATAACTACGTCGCCCAACCCTGGAAGACACAGCGTATTGTCCGACAGATAATGGACGTATGGTACGGTGATGGGCCGTTGGGCATATGCGGCGATGAGGACGGTGGGGCAATGTCCTCTTGGTATGTATTTTCTGCTATGGGATTTTATCCAGTATGTCCGGGCAAACCGGTTTATGACATAGGAAGTCCTATATTTGAGGAGATAAAGATACGTGTGGACGGGGATAAAGTCTTTACCATAAAAGCTGTGAATGCGTCTAACAAGAACAAGTATATTCAATCCGCCGAATTGAATGGCCATCCGTTAAATACGCCGTGGTTTGCACATAAAGATATCGTTGCCGGCGGCACATTGGTGCTGTATATGAGCGAGCGTCCGAATAAGGCATGGGGAATTTCGGCTGAATGAAATTATAGGGTGGAAACAAACGAAAGCTGTCTCCACCCTATATACTCTATACGAAATCTTCCAGGAGCTGTTTAGCGTCCATTGGGTCCAAGGTGCGGTCTACCAAGGCGGGGCCGTCTTTTAAGAAATCTACCTGCTCTATATAAGTATCCCTGGGCACATTGTAAATTATGCCAGTCGGAATTCTATCGCCCCATTCCATAGCGGTTTTAAGCGCGTTGCTAAAATCGGTGGCGTCATAATCATCGGGGAGGCGATATACGCGCTCCTTGTACCACTGGAATGTATTTACTTTATTAAATGACACGCAGGGTTGCAGTATATCGATCATGGCATAACCATTATAATTTATAGCGGCCTTCATAAGCTCGGTGAGCTGCTCACGGTCGCCTGCAAAGCCCCTGGCTACAAAGCCGGCGCCCATAGTAAGCGCGAGAAAGAGCGGACGTACCGGTTCGGCTATCACGCCGTTGAACTGGAGCGAAGTCCTCTGGCCTTTTTCGGTGGTCGGCGATGCCTGGCCCTTGGTTAAACCGTAAATTTGGTTATCGTGTATGAAGTGCGCTATATTGACATTGCGGCGTATGCCATGTATAAAATGGTTTCCGCCTTCGCCATAGGTATCCCCATCGCCGCTTTCGGCTATCACGGTCAGGTTTTTATTAGACAGTTTTATAGCTGTTGCCGGAGGTACAGCTCGACCATGCAGTCCGTTGAATGTATTTACGTTTATATAATGCGGCGTTTTGGCAGCTTGTCCTATGCCGGATGATATTACTACCTCCGACGGGTCGAGGTTTAACTGGGTCAAAGCGTCCTTAAGCGCTGCCAATATGGCAAAATTACCGCAGCCGGGGCACCACGCCGTTTCATATGTTTCAAACATTGAGGACATCTCCTTTCAATCTATCGTATATTTCTTCAGGGCTCCATATACGGCCATCGTATTTAAGCAGTTTCTTATCGCAGCTTATAAGGGCCTCCTGCCTTATTAAGCCATCCAACTGAGCGGTTGCGTTTTGCTCTAGGTCGACTATGAGCTTTGCTTTGGAAGCCAAGGCTGTCAAGCGCTTTGTCGGAAAAGGCCATATGTCGCCGAATACCAGAGCACCTATGGATATGCCTTCATTTACAAGCTTGCCTATGGTTTCCTTTAACGGGCCATGTAGCGATCCCCAGCTTACTATCAATATTTCAGGATTATCCTTACCTAAAAGCTCAGGTTCTATCAGTTCTTGACGCAGCAGCTCTTCCTTTTTAAGGCGTTTATTCACCATATTTGCCCTTATCTCGGCCGATTCGGTTATATGGCCATATTCGTCGTGTTCGTCGCTGTCGACGTATATTACCTGGCCTTTTACGCTACCGGGTATGAGGCGGGGTGATATGCCGCTATCCGTTAACTTATACCTTTTGTATTTTTCCTTTTCGACTATAGAACCGCCATCATCCAGATATCTATCTATAGAAATGCGCGAGAAGTCAAATGGCTTTATCGTTTGGGCATAGTCGGCCAGATACTGATCGCTTACCAATATAACTGGGATTTGATATTTTTCAGCTATGTTGAAAGCTCTTGCGGTTTGGTAAAATGCGTCTTCGGGGTTGCGCACAGCTATGACCATTTTGGGAAATTCGCCGTGACCGGCATGTATTATAAAGCGCAGATCAGACTGCTCGGTACGGGTTGGAAAGCCGGTGGCAGGCCCAGGGCGCTGGATCTCTGCTATTACTATGGGTGTTTCGGTTATACCGGCGAGACTGACGCCTTCTACCATGAGGGCAAAGCCGCCACCTGATGAACCAGTCATAGCCCTTACGCCGGCGTAAGATGCACCAAGCGCCATATTTATAGCAGCTATTTCGTCTTCTACCTGTTCCACCACTATGCCCATCTGGTTTGATTTTTGAGCCATGTATGTCATTAAACTGGTGGACGGCGTCATGGGATAACCGCAGTAATAACGGCAACCGGCTGCTATGGCGCCCAGGGCGATAGCTTGATTACCGTTTATGAATATATTATCGTCATTGCCTGGGGAATCCAGTTCGTATATTGTATTTACGGTATCATAGCCTTTATGAAGCGCTTGTATATTTGCATCAAGTACAGCGCCGGAGAATTCGCTGCTCAGCAACCTTTCGGCTTGAAGCATCGGTATACCGAAAAGCTTTAATAATGCGCCGGTTGCAACGGTATTTATAACGCGAGGATTACCTATATCAGCGGCTATTTTGGCCAATGGCAAAGCAATGATATTATCGGTTGACGGGCTTACTTTTTCATCGCATATAATCTTACCACCGCTTACCAACCGATTTTCATGCAGTTGTATGGTTTGCGAATCCAACGCTATTATGACATCCAGCTTGCTGGAATGGGAATAGATGGGTGTCGTGCTGAAGCGTATTTGGGTGAAATTATGCCCTCCTCTTACACGGGACATATAGTCTTTGTTAGAGAATACATAAAACCCGCTGCGCTTGAGCGTTTTTTCCAAAATGGTGGCTACCGTATCCATACCCTGACCGGCAGCTCCTCCTACCAATATATTGTGCTCCAATTGAGTACCTCCTTTGGTGAATAAATATTTCTTAATATATATTATCACAAAACAAACTATATTGCAGCAACTTGGCGGATTTTTATTTTTTGGCTTGCCGCTGACGGTCATTAAGAGGTATAATAGCGGTATCATATACAAACAGGAGGTTTTGGGATCGTGGATAGAGATATCGAAGGCATAGTGTCACAGATGACGCTGGAAGAAAAGGCTAGTCTGTGCTCGGGATTGGATTTTTGGCATACTAAGCCTGTAGAAAGGCTTGGCATTCCGTCTATTACGATGACCGATGGGCCGCATGGTCTTAGAAAACAGGCTGAAGAATCAGATCATTTAGGTATAAATCAAAGCGTACCTGCAACGTGTTTCCCATCAGGAGCGGGGCTTGCATGTTCATGGGACAGAGAGCTCATAAAAAAGGTCGGCGAAGCGTTAGCCGAAGAATGCCTGGCCGAGGGCGTTTCTATAATACTGGGTCCTGCTGCCAATATAAAGCGCTCGCCCTTATGCGGCAGAAATTTCGAATACCTTTCGGAAGACCCTTATCTGTCCTCTCAAATGGCGGCCAACCATATCAAAGGCGTGCAGAGTAAAGGCGTGGGCACCTCGCTAAAGCACTTTGCTGCCAATAATCAGGAACACAGGAGAATGTCGGTCGATGCTATAATAGATGAGCGCACGCTCAGAGAGATATACTTTGCCAGCTTTGAAACCGCCGTCAAAGAAGCTAAGCCATGGACCGTGATGTGTGCCTATAATAAAGTCAACGGTACATACTGCTCACAGAATGAGTATTTGCTTACAGAGGTGTTGAGGAAAGACTGGGGATTTGACGGCTTTGTGGTGTCTGACTGGGGTGCGGTTGATGAACGGGTCAAAGGATTGGTAGCGGGCTTAGATCTCGAGATGCCATCTAGCAACGGTATAAACGACAAAAAGATAGTAGAAGCAGTAAAAAGCGGCAAAATATCGGAGAAAGTGCTCGACAAAGCTGTTAAAAGACTTCTTAATGTGATATTTGAAGCTGTTGATAACAAGAAAGAAAATACAATTTATGATAAAAAAGTGCATCACGAGCTTGCCAAAAAAGTGGCCGAACAATGCATGGTCCTACTAAAGAACGAGGATGACATACTGCCGTTAAAACAAAAAGGGACCATAGCCGTTATAGGCGCATTTGCTAAAAACCCTAGGTATCAGGGCGGAGGCAGCTCTCATGTAAATCCAACTGAAATCGATATACCTTATGAAAAAATAAAACAACTGGCTGGAGATACCGCGGTGATATATGCTGACGGCTATAAGCTGGACAGCGATGAAATGGACGAAGCGTTGCTAAACGAAGCGAAAGAAACTGCTGCAAGAGCCGATGTGGCGATTGTATTTGCAGGATTGCCGGAGCGCTATGAATCGGAGGGCTACGACCGGCCGCATATGCGTATGCCCGATAACCACAATAAACTTATAGAGATCGTATCGGAGGTGCAGGCCAATACCATTGTTGTATTGAGCAACGGTGCACCTGTGGAGATGCCGTGGTTAAGCAATGTAAAGGGCTTAATAGAGGCTTATCTGGGTGGGCAGGCCTTTGGAGGGGCTATAGCGGATATACTGTTCGGTTATGCCAATCCGTGTGGCAAATTGGCCGAAACCTTCCCGCAAAAGTTATGTAATAATCCGTCATATTTGAATTTCCCGGGAGAAGGCGACAGGGTAGAGTATAGAGAAGGGTTGTTTGTCGGTTACAGGTATTATGATGCTAAGCAGATAGAACCGCTTTTCCCATTCGGATATGGTTTGAGCTATACAAGTTTTGAATATAATGATATGTCGGTCGATAAAAAAGAGGTCAATGATACCGAGACGATTACGGTAAAAGTGAAGGTAAAGAATGTCGGGGAGGTGGCAGGCAAAGAGATAATTCAACTGTATGTACAGGACGTGGAGAGCAGCGTTATAAGGCCTAAAAAAGAGCTAAAGGGCTTTTGCAAGGTAGAGCTTGAGCCCGGAGAAGAAAAAGAAGTCGAATTTATGCTGGATAAAAGGGCATTTGCCTATTATAATACCGACATAAAGGACTGGCACGTGGAAAGCGGCGATTTCGAGATATTAATAGGTAAATCTTCAAAGGATATAGTTCTCAGGGAAACTGTAAAGGTAAATTCTACGGTGCCTATAAAGAAATACTATCATAGAAATTCATTATTGGGGGATATAATGGCAGACCCGCGCGGGGCTGAGGTTATAAAACAACTTGCTGCGCAGTTGAATATACCTATGGGAGAAGGAAATGAGCCGTCCGATGACATGATGACTGCTATGATGAAATATACACCCCTAAGGGCGTTGGTGGCATTTTCCAGCGGCATGTTCACCGAAGATATGATGAATACGCTGATAAGCAAATTAAACGAGCAATAGTGAAATCGTATTGAGCGAGGCATTATTTGAAACTGAACCCAAGCAATCTTTTGTTGTTTGGGTTCAGTTTCATAGCCGTAGCGAAACGTCTATGTTAAGCTGCTCCTAAATTGATTGTGAGCGCTTATTTTTCAGTATTTTCCCGTTCGCCGCGATAACCAGGCAGATATTCCACAGTAGGTGTCTGGCGTACCGGCTGCGGATACAGATTCATGAGCTGGTATATTTCCTTTGGCATATTGGTATTTACATTTAGTCCAAGACTTTTAGCAACGTCAACTGTGATAGGGAAGTCATGCGTCCAATTGCCCTGTGTCAATATTTTGGCTATACGTTGCTTATCATCCTTGGAATATTGATCAGGCAGAATGTCTATTATACTGCCTTCTAACTGATTTATGGCTTTTTCTGCTATATTGGCAAGTATGAGGGTTTGATCATCGATAGCCGATAGCGGTTTTTGTTTCAGCACATTGATGATGGATGGCGCCGGATATTGCCCTATCTGCGGGTCGACTGGCCCCAATACCGATTGCTCGCCCATTATTATTTCATCAGCAGCCAGGGCAATAAGCGTGCCGCCTGACATGGCATAATGGGGTACATATACGGTTGTTTTACCGGGATGCTTCTTGAGAGCACGGGCTATTTGAACAGCGGCTAAAGCCACCCCGCCGGGAGTATGCAATATGAGGTCTATCGGCAAATCCGGATCGGTCATCTGTATAGCCCGTATAACCCTTTCGGAGTCGTCTATGTCTATGTAGCGCATTACTGGAAAGCCCAGTATACTCATGGTTTCCTGGCGATGTATCATAGCTATGACTCTAGAGTTATGCTTTTTTTCTATGTCATATATTAATCTTTGCCTGGAAGCTTCCAACATCTTTTGTTTCATTACTGGCTGTAAAGCCGAGATTACTATGAATAGAAACAGTAAATCAAAGAACATACTCTATACCTCCTTTTGAAATATAAAATTACCATGGCCAATATTCGTCGTCCCATATTGGGTAAGAATTCTTACGCCTTATGAATATCCTGTATAAAAGAATGCCTCCCAAGAAACCGAATATATGTGCCCACCAGGCCACTCCGCCTACAGCCCTGCCCGCTATGCCTTCTATAATGCCGGAGTATAGCTGGCTCATGAACCACACGAATAAGAATACAGCGGATGGAACATATATAAAAAACGGTATTATGAAAGGTATCAAGGTGATGATCCTTGAGTGAGGGAACAGCACAAAATATGCTCCCATTACCCCGGCTATAGCTCCTGATGCGCCAAGCGTAGGCACGGTAGAATTGGGGCCAGAGAGGAAATGAGCCAAACCGGCTATTAAGCCGCATAATATGTAAAATATAAGAAATCGCATGGCTCCCATTTTATCCTCTACATTATCGCCGAATAACCACAGAGACCACATGTTGCTTATTATATGCATCCAATTGCCATGCATGAACATGCTTGTGAATAATGGTATATATGCTGCGGGGTTGTTTAAGGATTCAGCCAAACGCGCAGGAATAAAGGCATATTGATATACAATGGCCAGAGCCTGCCTGTCTGGCAATGAGGATTGGTATAGAAATACTATGGCGTTTATTATTATTATAGTCCATGTCATTATCGGTGTATGTTTGCTGGGGATGGTATCTCTAAGCGGGATCATGTTGCAATCGCCTGCCTTTCCTCTTTTGGTTAATATTATTATATATCCGGCTTTGCTTATATGCAAGCTATAATAAGCTGGATTTGCGATTCGTAATATGTGATTAGAACTGCTGACATTAAGCGATGCAAATGATATAAAGCCTGAGAACGCCTTGAAATATTGCGTAGGCGTACTCAATGAGTGCAGCGTAGAGCAAGCGTAGGTCAGGCATGGACGCCCGACCAGCCGCGTAAGCAAATAGCCTGAAGCCGGTCTTAGAACGTTTTGCTGTACGCTCTGCGAGCGCAACGTTGAACAGGCGTGGCCGAAGGCATGGATGTCGGAGGCAGGCCGCCTGAACACGGATGCGAATTGCGGCCGTTAGCCTGTTCGAGTGGAGCGAGTAGATATCCTTTCGTTTATTATAGCTCTTGTTTCTGAATCTATAGCATCGGAATATTCCGATTATCGCCGTTACGATTTCTTACCGGTTATTCTGTATCTGTCACTCATCTTCACACACGCATCTGTTATTGCTCTATATAAATAAAGACAATAAAAGATGGTACAAAGTTCGAAAAGTTATGAATCGATTGAGCATGGTAAAAGAAGCCGAAAAGCATATAATTCATATAAATATCTCATACAAGCCTAAAGCAATAATTATTATTCCTGACACAAGCAATGCATATTCGCCAAGAGCCTTGGTTAAATAATGTCTACCAATTAGGCCTCCGAACGCAATCATCACTATGCTAAGAACAAATGTGCAAAATGTAGTAAAAATAATATTGAGAGCACTTATACTTGCCCCTATACCAACGATTAAGTTATTTATAGTTAACGCAAAAGCCAAGGTTACAGCTTCTTTTGTATCAATATCACCCGAACTATCAGCATCCGCTTTTTCCGGATTGTCTAAAATGTCTGTACAACCTATCAAATCAGCGGCGTCATCTATATCTTCTTTTCGTTTCTCGCACCTTTTTTTGAAATAATCCAATATGGAAAGTAAGCCTATCACAATAAGTATAATACCGCCTAACGCATTGCCTATAGCTGAAGGCATGAGCGCCGCTATCAACAAGCCTACGGACATGGCCAGAAACGTTCCGAAACTCGATATTAAAGCAATTAAGAAATTACTAAGCAAAGAAATTCTTATTTTCTTTATCCCATATGCCACTCCTACGACGAAGCTATCGATAGTTACAGAAAAAGCAAATAGCAATGAAGATAACAAATGCATCTGTATTCCTCCAACAACATAATCATATTCACATTATATTTATAATGATTATATAGTGTTACAATCAAAGACCCCCTACCTTATCGCATCTAGGGCGAGGTCAAAAGGATATCAGCACAAAACTCCTATTATATTCAGGTTATATTCGTTGGTTTATCTTCATATAAATCTATATATGCTAGTCCACGAAAGGAGCATGCTTATGATAAGAGAAGAAAGGATTTTTTCGAATAACGACCTGCAGATAAGGCTTTTCAATGGCCTATCGCAAAAAGAAGCGGAACAGCGGTTAAAAAGATACGGTCCCAATGAGTTAACAAAAACGAAAAAAATATCAGTGCTGTCATTATTTTTAGACCAATTTAAGGACTTCATCACAATGGTCCTGCTGGCAGCCACATTGATCTCCTACTTTCTCGGCGAAATAGCCGATGCAGTCACAATAGTTATAATCATCGTCATGAATGCCTTTTTAGGATTTATTCAGGAATACCGGGCTGAGAAATCCATGGAGGCGTTAACCGACCTATCCGCCCCTCATGCTTCAGTGCTGAGGGATAGCTCAGTAAAAAATATCCCGGCCAGAGAAGTAGTACCCGGAGATATAATCATATTAGAAACCGGCAGTAGGGTCCCGGCCGACTGCGCCTTAATTGAAGCTGTCAATGTACAGGCCGATGAGTCCATATTAACCGGCGAATCTGTACCCGTAGAAAAAATACCTATCAAAACAAATCAAATAGCAGAAACCATTACAAAAGAACATAAGCTCTTTATGGGCACGACTCTGACTATGGGCAGGGGCAAAGCCATCGTTCTTAAAACAGGTATGCAGACCGAGATGGGCGGCATAGCTGATTTACTGCAAAACGTCGATAAAGAACCCACCCCCCTTCAAAAACGTTTGGACCGGATAGGCCGTGAACTCGTATTAATATGCCTTGGCGTATGCGCATTGATTACCGTCGCCGGTATATACCACGGAGAACCTGTATACAATATGTTCCTGTTCGGCGTAAGCCTGGCCGTAGCAGCCATACCGGAGGGTTTACCGGCTATAGTGACGGTCTCTTTAGCCATAGGCGTTCAGCGGATGTTAAAGCGCAACGTCTTAATACGCAAGTTATCGGCGGTAGAAACATTGGGAAGCATAAATGTAATATGCTCAGATAAAACTGGCACGCTTACAGAAAACAAAATGACCGTAAAGAAGATATTCGCGGGTGATACTATGATCGATGTCACAGGCAGCGGCTATGACATCAAGGGAGGCTTTTTAACCGATAAAGGTCCTATAAACCCCAACAACTATACGCCTCTTCAGACATTACTCATGATAGGCGCGCTGTGCAACAACGCCGAATATAAAAACGGCGAGATTTCCGGCGACCCGACCGACGCGGCTGTTTTGATCGCATCTAAAAAAGCCGGAATAGACCAAAAAACCGCAGGCCATTTTGCGCGTATAGCCGAGATCCCTTTTGGCTCGGATAGAAAACGAATGAGCGTGATATACAAGGAAAGGAATGGCTACTACCTCTTAGTAAAAGGCGCGCCGGACAAAATCATAAATATTTGCGCGCAAAAGTTAGACGCTAGCGGCGTTTCAATGCTGACCGGCACTCAAAAGAGAACCTTGTTGAATATAAACGACAGGCTGGCCGGCCAAGCTCTGAGGGTATTAGCCTTTGCCTATAAAAAAATAGATTTTTCGCCCAAAAGTAAGCTAAGCCCGGCGATAGAAGAGAACCTTATATTCGTCGGTCTAGAAGGCATGATCGATCCTCCGAAGGCTGAGGCTATCAAATCTATAAAAAACTGTTATGGTGCTGGGATCAAACCCGTGATCATTACCGGCGATCACAAAAACACCGCTATGGCAATAGCCAGGGAATTGGGCATGAACGCCAAAGAGAATAATGTCCTCACAGGCGATCAAATAGAAGAGATGTCCGATAAGGATTTAGAAAATAAAGTTTCTGATATAACGGTCTTCGCAAGGGTAACGCCAAAACACAAACTCAAGATCGTGCGCGCCTATAAAAGCAGGCGTAATATCGTAGCCATGACCGGCGATGGCGTAAACGACGCTCCGGCTCTAAAAGAGGCCAATATAGGCATAGCTATGGGCAAAAGCGGAACCGATGTAGCCAAAGAAGCTTCTGAAATGGTATTATTGGATGATAACTTTTCTACCATAGTCAACGCTATCGAGGAAGGCCGCATAATATATGATAATATCAGAAAATTTATACGTTATCTTCTATCCTGTAATTTAGGAGAAATCTTAATGATGGCCGCGGCGGCATTCTGGGGTATGCCCATACCATTGGTTCCTATCCAAATATTATGGGTAAACCTGGTAACTGATGGATTGCCCGCTTTAGCGCTGGGTGTAGAACCGCCGGATAAAGGCATTATGAACAGGCCTCCCCGCAAAGGAGATGAAGGCATTTTCTCCAGAGGATTGGGCACCAGTATCGCCCTATCGGGTTTTTTGATCGGAGCCAGCTCTTTAGCTGCTTTTATGGTCATGCTATATACTTCAGGTGGAAATATTGCAAAGGCTAGAACAGTGGCTTTCATCACCTTGGTCATCGCCGAACTCATCTACTCTTTTGAAAGCAAATCGGAAACAAGCAATATATTTGAAGTAGGTTTCTTCAGCAACCCATATCTCATATTGGCCAATTTAGCCTCTTTAGTACTGACTATAGCAGTGATCTATATACCATTTTTATCCGCTATCTTTAAGACATATGCTCTGGGATATGGGGATTGGTTTGTGGTTGTGTTATTTTCGATAATAGAATTTACAATAAATAGTCTAATATTATAATATTTATACATAACTCCAATAGATTGACTCCATTTTATGCAATAATCTACCTCCCTCACTTTTTGGCAAGGATAAAAAGCCTACGCCTGCTACAGGCTCGATATATATGTCAAGCCTGTAGCGACGCAAGGTCGCCTTCAAGGCATTCTTCGACTTCATATCACTTCATTTACATCATGCAGTTTGGATTCATCTTATGAATTTAGATGTCATTGTCCCAATGGTAATCTAAATAAGCTCTTCAGTTACTAAAGAATATCAAATGTATATGTGTTTTGTTATCAATTAATAACGATAATTGATAACAATTCTGCGATAGCTTAATTTTTTTGCGCTATATATTGCATTTTCTAAAGCATAAGCATATAATATATCGTAATGCTTTTGCTATCAATTGATATCAATAGAATAATTCAGGCTGGAGGATAATAATGGCAAAGATAAACGGTTTTGAAGGAGATTACACCGGACTCACTGACGATGAAGTTATGGATTTGCAGTTAAAATACGGGAAGAATGAGTTGGTACCTAAAAAGAAGAAAACATTGCTTTCACGCATTTTATCCGTATTTAAGGAGCCGATGCTGGCACTGCTTTTTGGCACGGCGTTCATTTATTTCTTTCTGGGAGAATACAGAGACGGTATTATAATGATGTTTTTTGTCGCGGTGGTGACAGGCATAAGCTTTTTCCAAGAATGGCGGACAGATAAGACTTTAGACGCCCTAAAGGATTTGTCGTCGCCCAAAATAACCGTCGTTAGGAATAACGAGCTAGTAACCATAGATAGCAATGAATTAACTGTCGGCGACATAATGCTTCTCAAAGAAGGAGACATTGTGTCCGCGGATGGCCAAATCATTGAAATGCATGACCTTGGCATGGATGAATCCACCCTAACGGGTGAATCCCAAATAAGCTGGAAGAATGCAGAAACAGATGCTGCGGATGAAAAAGAATATTGGAAGAAAAATTATTGCTATGCCGGGACAACCGTGATAAACGGCTCAGCAATCGTGCGGGTCACGGCTATAGGCTTACAGACGGAGTATGGCAAAATAGGTGCCGACATAAACGCCGCGCCTGAACAATCCACGCCGCTGGAAATGCAGACGAAGCAACTGATAAAAGCGAGCCTTTATGTAAGTATCGGCTTATTTATATTAGTATTCGCCGTTACATTCGTACATCAAAAGAGTTTCATAGACGGGCTGCTCTCAGCTATTACGGTAACGATGGCCATGATACCGGAGGAATTTCCAGTGGTTCTGACTGTTTTCCTTGCTATGGGCGCATGGCGGCTGGCTAAACGAAATGCTTTGGTAAGGAGAATACCTGCTATAGAAACCCTTGGCGCCATATCTGTTTTGTGTGTTGACAAAACCGGTACTCTTACAAAAAACCAGATGGAAGTCAGGGATATTTATGATTTTTATGATAAAACTGACGAGAAAGGCGTAAGCGTCATAGAATGGGCTGTTTTAGCCTGCGAAGAGGAATCCTATGACCCCATGGAAAAAGCCATCATAGAGTGCGGAATAAAAAACGGTATGAATATAAAAGATGCATTTTCGCATAAACTCATCTTCGAGTATCCGTTCAGTTCCGAATCAAAAATGATGGGGCATGTATGGGAATTGGATGGTAAGCCTACACTCGCCGCGAAAGGTTCACCCGAATCAATAATACCGTTATGCCATTTAAATGATGAAGACATGAAAACCGTAGAAAACCGCCAAATCGAAATGGCTTCAAAAGGTTACAGGGTTATAGCCGTGGCAATAAACGACGATATGAATGATATCCCCAAAGGCCTTGATGAAAATCAGATGAGGCTCTTGGGATTGATAGGTTTGGCCGATCCGCCGCGAGAGGTTGTGCCGGATGCCATAGATGTTTGCAACAAGGCGGGGATAAGGGTTATAATGATTACAGGTGATAATGGTATTACCGCTCAATCCATAGCTAAAGAAATCGGCATACAAAATTATGAAAATGTAATTACGGGGCAAGAATTGGAAGAAATGACCGATGAAGAATTAAAAAACAGGATAGTAAATACGAATATCTTTGCCCGCGTAATACCAAGGCATAAAATGCGCATAGTAAAGGCTTTCAAGGATATCGGTGAAGTGGTAGCGATGACGGGAGACGGCGTCAACGACGCGCCGGCGTTAAAGTATGCCGATATAGGCATTGCTATGGGTAAACGCGGCACAGGCGTTGCAAAAGAAGCCGCCGATATGATTTTGCTGGATGATAATTTTACGACAATCGTGGATTCTATAAGGAATGGCCGCAGGATATACGATAATATCAAGAAGGCTTTCGAGTATATATTGTGCGTTCATATACCCATAGCCTTAACCGCTGTGCTGACGCCGCTATTGCACTTACCGCTGCTTTTGCTTCCTACACATGTGGTATTATTGGAGCTGATTATAGACCCTACGTGCTCTATAGTATTCGAGCGCCAGCCGGAGGAACCTGACATAATGAACAGAAAGCCTAGGCCAAAATCCGAACCGTTGATCACGACAAAGTGGCTAACAAAAGCTTTATTGCAAGGTACAACCATTTTTGCCGCATTGTTCATTCCGTATATGTATATGATGCGAAGTGGCATTACGCAGAATATGGCCAGAAGCTTCTCATTAACGATACTCATATTTGCGAATTTATTGCTGGTATACGTTAATAGGTCCAACATAGACAGCATATTTAAAGATATGTTTAAGTTGAGAGATAAAGTCATCGGTTATATCAATGCGGGGATTGTTTTGGGCCTTTTGGCAATCCTCTATATACCCACTTTAAATAATATCGTAAGCACGAATCCATTGCCTTTGCCATATTTGGTTGGGGCAATCGCTATAGCTGCGGTATCGACAATGTGGTGGGAAATTGTTAAGAAATACGCCAGAAGCAAAAGGATAAGAGTATTAAAATCTGTTGAATAATGACGGTAGGTGAGGTTACCGTAGGGATACGGGTTGCTGCCGCGAAATAGTGGAGACACTATGAGAAGGTTAAACAGACCATGTCGAAACCAAGGCATGGCCTAATGCAAGTCCATTGCCCTATGAAGCCAAAGCTTGAACGCAAGTATACCTTAAAGGTATGTTATTCATGAGTGGAGTTTGTATATTCTCTGCCAAGCGTTTAAGCTTTGACAGAGATTTTTTATTGTTAAAACAAACCCTCTTAGGGTTTCACATAGATATTTTAAAATGGAAACAAGGTGAGAAAGATGAGCGATGAGAGTAGTAGCGGCATGGAACCTGACGGACTAAGTAGCGGAGAAAGCAGTCATATAGAAAATCGGTTCGATTTTCTTAGCTTGTCTTTCTCATCAATTTAATATCAATAAGCGCTTATGTCATGTGTTTCATGTCTTTGCTTCCTTACTGAACAGCAGTAATTGTATGCAGTATAAAAAAACTAAAAATTGGAGGTTAAGACTATGAAAAGGAAAATTATTCAAACTGTTTCCAGCGCTGTATCGCCGGTGGCAGAAAAACTGATCCGTGCAAGCAGGATGGAAACAGATGAACTGCTGAAAGAGTACAATACCACGCTCAACGGATATAACGAAGAAACTGCCGCTGAGCTCAGAGATAAATATGGGAAGAATGAAATTTCCCGTGAGAAGCCGGAGTCGGTTTATAAGAGGCTTATAGACGCCTTCATAAACCCATTCACCGTCGTGCTTTTTGTTCTTACCGCTATCTCGTTTTTCACGGATGTTGTAATAGTTGCTCCGGGCGAAAAGGATCCATCAACTGTAATTATAATCTGTACAATGGTGATAATCAGCGCCCTGCTTCGCTTCATTCAGGAGACCCGTTCCAATAATTCAGCTGAGAAGCTTAAAACAATGGTTACCACAACCGTTACTGTAACCCGCGGCGAGGAAGGTAGAAAAGAAGTGCCCAGCGCGGATATAGTACCCGGCGATATTATCTTTTTGACGGCAGGCGATATGGTCCCGGCAGATGTACGCATTATTTCCTGTAAGGACCTGTTTGTCAGTCAATCGTCTTTGACCGGTGAAAGCGAGCCGGTTGAAAAATTTAGCTATGCCATCGCTCAAGAAACCAAAAATCCACTGGATCTGCCAAATCTCGCCTTTATGGGTAGCAACGTCGTCAGCGGTTCTGCCGTTTGCATTGTTTTGGCAACGGGTGATTTTACCTGCTTCGGTTCAATGGCCAAGGCTATTTCAGATAACCAGGTTACAACGAGTTTTGAAAAGGGCATTAATTCGGTAAGTTGGGTTCTGATTCGCTTTATGATGTGCATGGTGCCCGTTGTATTTTTTATAAACGGTTTTACCAAGGGTGATTGGTTTCAGGCGTTTTTGTTTGCTTTATCTGTCGCAGTCGGCCTTACGCCTGAGATGTTACCCATGATCGTCACTACAAATCTTGCAAAAGGTGCAGTCGCGATGGCAAATAAAAAAACCATCGTCAAACATCTGAACTCCATACAGAATTTCGGTGCCATGGATGTCCTATGTACTGACAAGACTGGCACGATTACACAAGATCACATCGTCTTGGAACGCTACCTTGATATACATGGCAATGAGGATGAGAGAATACTGCGTCATGCATTTTTGAATAGCTATTATCAGACGGGGCTTAAAAATCTCATGGACGTCGCTATAATCAATCATGCGAAAACCGAGCCCTATCGTTCTCTGCGGGAAAAGTATACCAAGGTAGATGAAATCCCATTTGATTTTAACAGACGAAGGATGAGCGTTGTCATACGCGATCAGGATGGCAAAACCCAGCTTATCACAAAAGGTGCAGTGGAAGAGATGCTCTCGATTTGTACCTATACCGAATACAATGGTACAGTCGTTGAATTGAGCGATGACATACGCAAGGAGATCATCAGTACCGTAGCTGAGCTCAGTAACCAAGGGATGCGAGTTTTAGCCGTCGCGCAGAAAAATAATCCGCCTGTAGAAGGTGTCTTTTCTGTAAAAGATGAATCCGATATGGTGCTTATAGGTTACCTAGCTTTCCTTGATCCTCCGAAAGATACCGCAGCAGCAGCTATCATGGCCCTAAATGACTATGGCGTAGCCGTAAAGGTACTGACAGGAGATAGCGATGCAGTGGCAAAATGTATATGCAGGCAAGTGGGGCTTAAAGTCGATAACATGTTGCTAGGCTCTGAAATTGAAGAGATGAATGACGAAAAGCTTGCTGTGGTTGTAGAAAAAACGAATCTTTTCGCCAAGCTCACTCCGCAGCAAAAAGCTAGGATTGTCAGAACCCTGCGCAGCAACGGCCATATTGTGGGATTCATGGGAGATGGCATAAATGATGCGGCTGCTATGCATGAAGCTGATGTCGCCATATCAGTCGATACGGCGGTAGATGTCGCCAAGGATTCTGCCGATATAATTTTGCTTGAGAAAGACCTAACGGTGCTCGAGCAAGGCGTTATAGAAGGACGTCGTACCTTTGGTAATATCATAAAGTATATCAAGATGACCACGAGCTCCAATTTTGGCAATATGTTTTCAGTAGTGACTGCAAGTGCCTTTCTCCCATTTCTGCCGATGCAGCCGATTCAGATCCTTTTTCTTAATTTGATTTACGACATCTCCTGCATCGCTATTCCGTGGGATAACATGGATGAGGATTATCTTAAGATACCGCGCAAATGGGATGCTTCCTCTATAGGAAGTTTCATGATATGGCTTGGGCCCACGAGTTCGGTGTTTGATATTACTACCTATATCATCATGTTTTTTGTTATTTGTCCTGTTATCACAGGCGGTGCTTACGGTTCAAAAGGAATAAATAGCGCATCGTTTATAAGCTTATTTAACAGCGGCTGGTTTGTAGAGAGTTTATGGTCACAGACGCTCGTCATCCATATGATTCGTACGCCAAGAATCCCGTTTATTCAGAGCCGCGCATCGATACCAGTATTATTATCCACCTCTGCGGTCATTGCTGTCGGTACCGTCACGCCTTACACGCCGTTTGGAAGGGTTCTGGGAATGGCGGCAATGCCTGCTATCTATTTCTCATGGTTGCTGGCTATGATCCTATGTTATATGTTGCTGGCAACATTTATGAAGACGATGTATAGAAGAAGATATGGTGAACTACTGTAAACTGTTAAGGAGGTTATGTGTAGATGATTATAGGACCGAATTTTTATACAGCCGTGGGATTATTGGGAACTCTTGCTTTTATGCTGCTGGGCTTGTTCTCGACTTACCCTGCTGTTAGAGCTTATGAAAAAGGTAGGAATTTTGCAAAATGGTATATATTTAGCTTTTTCTTGTTCCCGATTGCTTTGGTTGCTTCTATAGTCATAAACGATAAAAAAGAAATGCTATCCTAGAAAAAATATTACCGATGGAAGATAAGACCGTACGAGTATAAGTATAACGGTAAGCGGGTAATTGTGAAGAGCACATTTAATGAAGGGACGATGTTTATATATGTCTCACTCGCAGCTGATAAAATATTTTCGTGAGGACAGCGAAGAGACGAAGAAGAAGATTGAGCACAAAAGAGTTCATATTTCTTAGCTTTAAAGCAGCACAGCTCGTTATATAACTGTGCTGCTTTTTTGTTGCCGGCAAAAAGCCTATTGCAAAAAACAAAATAAGTGATATATTCCCATCTTCGACAGTTGTAAGAAAATATGATGTATTGGATCCGCTATTTCTAGCGGATCTCAAGACTTTTCAGCTATGTAAAAAAAACGTTGTATGGAAACCCTATTTGGTAATTTCTTTGATTATTTTATGCAAATCCTTAGGAGCATGAGAGACGATCCCAAATTTTATATAAACCTCCATAAAGGTGTAAGAGTACTTTCGGAAACTCCAAAAGCCCTTGAAATCTATGTTAAAGGCTTGACTGTCTATCGTCTCACCTCCAACATTCTCCATATATATCCACTTTTGCTTCCAGTTAATTATTACCTGCAGCTGCTCCTTGTCCTTCATCATTTAAACTTGATTAAAAATTTTCTTCGTATTTTTATCTATCATCCCCTATTTACGTCAGCTTTCTATCTTGACTTTTTCAAAATCGCCCAATAATTAAATTGGATTATTACTATTACTTTTATTTATTGGGGTGTGCGCCGGTTCGGCGCTAGGTATATAGCCCGGCGAAACACCGAGCCCGGCAAAGTCTGGCCAACAGCCGGTACCAAGCCTTGGAGCCGAAGCCGCGAGGCTAGGTTTAAGCGTAGGCATGGGAGCAAGCGAGCCGCAATGCGAAAGCGTGAAGCGATACAGCCCCGTTAGAAAATTGTGTCGAAGCCGATGCTGTCTCCTAGGCAGCAGGCAGCAATCCGCAAACGAAACGGCAAGGATGCGGAGGTTCGACCGGGGCCCAAGAGCGTGGCGAGCTTACGAGGTATATTTAATGTACCCGGGAGATCTCGGAGGTTCTCGAAAGAGTATGAGAGGTAAGCGTTTTGTAAACGGAGCCAAGCTGTTGTAAGCCACGCGATTTGACAGTATATCGGCCATTGAGCTTGGCAGCAAAATCATAATAAAAAGGCACCGTTTCCGATGCCTGGCTAAAGAATTAATATACATGTATATACATAACCCGCCGTCTGAACTTATCCATCCTCTTGGTCAGCATATATATACTGTCCTTATCCCTCATAAACTCCAGCATATCGACATTTATCTGATTATATCCTTCATGACGTATGCCTTCTTCCACACACCGTCGCATAAATTCGCTCTTGCTTATGCTCTTATCAGCGCAAAACCTTTCTATCTCTTCCATAAACTCATCGCTGACCCGTATATTCAGCTGATTGCGCTTGTTCATACATATCAGTCCCCTTAATGATATCTCAATGATTCAAAAGCTGATGTTATCATATTATCGGTTATAATGTTGCTCTTGGCGCCGTATGCTCGTACCATGACCTGATAGCATACCTGGTTTATCATACGCGGTATACCGCCGGTTAGCTGATACAATACAGGATAGCATTTATCGTCGAATATAGGCTGTTTACCACCGGTCGAAGCTACATGATGCTCTACATACCCCTTGGTTTCTTCTAAACTCAGACCGCCTGTCTCTATGAATACGGATATACGTTGCTTAAGCGGCAGAGCATATGAACTATCAAGGTTCTTATGTATAGACGGTTGGCCTATCAATATCATGGAGAAATTATTCTTGCTGTCGAAGAAGGTCTTAAGCTCATCTAATATAGCCAGAGAATAGGTGTGACACTCATCCAGTATGACGATAGGGTATCTACCTTGGGATATGAGCTCGTCGAAATGCCCTAACAATTGCAGCTTCACATCACCTCCATACCACTGAGCCTTGATACCGAAAGCCTCGGCTATACTCCTGTACAAAGCCCTGGTGGCAGGGTTGCTGGACGACGTATATACCACGCGATAATCAGCAGGGTCCAGGCCGTTTACAAAGGCCTTTACCAGCGACGACTTGCCGCTGCCTACCTGCCCCGATACAAGTGCTATCTGTGGCCCAAACAACAGCGTTTCAAGCGATGCCTTGTTTGCCATAAAGCCATCTGTTTCAAAATACGAACGTATGTTTGAACCAAACGGCAGTCCGCTTAATCCGAAGAATTTATTTAGCATAATTATATTACCTACCTTTCCTTTTACTTACTTATCAGCTCAGCGTCGTCAACGGCGCTTTTAAGCATGTTCAGATAGAATATGATGTTCTTGCCGAAATCATCGTATTGACCTTTAAGCCTCTCCAATATATCCGCGACCAGATCAACACCAAACCTCTTGAACGTATCATAAAACTCATATATCTTCTCTTTATCGCTATATGTAAAACAGCTTATGCCCAATATACGCCCTATGGTATCCATGAACATATCCAGCGTCATAGGGATTTGTTAATGCTGGGCAAAACCTGCGTTATCCTAAGATAGGAGGACGACAGGCTCTCCAAAAGGCCTGCATCCTCTGTCCGTTTTGCCAAGCGAGTGATCCAACCCATCAGCCTGTCTGACGAGTCGAGTATATTATGCGGATCCCCTATATTGTCCAACGCATCGGCTCCTTTAGGCACATTCTCTGTGTAAAGCTGCTCGAGTGTATCGAGGCTGAAAGGGCAACGTTTCAATGCAAAAGGCTGTTTTGCCTGCTCTATATTCAAATCCTCAAAGGGATTATATATTTCTTCAAACGGGCAGTATCATTACTGTGAACCGCCAGTACGGAAATGATGAAATATTCAGATGTGGCGTCAGGGGGATTAGTATGAAAAAATCCTTATGTAGTGCTTTAAATTATATAATACATTATGCTTTAGAAACGTTAGTAATCAAAGTTTCGCCAATAATAAAATCTAAGGAGGATACATTCTCAAAATTCATTTTTGTATCAAACAATGTGCGTTGTAAAAAGAAAGAATCAGATTCCGTGAAACCAAATTTAGTGGAATGTGCTATTATTTCTGTTCTCCACTTTCTAGCAGGCGTATTGAAATAAGATACAGCACTATGCGGCTGTAATATAACTTGTCCATTAACATGCATTTCCTTAATTACCAGTATCCAAATGTTTTCATGATTGTTTTTAGAAAAAAGCTCAAGTATTATATGGTTTTCAAATTTATACAATGCTGGTATATAAAATGTTATATTATTATACTGAAAGTAACCATCTACTGTAAATTTCTTTGTTTTGCTGTTCCCTATGATATCTTGTGTACCATTCCAAATATCTTTATACATCATGTGATACCTCTTTCTTTAAGTATAATCTATCTGCGATTCGTAATATGACAAGTTTAGCGCATGCAATGATATAAAGCCTACGCCCACTCATGAAATATTGCTGGCGTACTTACAATTCGTTTCGCTTGAGCAAGCTAACGCCGGCAATTCGCGTCCATGCTCAGTGCCGGCTGGTCGGGCGTCCA
>JASGMM010000071.1 GCA_030156435.1 Clostridiales bacterium | reverse complement strand
AATCAGCTATTTTCAGGCATGTGCGTGGGGTAAAATGTTTTTTATTGCGCCTGCAAACGTGCTATTTATCTCTATCTCCGGACATCGCAATTAGCTCGAATATAGAAACTCTATCCGTTAAGAAAGCATGGGAAGATACATATCATGTCAATGGAGAAATAATCGCGCCGCATCAAGGCAGTATAAACTTCAATATCACCAAAAGTATGACACCGGGTACACCTAAGAAGCCAACTATGAGGGCGGTCAATGGATTAATGGCCAGTGTAAAGCCGAAATAGCCGCCTATCAGATTCAGCAGCCATAACACAACGCCGCCTATTATGCCATTGTATATAAGACGCCATACTATCTTGAGCGGCACCAGCAGCAACCATCCGACCAGATAAAGCAGCACCAACCCCCCTGCAAAAGCCAGTATAGTACTGAATTGTATATCTATGGCCAATAAATTAAACCACCACATAGCAAGCTCCTCCTTGCGCTAATAATTGCTATTTACTTTAATATATGATTAATTTGTCGTATAGCGATATTCTATGTATATGGCGGACAGCCTGTATGCAGAACTTAACCTTCAAGGCTGTCCGCATTGATCTTTATACCCAGTACTTTTGCCCGCTTTATAAGGTACATATATTTGCGCCGGGCAGCTTCCACACCGTATATCGCATAGTCCACCAAATCCGGGTCATTGACGCTATTAAAGAAATTTTGAGCGGCCAGCCATTCCTCTCTGGCCTGCTGCAATGTATTTATAAATTCAACGGTTTCTTGGTCATACACGCTGTTATCTTCGGGTATATCGCCTAAGAAACTCAGGAAAGCCAACTTTTTCATTTTAGGTTAATCCTCCCAATAGAATGAAATAAACATTTTAATTATTTCCATTCATTGAGAGGATTATACGTCATTACATCTCGCGGCGTCCTTCCAATGCCCTGGTTATAGTCACCTCATCGGCATACTCCAGGTCGCCGCCCACTGGTATGCCGTTGGCTATGCGCGTTACCTTAAAACCCATGGGCTTGAGCATACGCGATATATAGAGAGCCGTGGCCTCTCCTTCCACGCTGGGATTTGTGGCCAGTATGACCTCTTTTACCTGGCCGTCGCGTAAACGGGTTAACAGCTCCTTTATGCGTATGTCGTCAGGGCCTACGCCATCTATCGGGGATATCGCGCCGTGCAATACATGGTAAAGCCCGTTATACCCTCGCGTCTTCTCCATAGCCACTACATCGGTAGGGCTCTCTACGACGCATATCGTGCTGTTATCGCGGGTAGAGCTGCTGCATATCGCGCATGGGTCCACATCGGTCAAGTTCCCGCATATAGAACAGTATATTATCTTATCCCGCGCATCGTTTATCGACTGGGCCAGGGTGTGTACAGCGTCTTTGGGCATATGCAGCATATAAAAAGCCAGCCTCTGCGCGGTCTTAGGGCCTATACCAGGCAGCTTCGAAAGCTCGTTTATCAGACGCGAAATCGGTTCAGCATAATAATTCATATTTCGCCCCGGTTAAAATAGACCGGGTATATTTAATCCTCCCGTGAGTTTTTGCATTTCCTCAGCCATCATATCCTCGGCCTTATGCAGCGCCTCGTTGCATGCAGCTAGTACCAGATCCTGCAGCATCTCCAAATCGTCCGGGTCCACGACCTGAGGGTCGATCTTTATATCGACGAGTTCCTTTTTACCATTGGCAACAACGGTAACCATGCCGCCACCGGCGGTAGCCTCTACCGTTTTATTTTGCAGCTCCTCCTGCACCTTTGCCATCTCCTGCTGCATCTTTTGCGCTTGTTTCATCATCTGGTTGACATTAAAATTCCCTCCGGGAAATCCTCCTTTTGGCATGTTCCAGTCCCCTTTCTATTTTAAATAATCCACTTCGGGATAACTGCGCAGTATATCGTCCAATATGGCCTTAGCCACATCGTATTGGCCTACCAGCGGATGGGACATGAGCGCCAGCACCGCTTTGTCGTATGAGCCTTCGTATATGGCCTGTACCGTCATGGATTCAAAAGCCTTAACCGCCTGCACCAGGCCTCTTACATAAAGCGGCATTTTGATGACATCGGTGCGCCACATCTTAAGCGCATCTATATCCTCCGACACCTCTACTACCGCATTGTCATCCAGACCCGCTATACGTCCACGATTGCGTATATTGACTATAAAGCGGCGTTTCTGACCTGAAACATAAGCGGCCATGAACGGTACTACGGCGTGGCTGTACCATATGGCGTTTCTCTGCCTTATAGTCTGCGGTATATCGTCGAGTTCAGCCTGTGCGAATAATCCGCTCAACTGCTGCTCGTTCTCATACAACACCTGGCCGCGCACAGGCTGTTGTTTCTGTTCTTCAACCACCTGGCTATGATGATAAAAATGCCGCAAAAACGGCACCGGCACCAGCCTCATGCTGTTCACAAGATCGGTATCTATCCCCAGTCCGAGCTGTTCTGCATGTTCCAATACAGCGGCGGTAATATCATCTCCATTATAATATATATTACTATAAAAGCCGAGATGATTCAAACCAAAATATCGGCCGCTCAATCCATCATAGTCAAGATTCAAAACGTCAGCGACGCGCGTGAGGACGATAAGCGGCAGATCGCATATCCCTATTATATTTATATTCTCGCGGTTTAAAATTGCCTCCACTACTATGCCGGCAGGGTTGGTCAGATCTACCACCAACGCTTCGGGCGCCCACCGGCGTATACCGGCCGCTATATCGGCCATAACGGGCACGGTGCGAAGCGCACAGCTAAAGCCGCCCGGCCCTACTGTTTCATCGCCTGTAATCCCGTAGCGGCGTGGTATAGACTCGTCTATCGCCCTGGCTTGCATACCGCCAACGCGGATCTGGCACAATATAAGCTGGCTGCCTTCTATAGCCCTCCTGCGATCGGTGGTAAATGTAACCGCGGTATCGATACCTGCTTTCTTGAACATATTGGCTCCAAAGCGCGCCACATCCGCGAGTTTTGACTCGTTTCTCCCGTACAACGCCAGCTCTGTAATCCTTATATCCTCCCTATGCTGCACCAACGCTTCAAAAAGCAGCGATGTATAGTAGCTGCTGCCACCCAGTACGCTAAGTTTCATCATCTATTACCTCCACTTTATCCTCTCCGAAAAGCTCTTTGGCTTTTTCCACTATATCCACATCCTTTGCCGGCTCATGCGCTGCAGATTGACCTGTAATACATTTCACTCTTAGTTTTTTGCCGGTCACATCCGATATGGCCTTCTCCACCAACTGCCGGTTCTCATCCTTTTCGACAGCGGCAGCGAAAATGCCTCCACCCTCAGGAAACGCCAGCGTTAACTGCTCGCCTTCCAACGCAGCTGGTTTGCCGTTGCACAGAAACGTATATACGGTCATCTTTTCCTTTTTTACGGCCTGTAATACGGCAGGCCACGCGCGCATGACTTCATTTAATCCATCGGCTTTTGCCTCTGCCTGCACTGAGGCAGGTTGAGCAGGCGGTTTGTCAGCAGCCTTGGGCCCTTTGGACACCGGTTTGGTCTTCTGCGGTGGCTTGGTTTGAGCGCTTTGCCTTTCAGCGCCTGCTGTACCGGCGCCCTTCATCAATCTATCCAGCTTGCCTTCCAGCATATCCATGCGCGCTACTATGGCATCCATAGAGCTTTCCTCCCTCAAGTGGCACAGCTTTATAGCCATCATCTCCACGGTTATGCGCGGCTGAGCGGCAAAACGCAATTGATTATCGGTAACCGAGAGTATATCCATATACGCTACAAGCTTTCGCTCATCGAGCTTGTCGGCCTGGGCTTTGTAGACATCCATTTGATGCTGCGAGGCCCATATCATTGTCTCAGGCTGACGGCAGGACTTGACTATCATGAGATCGCGCACATACCAGGCTATCTCGCGTACAAGGGCGGTAAGATCCCTGCCCTGATCCACTGCCTGGCCTATCAACGACAAAGCGCCTCCGTCATCCCCTGCTATAACGGCATCGACCAGACCGGCTACAAAGTCGGTACCGCTGGCGCCCAGCATATCCAATACGTCGGCATAACCTATACTGCCGTCGCAAAAAGATAACGCCTGATCCAGCATACTTAAGGCATCCCTCATAGCCCCCTGCGCCGAGCGCGCTATAAGCTGCAGCGCTTCATCCTCGGCATCCGCCCCTGTAGCGGTCAGTATAACGCGCATACGCTCCACCATATCATGCTCACTTATACGCCTGAAATCGTAGCGCTGGCAACGCGACAGTATGGTAGCCGGCAGGCGATGGGGCTCGGTGGTGGCCAGTATGAATATTACATGCTCCGGCGGTTCTTCCAACGTCTTGAGCAGCGCGTTGAAAGCCCCGGTCGACAGCATATGCACCTCATCTATTATATATATTTTATAGCGTCCTATAGTGGGAGGGTACTTCACTTTCTCCCTCAGATCCCTTATCTCATCTACGCCGTTATTGGAAGCAGCGTCTATCTCTATTATATCCATATTGCTTTCATCGGAAAGCTTTGTACACACATCGCAGCGACCGCACGGATTGCCGTCCACAGGCGACAGGCAGTTGACTGCCCTGGCCATTATCTTGGCAGTGCTGGTCTTACCCGTACCCCTTGAACCGCAAAAAAGGTATGCGTGAGCTATGCGATGGTTCATTATCTGATGCCTCAATGTCCTGACAATGGCCGGCTGGCCGTACACGTCGTCGAAGGTTTGAGGCCGCCATTTTCTGTATATCGCTGTATATGCCATAAACATCATCACCCATTACATTATACCAGAAATACAGGTAAAAAACCGTTGAGTAGATATAAAAAATAGTGTAAAATTAGCTGAGTAGCAACGAAGATTTAAAGGAGAAATATGAAAAAATCAGATTACATGCAATTGCCCAGGCGCTTGTCCACTTTGGAAGCTGCTTATTGGTCGGCCAGCGCCTGCTATTATGCCTATATAGTTATGTATTTAAGCCGGCAAGGTTACAGTAATAGCTCTATAGGAGCTATCATGTCGCTAACTGCTGTCATATCCATAATATCGCCACCCATATGGGGTTATATAAGCGATCGCACAGGGGCCATCAATAAGGTCATGGTCGCATGCGCCTCGCTGACTGCCATATCAATACTTATATTGCCTTTTATAAATCAATTATGGGCTATAGCCCTTATAATGGTTCTGATAGCCTTTACCGACAGCCCAAATCCCCCGCTTTTGGACAGCATGGTCATGCAGAATATGCGCCGCATGAGCAATACCAGCTATGGAAGCATACGGTTATGGGGGTCTGTAGGTTATGCCATAACAGCCTACCTTATAGGTTTACTTATGGAAATATACGGCACCGGCATCATGTTCATAGCATACAGTATTTTCGCGATATTCGTTATAAAAATAGTGCTATCGTTACCCGCTCCCGGTGTTGCTATAAAGTCAGAGGATGCTGCAAACACTAAAACGCAGCCCAGCGCGCTGTCATTATTCGCCAATCCGAATTTTGTGATATTTCTAATATTCGGCTCGCTTCTTTTTACGCCGCATAAAGCCAGCTTTACCTTTCTGCCCCAGTTATTCGCAAGCGTCGGAGGTACCAGCGCTCAATTGGGAATGGCATGGTTCGTATCGGCGGCCAGCGAAGCACCGATATTATTTCTTGGACAGCGCCTTAATACGCGCTATAAGCCGTTGCACGTTATATTGATATCGTCGGTATTTTTCATAGCGCGGTTGGTGATATATGCTTTTACCTATACGCCATGGTTGGCTATATTGAACCAGGTATTGCAAGGCCTATCCTTCGGGCTGTTTCTGACCGGCACGGTATACTATGTAAACGAAATAGCACCCGACGGCCTCAAGGCTACTGCTCAAACCATAGCCACCGCGGCATACATGGGTGTAAGCGGCATACTGGGCAGTTATCTCGGCGGCGTTATAATAGATCGTTATGAGATACATACGATGTATAAGGCGGGCATAATAGTGCAAGCCATAGCAGTGACAGGTTTCATGCTGTCCATTATAATACTCCGTAATAGAAGCAGCAAAGCAGCGTAACTACTCAGCCTGAAGGCAGCATTTCATAAAAAACACGAACATGTGTTTGACTTATGGTTGCTGCTGTAGTATAATAAATAATAAAAGAAACAGCATCTGCCCAAAAGCAAAATTTGATAAATACGAAGGGAGGAAATAGCGTATCTTGCTCAATTTGAATAGGGCTTTTACGCTTAATCGATGATTAATATAAGTACATATGAACGTACGGATTTGATGACCATTAAAGAAGCCAGCGATTGGGCTGCTAAATATCTAAATAAGAAGGTTACAGAATCGAATATATTATACCTTATACAATACGGTAAAATTAAAAAGATAAGTCAAAATGGTTCCGTATTGGTTTCCAGATATGAACTGGAGAATTATTATAAGTCATATTATGGCAGAAAAGAGGTCGATTGGAAGAACAAATTGGGAGAAGATCTGAATTGGGCATTGTCTTTCGAACACGTAAAAGAGGCTGAGACTACTAAACATGTTCACAGGCTTCATCCATATAAAGGAAAGTTTATTCCTCAGTTAGTAGAATATTTCTTGGACGACCACACAGATGATTTTAAAAAAGAAACTTATTTCAGAAAGGGAGATATTGTTTTGGATCCTTTTTGCGGCAGCGGTACAACTTTAGTGCAATGCAACGAGCTGGATATGCACGCTATAGGCATTGACGTATCTGCTTTCAATGCTTTGATAAGCAATGTAAAGGTGCTAAAATATGATTTAACTGATGTATTTGTCGAAACACAAAATATAACCAAGGCACTGGACCGATTTTCAGCTGAATCAAAAATAACCGAATTTGAAGAAGAATTACAAAATAAGCTTTCTGAGTTCAATGACAGATATTTCCCTTCTCCTGATTTTAAATATTGGATAAGCGAAGGAAAAATTAGAGAAGACGAATATAGTAAACAAAAAGCAATGGAGTTCATGATTATTTACAACGAATTAGTTAATAAATATGGAATAAAACTAACACAAGACAAAAATGACACATTTTTAGATAAGTGGTATCTAGAAAATGTCCGAAAGGAGATCGATTATGTTTTTTCGTTAATAAAAGGCATTAAGAATATTAATACCAAAAAAATAATCAGCATTATTTTAAGCCGTACTATTCGTTCTTGCAGAGCTACCACCCATTCTGACTTAGCGACGCTTAAGGAACCAGTGATTTCAACATATTACTGCACCAAGCACAAAAAGCTTTGTAAACCTATTTTTTCTATAAAAAACTGGTGGCAAAGATATAGTAAGGATACAATAAAGAGATTAACAGATTTCGACAAAATAAGGACCCGAACTTTCCAAATATGTTTAACCGGTGATTCACGCACAATAGATATAGTTCGCGAATTGGAAAACAAAAACAAATTATTTGCTGAAATGGTAAGCAAACAAAAAATAAGCGGTATATTCTCTAGTCCCCCATATGTTGGCCTTATAGACTATCATGAACAGCACGCCTACGCTTATGACCTGTTTGGTTTTGCTCGTAAGGATGAGCTAGAAATAGGGCCGCTTTACAAGGGACAGAATAGGGAAGCCAGAGAATCTTATATACAGGGAATAGCTCAGGTACTCAATAATTGCAAGCGTTTTATGGTAAAAGATTATAATGTATTTTTGGTCGCCAACGATAAATACAATCTATATCCAACCATTGCCGAACAAGCAGGTATGAAAATTGTCAACCAATATAAACGCCCCGTGTTAAATAGAACGGAGAGAGATAAAGGCGCATATTCCGAAATAATATTTCATTTAAAGGAAAATAGTTAATATGCCACTGACAAACAATGAGATTGATTATGTAAAAGAGACATTGCGTAATAGTCTTAGAAATAAAATGAAAAACTATAATCCCGAACCTGCCAGTATGCCCTTTCACACTAGGCTTCTCGGCAAAGACAGGCTCGCGTTATATTCCTTTATCCATTCGTTAAATACAAATTTTGGAACATCAATTTTTGAACCAGTTGCATTAGCGCTTGCAAAAGGTCGATTCAAAAATGCTAAAATCAAAGCTGATGCAGGTAGTTATATTTCTGAATATGCCCAAAAAACGATACAAAACATAATTGACGGTTTGACTGCGGCTAAAATCCTTCCTGATAAAGAAAGAGAAATCGAGTCCATTCGGCAGGTTTGCAAAGTCGGACAAATGAACAAAGTAAAGTTAACTAAAGTAGATATCTTTATTGAAAGTTTCGATGATGAGATATATATGTTTGATCTTAAAACCGCCAAACCAAATATAGGTGAATTTAAAGGGTTCAAGCGCACGCTTCTTGAATGGGTAGCCGCTTATCTTGCGGAAAATCCTAATGGGAAGATACATACTTGCATTGCTATCCCATATAATCCCTACGAACCAGAACCATATAATCGTTGGACTATGCGTGGTATGTTGGATATTGATAATGAATTGCTTGTCGCCAGCGAGTTATGGAATTTTTTAGGTGGTGAAGGTGCGTATGCAAACATTCTCGATTGTTTTGAATCGGTTGGGATAGAACTTCGATCTGAAATCGATGAATATTTTGCTAAGTTTAAATTATAAAAAAAGAGGCTGGATAAATGGATACAGTGGAAAAACTCGGTATACTGGGCATGGGCGCAAAATATGATATGTGCGGATGTGGCCGCGTCTCGGAAGACGACTATATAAACAACGGCATCTACCGCGTCAAGACAGCCAGCGGTACCTGCTCTATATTTAAGGTGCTGCTGTCCAACGAGTGTACGCGTGACTGCGCGTATTGTCAGAACCGCATACAACGCGATATACCGCGAACTACCATTGCGCCCGAAGACATGGCACGCCTTTTTATACAGCTCTTTCGCCAGCGTAAAGTGCAGGGCCTGTTTTTAAGTTCAGGCATACAGCCCAATTCCTCAACCAGCATGGATAATTTGATAAAAACAGCGCAGATATTACGCCAGCGGTACAACTATAAAGGCTACATACATATGAAAATACTGCCTGGCGCCTCCACCGCGCATATAGAAGCAGCAGCAACGGTAGCCAACAGGTTGTCTATAAACCTCGAGGTACCGGATGCCGAGCATCTTAAAATGCTCAGCCGCTCTAAACGTTATGCCGATTTGGCCGGCGGTATGGAATATATAAACAAACTAAGGCAAAAGGGCATACGCATAAGCCAAACCACTCAGTTCATAGTTGGAGCAGCCGATGAGAGCGATAGGGACATTGTCTATGCCACTTGGAAACTGAAAGAGCGTTTCTCACTGGCGCGCACATATTTCAGCGCGTTTACGCCGGTCATAGACACGCCTCTTGAGAATAAGGCTCCTACGCCATTGATACGCGAAACGCGGCTTTATCAGGTGGACTTTTTATTTCGACAATATGGCTTCACTCCGGACCATCTCGTATTCGATAACAGCGGCCATCTGCTGCAGGATGTTGATCCGAAAACGGCCTTTGCCCTGCATAATCCTCAGCTATACCCCATAGAAATAAACAAGGCCGATTATCAAACACTATTGCTTATACCAGGCATAGGACCGATATCGGCAAAACGCATAGAAGCCATGCGCCGCGCCGGCAAAATCACAGACCCTATGCAGTTAAAAGCCACCGGCGCTGTTTTAAAGCACTTGCTGCCTTTTGTAACTATAAACGGCAAATATTATCCCTCGCTGGACGCCGCTTCAAAAGGCGGACAACAGTTAACGCTGTGGGATTACAATGCCGCCGGCAACAAGAGGGCAGGTATAATTTCGGCATAATGGCTTCTCATCACACCAGTTTTATTATATCGCCTATGCCGTCCACAACGTAATCGGGTTTTACACTGGAATGCTCTAAATCATCAACAGTGGTTTCTCCGGTCAATACCAATATAGAGGTTATGCCACCGTTAATGCCGGTTTGTATATCAGTATAAAGCCTATCGCCCACTATGGCAAGCTGCTGCGGTCCTAAACCGGTTTTTTCAAATATACACTTTATTATCTCTCCATATGGCTTTCCCACTATGAACGGCCGCTTGCCTGTCGAGGCTTCTATAAAAGCGATTATAGCGCCACAGTCTGGCATAACGCCTCCCTCCACAGGGCAATTGAGATCGGGATGCGTGGCTATATATGTTACACCTTCTCTTATAAAATCACAGGCTTGCCACAACTTATCATATGTCAGCGTCGTATCGAAGCCCACTACCACGAAATCTGGTTCATCATCGACCACAACAAGGCCATATCCCTCCAATTCCTGTCGTAGGTACTGCGTGCCTACAAGAAATATGCGCCTGCCTTTATTTTGCTTTTTTAGATATATGGCAGTGGCCTGCCCTGATGTGAATACCTTATCGCCGGTGATATCATTGAGCCCCATTCTCCGTATCTTATCCGCATAAAAGGCAGCGCTTTTGGAAGAATTATTTGTTAAAAAGAGATAATCACGTCCGGTAGCCTTCAGAAAGTCTATAAATTCCATAGCACCGGGTAGCAAACGGTCTCCCAGATAAAACGTCCCATCCATGTCCAATATAAAACATTTAATATTATTTAACGCCATAAGACCCTCTTTACTCTCGTTTTTATCTATATTATATCATCGCTTTTGATGTATTCCTACAAAAAATCATCGTTATTTTCTATAGCATATATTACCATTTTATTACATTCCAAATTGACACAACGCGTATTTGAGCATATAATATCATTTATAAATTCTCGGTATATATACTGAAGGCTCTCGAAAACTAACTGGGAATTCAATAGATTTCCAGCATAACCTGTATAGCTTTCGGAATAGAGCCTAACAAAGGGTTAAACCATAGCATA
>JASGMM010000070.1 GCA_030156435.1 Clostridiales bacterium | reverse complement strand
GATGCGGCCAAAAAAGCCGGTGTTAAGGTTATAGCGTATGACCGACTGGTATTGAAATCGGATGTTGATCTATATGTATCTTTTGATAGCCAGCAAGTAGGTAAGCTTATGGCACAAGCCCTTGTGGACAAGGTGCCGTACGGCAATTATTTGATTATAAATGGCGGTATATCAGATAATAATTCCACCTTAATAAAGAAGGGCTATGATAGTGTTTTAAAACCGTTTATAGAGAATGGTCAAATAAATATAATAGCTGAGGAATGGGCCGAGGACTGGATGTCTGAATATGCCTTTAATATAACGGAAAAATGGCTTAAAAAGGGAACTAAGATAGATGCTATATTGGCGGCTAATGATATGTTAGCTGCAGGTGCTATAAGAGCGCTCTCTGAATATAAGCTCAGCGGCGATGTCATGGTGACAGGGCAAGATGCTGAAACAACAGCCTGCCAAAGAATAGTTGATGGAACCCAATTTATGACTGTATATAAACCCGTTGATAGGCTTGCCGAAGCAGCGGCCGATATGGCTGTGAAAATGGCTAAAGGTGAAAGTATAAGCATGTCGGATACTATTTATGACGGCAAATATAATGTGCCTTGTTATTTATTGCAGCCTATCGCTGTCAATATAAATAATCTTGATAACACCGTTATAAAAGACGGTTTCCATAACTATGATGAGATATACGGCGGGTAGTACTTTTTTAAAATAAAAATTTTCTATATTTTTAGTTATCCTCCTATCTTGATAAATAAATTAAGAAACAAATAAAACTATTCCAGAGAAATTATAAGGAATATGCTTTATAATTCAAATAGTAAAAATATTTTTGATGGGAGGATTGTTTTATGCATAATTTTAAAAGAGTATTGGCATTGGTGGCAGTGTGTGTATTGCTCGTAGGGGTTATGGCAGGGTGTAGTGGTTCAAATCAGCCTGCATCTTCATCAAACGATACAAACACAAATGATAGTAGTGATAATAGCAATAATAGTTCCAAAAAAATAAGGATTGGTCTTTCGCTGGCCACTTTGCAGGAAGAAAGATGGCAGAGAGATAGAGATGCTTTCAAGGAAAAAGCTGAATCGCTCGGAGCAGAGGTGTTGATACAGTCGGCCAATGGTGATGAAAATCTTCAAAACAACCAGGTAGAGAATCTTCTGAGTCAAGATCTGGATCTTTTAGTAATAATTCCTCAGAATGCTGATTCGGCTGCGGCACTTGTGGACGATGCTCATAAAGCTGGGGTGAAGGTTATATCCTATGATAGAATGATAATGAATACAGATGTAGATCTTTATATATCATTTGACAACGAAAAAGTTGGTGAGTTACAAGGTAAATTTTTAACTGATTTAGTGCCAAAGGGTATATATTATGTATTTTCTGGTTCGCCTACCGATAACAATGCAAAGTATTTCAAAGCTGGTGCAATGAAATATATACAACCCTTGGCCGATAAAGGCGATATAAAAATAGCATACGATCAAGCTATAGAGGGTTGGAAACCTGATCAAGCTATGAAATTAATGGAGAATGCACTTACGGCCAACAATAATGAAGTTGATGCGGTACTGGCTCCGAATGATGGTACCGCCGGTGGTATAATACAGGCTCTTGCGGCGCAGGGGTTAGCAGGCAAAGTGCCAGTGACAGGACAGGACGCTGATTTAGCTGCTATAAAAAGAATAGTCGAAGGAACGCAATCGATGACGGTATTTAAGGACGCGAGAAAAGAAGCTGAGAAAGCTGCGGAGCTAGCTGTGCAAATGGCGCAAGGTAAAGAAGTCAGCGAATTAACCGATGTAAATGGCAAGGTTAATAATGGTAAAATAGATGTGCCTTCGGTGTTATTGACACCTGTTACTATAACGAAGGACAACATAGATAAAGAGCTTATTGAGAGCGGATGGTTTACTAAAGAGCAGGTTTATGGTTCGAATTAGTATAAAAGAAAAATGGTATTTGTAAGGAACAGCCAATAAGGCTGTTCCTTCTGACTGTAAAGACGGGAGGGATCAGCGTGAGCGATGAATATGTAATCGAGATGAGAAGTATAATAAAGGATTTCCCCGGCGTCCGAGCTTTAAATAATGTTACTTTTAAAGTAAAAAAAGGGGAAATACATGCGTTGTGTGGAGAAAACGGTGCTGGCAAATCAACGCTTATGAAAATATTGAGTGGCGTTTATCCGTATGGAACTTATGAAGGCGATATAGTGGTAGATGGCGAAGTAAAGCGGTTCAATAATACAAGAGACAGCGAAAATGCTGGCATAGCCATAATATATCAGGAGCTTACGTTAGTAAAATATATGACGGTAGGCGAAAACATATACCTCGGCAACGAGCCAATAAAAAACGGCATTATAGACTGGAATAAGGTATATGCCGATGCGGCAAAGCTTCTTAAAGAGTTGCACATAAATATAAATCCTCGTACCAAGGTTATGAATCTGGGTGTGGGCATGCAGCAGATGGTGGAAATAGCTAAGGCACTATCCAAAAATGCTAAGATATTGATTCTGGATGAACCGACATCGGCACTTACCGAAGCCGAAACCGAATTGCTCTTTAAGATACTTTTGGATTTAAAACAACGGGGTGTTACGTGCATATATATATCGCATAAACTGGACGAAATATTCCATATAGCAGATACTGTTACCGTGCTCCGCGACGGTTCTACCGTATGCACCGACTGTGTAGCCGATATGACAGAGGATAAGATAATAACAGCGATGGTCGGGCGTGAGCTTACGGAGCAATTTCCAAGGGTTGAACATACTGCTAAAGACGTAGTTATGGAGATTAGAAATTATACTGTATATGATCCTGATATACCCGATAAAAAATTGATCGACAACGTTAGCTTTGAGATAAGAAGGGGCGAAATACTTGGTTTAGCAGGCCTTATGGGTGCAGGGCGTACTGAGCTAGCTTCCAGTATATTCGGCGGTTTCAACGCACGAAGGGAGGGCGAGGTATATATAAACGGGGAGAAAGTAGATATAAAGACTCCTATAGACGCTATAAACAATGGTATAGCTTACCTTTCGGAGGATAGAAAACGCTACGGCTTGGTTCTGCTTATGGATATAGCCGAGAACATAGCTTTGCCGAATTACGGGAAAATATCTCGCTTCTCTGTTATAGACAATAACAAGAAGATTAAATATGCGAACTCGTATGTAAAAGAATTGAATATAAAGACACCGTCTATAACCCAGAAAGCGGCCAATTTAAGTGGCGGCAATCAACAGAAAGTTGTAATAGCCAAATGGCTTATGTCTGAGCCTAAGGTCCTGATATTGGATGAACCTACGCGAGGTATAGATGTAGGCGCCAAGCACGAGATATACAATATTATGAATAAGCTTGTTGATCAAGGCGTCGCTATAGTAATGATTTCATCCGAGTTGCCTGAGATATTGGGTATGAGCGATAGAATATTGGTAATGCATGAAGGTAAGTTTACTGGCGAGTTTAATCATAAAGAAGCAGATCAAGAAATAATAATGCGAGCCGCAACGGGAGGGAAATGATAAATGACAGATAAATCAAAACGTATTAATATAGATGCAAGGTCGTATACGATGATCCTGGCATTGGTAGCTATATGGGTCATATTTACCGCATTGACCGGCGGTGGTTTTCTAACACCGCGGAATTTATCAAATTTAATAAGGCAAATGTCCATCACAGCTATATTAGCAATCGGCATGGTGCTGGTTATGGTGGCCGGCCATATAGATCTGTCTGTCGGTTCAGTGGCCGGATTTACCGGAGCATTGGCAGCTATAATGCAGGTCAATTATGGATGGAGTACACCCATGACTATAATAGTAACACTGGGTGTTGGCCTTTTAATAGGCCTATGGCAAGGGTTTTGGATAGCATACCAAGGGGTACCAGCTTTTATAACCACATTGAGCTCCATGCTGGTCTTTAGGGGAGCTATATTGCTGGTTACCAAAGGCGTAACCATTTCGCCATTGAGCGACAGCTTTAAACTTGTAGGCCAAGGGTATATATCGCCGTCTATAAGTATAATACTCGGCATAGTGGGCGGTATATTATACCTTATTTTTGAGATGAGAAGCCGTCAAGCCAAGATGAAGTACGGCATAGATGTGTCAGGCTGGAATGCGGGAATAATGAGGATTATAGGTGTTTTGCTCCTTATATCGCTGTTCGTGGGTATTATGATATCATATGAAGGTATACCCATACCTGTTTTGATAGTGCTCGGTTTGGTCATCGTAATGACATTTATAGCTAATAACACTACTTTCGGCAGATATGTGTATGCCATTGGAGGTAATAGAGAGGCTGCGGCTTACAGTGGTGTCAATATAAAGAAGACGAACATGACAATATTCCTCATCATGGGTCTTCTCTCGGCGCTGGCTGGAATAGTGCTGACATCCAGGCTAAATGCAGCTACCACGAGCGCCGGTACCGGATTTGAAATGGATGCTATAGCATCAGCTATAATAGGTGGTACCAGTACGCTGGGCGGTGTAGGCACGGTACCAGGTGCTATAATAGGTGCCCTCGTTATGGCATCTATAGATAACGGTATGAGCTTGATGAATATAGATTATTCCATACTTACTATCGTAAAAGGCCTGGTACTTGTACTGGCTGTATGGATGGATGTTTCCACCAAGAAACGCACCGTGTAATAGTCCTTCCGTCTGCCGCGCCTGTTATAAAGCATATCATTTATTAACTCAACGCAGGCGCGGCATTGCTTTTATATATCTATTGTGAGGAGGAATGCTCCATGAATAAACTAAAGACGAGGTTGTTGACAGCTTTTGTGGCTATGGGAATATTGTTTGGTGCTTCAAACCTGATTTAATTTTTCCCGAAGAAGCAACTATGCCCAGTGAATTCCCTTATAAGCGAATTGGGGGGTATATTGACTTCTTTATCGGCAGGCACGGGTATAAAATGCGACAGCAAATCCAGCAACTGGACGGCTCTTGAATACTGCGGATCATCCGTGCCTATTTCTTTTAGCAGAGGTTCGACGTATCGCTTGAGTAACGGTATCTCGTATGCGAGGGATGAGTTAAACATGACATCGGCCTCTTCCTGATAAGGAAAGATATTCCTTTCTTCGCCGGATCGTACTGACGGCCATATTTGAAGCGTACGGGACGCGTCTGCTCCCCGGAATTGATGATCCCTTATAATACGCCTGAGCAACCGCGCGTAGGTGGTAGGTACACGATTATGTTCGTCTATGTTGAGCTGTGTCAAGGCGCTTATATATATCTTAAATTTTCTGTCTTTGTGAATAGCTTGCGTTAGCCGCTCGTTCAGACCGTGGATGCCTTCTATGATTATGGGCTGATCTGGTTCCAACCTTATGGGCGGCATATATTGGCGCAGCCCCGTCTTGAAGTTAAATACTGGCAGGCTTACCTCATCTTCTTCTATAAGGGCTTTTAGCTGGTCGTTAAACAGTCCTAGGTCCAGGGCCTCTAAGGATTCGAGGTCTGGCTGCCCGTTTTCGTCCACAGGGGTAAACTCGCGCGGCAGAAAGTAGTTGTCCAGCGATATGCGCAATGGTTTTATACCATTTACGCGCAGTTGTATATAAAGGCGGCTGGCGAATGACGTCTTACCGGACGATGATGGGCCTGCGATGGATATCAACCGTATCTGCGTCCTGTTTTTCGATATGACGTCAGCTATGTCGGCTGTGCGTTTTTCATGCAGGGCTTCGGAAATCAGTATGAGCTCAGATGTATCGCCTTTGTCTATAACATCGTTTAACGACGAAACATAGCCTATACCCAATATCCGGGCCCATTCCTCAGCTTCCTTGAATATTGCCGCGAGCTTTGGCAAGTCTGTGAATTCCGGAAGCTTATCCGGCTGCCCGACTTTAGGGTACAGTAGTATAAGTCCAGGAGGATATGGTAAGAGATCGAATACCTTTGCCTGGCCTGTAGAAGTAAAAAGCGGTTCGTAGAAATAATCTATAAGATTGCCCAGATGATATACGCTTACCTTATCAACCTGTCGGTAGCGCAATATATGAGCGGTTTCCTGCTTGCCTATATTCTCAAAAAGCGCTATAGCCTGTTGTCGGGGAATCGTTTCCTGTATTATAGGCTGATTTGCTTCTACAAGCTCTGTCATGCGCTTTTTAAGCTGCGCTATCTCGCTCGGACTTATGTGCCTTACGCCGTGTATTTCGCAATACTGACCGTTGCCCAACGAATGCTCCACTACAAGCCTGCATCCGGGCATGATATCGGCTACAGCTTTAGCCAGTATCAAAGCCAATGTGCGCGCATAAATCCGCGCCTCGTTCTCGGTATAATTTTGCATATATTTTACTCCTTACCAGTAATCATTTTGTGCACATTACTTTTATTATAACATATTTCATTGCAAAAAACGCATAGTTATTGTCGTTTCTTAATTCGCGATTGCCTTTAAACATGGATATGATATAATAAAATAGAAGAGAAGCAATACATATATGGGTGGACTATACGTTTGTCATTGCCATTTCAGGCAGTGCGAGGGTAAAGTCGTTCATAAACAAAAAAGTACTTTATAGAAAGATGAGGAGGGGGAACCATGTATAAGGATATAGATATTTTGGTATTAGGTAGCCTCGATATGGATTTGACCGTGGAGACCGATAGGCGCCCATATCCAGGAGAAACGTTAAAAAGCAGGGCTTTTTACAAATCTCCGGGAGGCAAAGGCAATAACCAGGCTGTAGCTATAGCGCGCTTAGGAGGAAATGTTGCTTTCGCAGGGTGTGTAGGCCGTGATTCCTACGGCGAACAGCTTGTAGCCAATCTAGCCAAAAACAATGTCAGGACAAGCGATATACTGACTTTGGACAATATCGACACCGGTCTGGCATTTATAAACGTGTTTAGAGGTCAGAATACGATAATATCGTACCAAGGGGCTAACAGCCAGTGCACTATAGAACGTATGAGGCATTGTGAAGGTTTGATAGAACGGGCCACTATATTGCTTATGCAGCTCGAAATACCTATCGATACTGTGATATGGGCAGCTAGCATAGCTCGCAGATCAGATACGATGGTAGTGCTTAATCCCTCGCCAGCGGTGTCTCTGGACGATGAGCTATACGGCAGTATCGATGTATTAGTGCTCAATAAATTCGAAGCTCAGGAGCTGCTGGGTATGGAAGTGAAAGAAGATGCCGATTGCGAGAAGATGATAGCCATGTTTTTGGATCAAGGCGTGAAAAATGTCTTTATTACGCTTGGGGATAAAGGCGTTATGTATAATTATAAAGGTGTTGTAAAACGTAGGCCGGCTTATAATGTTAAAGTAGTAGATCCAACAGGAGCGGGAAGCGCTTTTACAGGCGGGCTGTGCTATGCGTTGACGCGTGGAATGGACATAGACCGCGCGGCGGATTACGCCAGTGCAGTAGCGGCTATAGCTATCACGCGTATGGGTGCCCAAAGCGCTTTGCCGAGTGCCATGGAAGTGGAGAGATTTCTGGCTACGCCTAGAAATTAATGCTCAAATATGTTTCTTTTATAAAGTTATATGATATACGCAGGGTGGCCTAAACCGGTATATTGGCGAGTATGGTCAGAAGTTTAGCCGTGGCGTTATTCTGTGCACAAAATTGTGTACAGAAGTGCTTGACAAAAAGGTAACGATCTATTATAATTAATTTAACAACCGAATAACGTGTTTCGGATGAAAGCCATGGGAGAGCGATGAAAATCCGCCGAAGGGGTAAAAACTCTCAGGCGCCCATATAACGGGCAAAGACCATGGCCGGACGAACCCCTGGAGAGTCTCGAAAGAGCGCCGAAGGTGAATTAATCTCTCAGGCAAAAGGACAGGGTTGAAATTAGTCGTATTCAAGTGGCTGTATAGGCTGCTAAAGGCCATGTATAGCTGCAGGGCTATTTTCAACATCCGCTTCAGGGGTCAAATCGAACGGTTTGACTCTTTTATTATGCTTATTTTTAGGAAGGATGTTGCAAATGGATAAGTTAATAGACTTACGTAGCGATACCGTAACGGTACCTACTGAAAAAATGCGCAAAGCCATGTATAAAGCCGAAGTGGGTGATGACGTCTACCGCGATGATCCTACCATGCTCAGGCTGGAAAGGCTGGCGGCCCAGACTATGGGCAAAGAGGACGCATTGTTCATTCCGTCTGGCACGATGGGCAATCAATTGGCTATTATGACGCACACCCAGCGCGGGGAGGAGATAATAACCGAAGCAGAAGCCCATATATTCTATTATGAAGTAGGCGCTCTGGGATTTTTGGCAGGTGTACAGGCAAAGCAGCTTAGAGGCTATATGGGCGCGCTTAATCCGGACGAGGTGGAAGCTGCCATACGCATGGAGGATTTGCACTTCCCGCGCACGGCCTTGATATGCGAAGAGAATACGCATAATCGCGCTGGCGGCACGGTCGTGCCGCTGGATACTATGGAAGCGATATATAGGGTGGCGCATGAGCACGATATACCGGTTCATCTCGACGGTGCCCGTATATTCAATGCCGCCACGGCTCTGGGCGTAGAGGCTAAGGATGTGGCTCGATGGGCCGACAGCGTCATGTTTTGCGTGTCGAAAGGGCTATGCGCACCGGTGGGTTCACTTTTAACAGGTAGTAAAGCATTTATAGATAAAGCCAGAAAGATACGCAAGATGTTGGGCGGTGGTATGCGTCAGTCGGGCGTGCTTGCGGCTGCAGCTATAGTGGCCATTACCGATATGCCTCAGAGATTATATGAGGATCATGAGAACGCTAGAATATTAGCTCAGGGGTTAGCTGAGATAAAAGGCATAAACGTTGATTTAGACACAGTGCAGACCAATATGATAAACTTCGATATAACCGATACAGGATTAAACGGCAATCAACTGGCCGAAATTATAAGACCGTATGGTATAAAGATAGCCGGTTCGCCTAATGGTAAGATGCGCTTTGTGACGCATTACTATGTAACGCGCGATGATGTTTACAGGGTATTGGCCGTAATGAAAGAGCTTATAGAGGAGCCTGTATTTGCTATGAGCAGAAACGCGTAATCTAAACGGTGTTATGTCTGCCACGCACGCCTGATGTTACCATACAGCTTAGCAGAAAGCCTCGCCACTTGTGGCGGGGATGAATGGCAGCGCCGGCGGTGCTGGGTGGCAGACCCTTCTGCGCCAGGCAGAACGGTGTTAAAAACGTCATTATATACTGTGTGCTGAAATTTAGAAGCGTGCTAATCATGCCGGTAGTAAATAACCGTATCTTAAATAGCGACAGATCAAGCATCGGCTCGGATTGGCGATTTTCCAGCAGGATGAATGCTATAAATGAGATAACCGCTATGCTCAATGTCATAATGCCGGTCAAGGATGTCCAGCCCCATTGAATGCCACGGTTTATGTACAAAAGCAAAAGAAATAGCAAGGAAAACGCCAGCACGGCGCCAATCGCATCAAAGTGTTCATCGCGTCGCACAGAATTTCTGGGCAAAACCAGTTGAGCCCACAGGAAGGCTGCGATACCGATGGGTACGTTTATAAAAAAGATGTATTCCCAACCCAACGCCTATACGAGAAATCCGCCCAGGCTTGGCCCTATAGCTAGGCCCATCGCCACCGACATTGCGTTCATGCCCAGCGCTTTGCCGCGATCGCTTGGAGGGAAAACGGCGGTCAATATAGTAGGAGCCATGGATAGCAGCATGCCGCCTCCTATGGCTTGCGCTACTCGGCCGGCTATAAGCACCGATATGTTGGGCGCAAAACCGCATATAGCCGATGATGCGGTGAATATAAAAAGGCCGGTTTGATATATGCGCCTATACCCCATGATATCACCCAGTCGGCCAAATGCGAGAAGCGTGCTGCTGACTACTAAAAGATATGCCATTGATACCCAGCTCACAGTCTCGAGTGGAGCGTGGAAAACTTCTCTTAATGTGGGCATGGCGATATTCATTATGCTGCCATCTATAGGGGCCATTATGCTACCCAGCATTACGGCTATAAGTATAGACCATCTGCGTTCGTATATTTTTTTCGTATCTATCTGAGCCTCATCCATATATAACCTCTTTAATTATGCCGCATCTGTCGGTGCGAGTTTTATATGCATATCGTGAATTACCATAAACAAAATTATATGCTTCGTTATGTGTCATGTCAATTATAGATACGGTTCTGCATCCTAACTCAGAGATCCTAACAAAGGCTCAGTGCACCGCCAATTTCTTTTACTTTAATAAAGACCGGTCTTTCCATACCTCTCGCATTGGGAGCATGTAGCGCAAGCATAAGGCTTCCATTAAAAGCAGTAAAGAGCATGCCATGGCCACCATCATTTGAAAATAAAGGGGTTTCTTCATTAATCCATGGACCAAGTATATTGCCGGTTTCCGAATGAGCAACACCTATTGCATAATTGTGGTTTTCAATGAAACTTGACCATAGCATTATAAGCTCTCCTTTCGATGTCCTATGTAAATATGGGCCATCTGTAACAAAACATTCACGACCATCTTTAACCTTTATGCTTTTTGCCCACGGAGCATCTGAAGCCTTAAATAGCAACGTGCTTTCGCCTACAACGGATTTTAGATCTATCGACAATTTTACAGCCCATATCTCTCCATCATACACTTGTACCCATTCGTGGCAGAATACAAGCCAGGGTTGTGCATCGCCGTCCACAAACATTGTACCGTCAAGGCACATCCAGTCCCTTGGAGTAACTGGTCCTGTGCTCCAAGGCGTAAAAGGCCCTGATACCTTGTTGGAAGATAATATATGTGTACCCCTATTTTTGCCGTCTGCAATAAAAGATGCAAACATATAATACCTCCCTAGTATAATATATTTGTAACAAAGTTACATGATTTATCTCAAATCGGAGGTAAAGAAACCTGAACATTATATGCTGTTAGTTATATAATCGTTCGCA
>JASGMM010000007.1 GCA_030156435.1 Clostridiales bacterium | reverse complement strand
GCTTTCAATCCCCATTATCTCGGGTCTTAGAATGAAACAACGGCTTATCGTGGGCACAGGTAGCTGCGCATATCGGCTTTCAATCCCCATTATCTCGGGTCTTAGAATGAAACTTTGAATACAATAATGACTTATTGCTTGATGGTCATGCTTTCAATCCCCATTATCTCGGGTCTTAGAATGAAACAAAGGTTGGATTTCAAAGGTTTTGGGCTGATGTGAACACTTTCAATCCCCATTATCTCGGGTCTTAGAATGAAACATTAAGCTTTCCAACGTCCTCACTAGTCCAAAAATTTCTTTCAATCCCCATTATCTCGGGTCTTAGAATGAAACCTTTTAAGGTGAAGATTGAGGAAGAGGAAGAATACTTTCAATCCCCATTATCTCGGGTCTTAGAATGAAACAAAGCGTTTCTTGATAATGCGGCAAACGGTGAATATCTTTCAATCCCCATTATCTCGGGTCTTAGAATGAAACGAGCGGATATCCAAAAATAGGCGACAAATTCGGGGCTCTTTCAATCCCCATTATCTCGGGTCTTAGAATGAAACCGCCGAACAGGATGTACTGGCCGCGTTCTTTAGCGATCTTTCAATCCCCATTATCTCGGGTCTTAGAATGAAACGGGAGGCTTAAAAATGGCTGGGGTACCAATAAATGTTGCTTTCAATCCCCATTATCTCGGGTCTTAGAATGAAACCATTGGTCGAGTTTTTGCGCAAGGCCGTAGCCAAGTACCTTTCAATCCCCATTATCTCGGGTCTTAGAATGAAACCCGGCTGTACTGGCTACCGAAAGCGATCGAGAATATCGCTTTCAATCCCCATTATCTCGGGTCTTAGAATGAAACGTGATAGATGAAGAAGGCAACCGACTGTTTACCGATGCTTTCAATCCCCATTATCTCGGGTCTTAGAATGAAACCCTTCTTCATCCTTGCGGCAAAAGGGTAAGATAGCCGAACTGGCATTACTTTCAATCCCCATTATCTCGGGTCTTAGAATGAAACAGTCTTATCTCCTTGCCTTTTTCTGTCCTTTGTAGCACTTTCAATCCCCATTATCTCGGGTCTTAGAATGAAACACACAATAACGCTAAAATGCGTCGATAACATGTATACTTTCAATCCCCATTATCTCGGGTCTTAGAATGAAACCGGCGCCGGTATTGTTCGTCAAAAATGGTGTTACAACGTCTTTCAATCCCCATTATCTCGGGTCTTAGAATGAAACTTTTGCCTTTTAGCTTGTAGAGCTCTTTTTATATCACTTTCAATCCCCATTATCTCGGGTCTTAGAATGAAACACTGTATGCCTTATATCCATTACTTTTATCCCCATGTCAGCTTTCAATCCCCATTATCTCGGGTCTTAGAATGAAACTACGTGATATAGAAGCGGCTGTAAGAGGACGATAATACTTTCAATCCCCATTATCTCGGGTCTTAGAATGAAACTACAAAACAGGTGCCATATTCACACAGCCCAGCGTGATCTTTCAATCCCCATTATCTCGGGTCTTAGAATGAAACTTCCTCCAGTTACTCCTAGCCAGTCTGGTGCACTCGTCTTTCAATCCCCATTATCTCGGGTCTTAGAATGAAACCTACGGTTGTGATAGCTTTATTACGGTATAAGGTGACTTTCAATCCCCATTATCTCGGGTCTTAGAATGAAACATTTACTGGGCGTGATGGTTTCTTGAGTATAGCGCACCTTTCAATCCCCATTATCTCGGGTCTTAGAATGAAACTAAAGGTATAGCGTCAGCATATACCACATGGACTGATCTTTCAATCCCCATTATCTCGGGTCTTAGAATGAAACGGCAGGTATAACCGTGCCAACGCTGTTAAAAGCATTACTTTCAATCCCCATTATCTCGGGTCTTAGAATGAAACTGACTATGTCTATACAGGATTTTACGTGGAATGAAACTTTCAATCCCCATTATCTCGGGTCTTAGAATGAAACGGCGAGGCCGAAATATTGGTTGATACAGACGGTTTGACTTTCAATCCCCATTATCTCGGGTCTTAGAATGAAACCGCAAATATTGAAGCTTTTCACGAATGGATGTCCACCTTTCAATCCCCATTATCTCGGGTCTTAGAATGAAACTGAAGCTATACTGATTGAGCCGACTGGTGAAGTATTACTTTCAATCCCCATTATCTCGGGTCTTAGAATGAAACTATACAAATCTGCTTGTAATGTGGCACAGCATAAATCTTTCAATCCCCATTATCTCGGGTCTTAGAATGAAACAGCAAGCGCAGAGCGGGCCATGGCGGCGTGTGGTCCTCTTTCAATCCCCATTATCTCGGGTCTTAGAATGAAACATAACCCAGCGCGCGCTAACGGCGGCGTTAATAGAGCGCTTTCAATCCCCATTATCTCGGGTCTTAGAATGAAACTGTTTATACCTGTTAAGCCTCATGCGTCAAAAGCAGGCTTTCAATCCCCATTATCTCGGGTCTTAGAATGAAACCCGGCACTGTAAGGCGATGGCCGGGGATTGATATCCGGCTTTCAATCCCCATTATCTCGGGTCTTAGAATGAAACGGCTAAAGCAAAAAAGACAGTGCGCAGCATATACGAAGCTTTCAATCCCCATTATCTCGGGTCTTAGAATGAAACAATTATTTTTTTTTAGGAGGAATGAAGATGGCCGATGCTTTCAATCCCCATTATCTCGGGTCTTAGAATGAAACAGCCAATATACCGGCTCTTTCGTTCTGCAATTTTTCCTTTCAATCCCCATTATCTCGGGTCTTAGAATGAAACTTCTCATTGTGTCATAATAGATGAGCTTCATGCGATCCTTTCAATCCCCATTATCTCGGGTCTTAGAATGAAACCCAGCCGATCGACCGGATAACATCCGCTAAAAGTCGGCTTCTAAGCCTATTCAGATATAAATGTGCATGCTATAAATCTCGAAGAAGGGTTCTTTGTTTGAAATAGGCGGTTATCTTCGAAGCTCGCATTACTTATATATATGGCTACTTACCGCCTATTTCAAACATTACAGCTTATGTTACTAAGCATCTGAATTACCACCATTTAGGTGTTCGTTCGGCTATCTTCGAAAATTATAGAGATACTTAAAATGTATCTTTTTTTATTTTAACAGATTGTTCGGTAACAATCAATAATAATTTCGTTGCTCCGGTAATGAGTCTGACTTTATATCATACGTGTAAATTGTGCTATAGTTTCCATCTTGCTATGTTCAAAAGGATACTCTTCCAATATCGCATTTATATCATCCCGGAAAAACCCTTTTAGAACAATAGGGGCCACTTTTACTGCCGCATCCGCATAATCTCTTGATACAGATTTCATTCCGTGAGCAACAATAGACTCATTCCTAAAGTTCCTTAGATCTTCCAATGCTTCTTGTACCGATTTCCTTTGCTGAGAATCTTGTCTATCTATCAATACAGTTTGCTGTAAGATATTGTTCAGCCTTTTATCACGAAAAATATCTTTTAATGCTTTATGCGCGGAACTATAATTTAACCTTTCATTTACATTTAAGCCATTTCTAATCATAAACAGATTTTGTTTGTTATGGCTCTCACACAATTTTTCAGGCTCTACGCCATAATATGTTCTGAGCACGTAATACATAGACCCTTCATATAATCGCCAAAAACGGGCCAATGCATCAGTATAATCCTCCCGTTCAAACCGCCTTTTCATATTATAAAAAAGATCTACCATATTATATATATTCTCGGAAGATGTCTCCATTTTCAAATTGTTCAAATAATCAACCTGCTTTTTTATTATAGCCAAAGTATCGGCTATATCGCGGCTGTTGGAGTATTTATTATATACATTCGCCAAGCGGTCATAAGCCTCTTTATAATTTATCAAATCCCAGCAATGCCATGACATGCATATATCGCTCAACATACATGCTTTATCTGTTCTTGCCGAACTATAAGCTATCCGCGATAGAGAATTCAGTTCTTCCGCCGCCACCTTAAATAACCCCTGTTCTATATAACGCGCCGCTCTATTTTTGCAATTTACTTCTTCTATAAAATCTATATCTAGCTCCCTCACTCTATCGCCTTCGGCTACAAATGTCGGGTCCGCGACCTGCAATACCACAGCCTTCGGTATAAAAGCACTGTTGGCCCAAACAAGCCACATGCTTTTCATCTCCGGTGTCCCAGAAGAACTATTTAGATAGAATTTTACATCTTCCTTACACAAAGAGTCCATTAGTGCTTTAAGCTCTTTTTCTCCTTCCGACATAATTTGCCGATAACTTGTAGGATCCGACAAACTCAAAGGCTTAACGTACACACCTATATCTGTACTAACCTCATCATGGATCCAGTCTTTCGTATCATAAGCATTAGTTTGCGTAGAATCTTTAACCCCCGGCATATCCGCTGACGGTAACATCACTACAATATCAAACTTATATTTTCTTACAATAGTTACTATACCTCCCTCTTTCCCCGTCTTCTCCGAAAAAGGATCCTGCTTACCGACAAATGTAAGTAATACGTTTTTCATATCCATTCTCCCAAAATTTAAATTTTAGCCGGGACCGCTAAAGCAAAAGCCGGGTGTATAATATGAGAATCAACCTTAGCCACTGACTCCAATGCTTTCCCATAAAAGGGCTTTACATGCTCAGCCTTAAATACTGCGCCTGCCGCAATCATCAGTAATGGACGTTTAAATGGCTGGCCAGATGCCGCATACTCTCCGCCTAGTTTCCCATATTTAGTAAATGTTCGAAATGTGCCGTCAGTAGGGTCGTCTTTTGCTGGAATAAAATCCGAAAGGCTCACGAAAGCATTGGGCTTGTCCAACTCAAAAATCCGGCTAACATCGTCGGGAGGCATTACTTCAAATTGCCCCTTGCCTATCGAACGCCTTTTGCCAAAGCCCTCTTTGCCTACGAAAACAAGCAAATTAAGCAATTTACTACGCCAATTCGGTTTACACCAAACATACAATGATAAATACGGATATGCACTGGCATTTGGGAAAGTTTCTTCTTCAACGTATAGGCCACCCTCGCCGGTCGTGCCGAGTAACCTATCAACCGTGTTATGGAAAATATCTTCGGTGCCATAGGATCTATGGCTTCAATCTTTTCCATCTCAAAGCCCCTACCTTTTCTTAATTTATCGAACTGAGCAACGGTAACATAACGCAAATCTTTCAGCGCCTTGCCCCTTTTAGAACGTTTCAAAGCATCTATTGGGTCCAGGATCTGATTTTCCGCTATTTTCTCCATTGCTACCAGCGGCCTTGGCAATAAATCGCCAGGATAGGCATTAGATAGAACAAGCGGCGGTTCACCTTTTAAACACATCTGCAATAGTTCATCCAATGCCTGCCGTCCTTCTGTATACAATAATGCCCAGCATAAATGACCGAATATAGTATCAGACTTAAAAGGCGTGATAAAGCCGCTAAATCGCTGTCGTTGCCTTGACGAGGATAAATGAATGAATTAACGCTGCTGAACGCATTATCCAATATGCGGACCAAATGCCTCGCATCATCGGAACGACCTTTAACAAGATTATCCACCAATATGCCGTCAACATCATCGGGATAGCTAAATTTGCGATTCTCCAAAAAGCTACCGTTATTGTGCCATTCCCATATAATATCACAACATCGCAATAATCCCGCCATTAAAACAGAATTAAATTCTTTATCGCCCATATTACAATCACCCTCTCCTAATGCTCTCATTTTATTTCACCGAGCAACAGCCTCAGCAAGCTTGCAAGGCTTCTATTACCCCTTGGATCACTCCTGTTCAACGTTGCCTCCAATTCGTCAGCTTTGCATATCAAAGAATCTATTAATCCTTTATAGGAGTCGCTGTTCTCTAAGACATAGCGATAATCTATACCTTTTTCATGGCAGAACGAATGTATAAGGTCAGATATCATGACCAGCCCTCCAAATGGGTGATACATAAACAAAAGATCCACTAATGTTATGCGCTTTATCTCCCGTGAAGGCCTAGTGGTCCACTCCCTGCGTATCAGCCACTGATTACCATAATTAACCGTAGCTTCATAAGCCATGTAAAAAAGGCCATGGTGTGATACCGCAAATGCTAAAGCCATCTCTAAATCTATTTTACTATCAACAACATAATGCAATTCATCATTAAGCACATTATATACCTCGCCCTGCCCATTTTCGAGCAAATCAACGTAATCCAACGTACTGGCCTCATGCTTTACACGTTTGGGCGGCATCGGTTTTCCTGCTATAACAGCACACAGCATGGCCTGAAAATCCGTATCCAGTTTGCCTAAATCATGCGTAAAGGTAGCAAAAATAAGCATATCCTTTTTACTCTTCGGATAATCCGGATAAACACCTCCGAACTTATCCAGTACAGCTTTTGCTATAACCGTGGAACCAATAACATGGTCATACAGTGACAAGGCTCCGGTAGACTTGCCATAGCATCTCTTGAATTCATCTATCAACATAACGTGCCTTCCTTCATCCATTTTATATAAAACGCCATACAAGCTCCCTGTATCCTGTCCAACATCGCCAAATCCTTACCATTGGTGCTTTGACCATTATAATCCACATCATAATATATCTCATCAATGCCATATAATCCCCTTTTCTTCAACCCAGCGACATCCTTCATTTTAGGCATCACTATATAAAACTGATTCGGGATTATTAGAGGTGCCTCGTATTTATCAACCACATCTTTTATGGAACCCATTTCCTCTCCTGTATCATATCGTTGAAGGTACACATCGCCATAGGCTAACATAATACATTTATTCGGAAATTTATTCGATATACTTAATAAAGCATCATACATCCATTTTCCAATACCTCTCTCGCTTATAATTTCCAATTCGGTACCATTCCATAGAAAAACAGCCTGGCTTTCCTCTAGCATCCTGTCTACATTCATTCCTATACGCCAGTTTCGTTTACGCCAAAGCAATTCATTAAAATATATATCGGCCGAAGCTACTTCAAAATATGAGTCCTCCACTTTCAAGCGTTCATTTTCTACGAACTGTAAAATATAAAACGCATCACGTGTAACCCCGACATCCCTCAATGATATGGAAGGCATAGTGCTGCGTAGGCCATATGCCAGTACGATATCGTTTTTATTGAGTGAATCGGCTAGCATATCAGCTTCCTTGCTTATAAATGACCGCTTATTTATCTCGGTACCAATCATACCTATTTGATCATTGATTAAACGGTAAGAAGCTTCTCCCAATAAAGAATACCATATATGTTCCTTATGAGCGAACGATTGGTTTATTAACGATGTAAAATCTTCGCGGCTGATTCTACCGCCACTATTCCCAATTTTATCCTTTATGTCGCCGAAGGTTCCACCATCGGCCAATATCCATGCTTCAGCCATATTACCCGCTCTGCCTACTCTGCCGAATCGCTGCAGAAACGAGCCGGCTTCACATTGCTCGCTTATGAGCAAGTCTGCAACGAAATCAACCCCGACCTCCACAGCAGACGTCGAAATTAAAATAGCCTTGTCCAAACCGTCAAAAAGGTTGATAAGACCGTCCCTTGACGGTTTGGACATGCTGCCGGAATATATGATTAACGGATAATCATACCCTTTAATAAAAGCTACATGTTGCATCTCGATCTTATCCCTAAATTCGAGATCATCGGCCAACGTTTCAAGTAATACCTCCTTTATGTCATTCAAATCATCCTCAAAATAATTTCTCAGCCATTTTAAATAGATATAGGGATCGGTATTTACAGGAAATCGTCCCTTATATTCTTTTATACTACTATAACCAAATGAAAAATCATCCTTAAATCGTTTTATCACTTCTTGTATAATCGTTTCATGCATTCCATCCAATATATCGGCAAGCCCCTCTAAGCCCGGCCACTTCAGAATAATAGGTTCAGCAACGGACAATTTTTCTTCTATCTGCTCCAGCATTGTATTTAATGCACCCGTCAAGCTTTCTTTCCACCCAAAATAATCATGTATGCCTTTATCTTCTATTAAAGTTTCCAGTATATGCTCTAAAGCCTTACTCCTTCTGCCGACATTGTAATGAAATTCGTCATAAGAAAGTTTGCCTGAAAAATCTTTGCGACATTTAAATATCAGATACAAAACCTGCATTATCTGTCCCTTAAGCTTGGTCAATACGCGCTGGAGCGGTTCGAAAATATCCGAGGCAGAAACCTCAACAAACACTTCTTTGAACTGAGGCAATCTATACATCGTATTTTCAATAGTTACTCTTTCCAAACGGCGTATGAGTTCATCTTCAACTCCGGCTTCCCTTAGCCCCTCTTCTAAATCGGATCGCTTTACACGACCAAACTGCATATAATGTTGAGGCAAAAACGCACTCCTGTCCTTCAATTTCCCGGCTTGCTGCTGAAAGAGGCGGTGGGCTACCATAGCGCCATTGCATATAACCAATACCTTATCGAAACCTTTTTCTACTGCTTGGCTTATAAGATTTTGAAAATCATCCGCTTTTTCATACGGCGAGGTATTATAAAAAACAACCTTTACATCTCCGCACTTGGACCTACCATCTATGCGATAACCGTTATTCAGTAAGAAAAGCTCATCATGGGGGGTGGCGGTTAGCACATGCAAATGGAACAAATCGCGGCCTAAAAATTGTTGCTGTAATATTTCAATTCGTTTAAAGAAAAGATTTAGGTTTTGCAGTGTTAATCCTGAAAACAGGTGCGCCTCATCGAGTACGAATTCGTCCACTTGTGAAAGACCATAAATCATTATCGAATTATATTTGACGTTCTTCCTGAAAAACCAATATATGGCGTCAGGCGTGGCCAGCAGTATTTTTTTGGACAGACTATTGATCAAGGCCGTTCTGGATAAACCACCGCATATTAACCCTACCTCATCTTGTAAACCGCTTAAAAGTGCGAGTTTCTCCATAACCGTCTTTTGGTCGTCCATTAACGCTATGGTCGGATATAGAAACATAATCTTATTTATTAAACCTTTGGATAGTTTCACAAAAAGTGGTACAGCCACCGCCAATGTTTTACCTGCAGCCGTTCCGGCCACCATGGTTACGTTATCTCCTTGGTGGATACGATTAAAAGCCTCGGCTTGATGTACATAAGGGCACACTTCGTCATCACCTATATATGATCTGAAAAGGTTTACCTCATCGGCAAACATACAATCACCCACGGAAGGCAGCGTATTGTATACCATTAATTCAATTTGCGACATTTACCCTTCTCACCCTCTTTATCTAATGACATACGCCATAATACGGGCACGAATCATAACAATTCTCAGATACTCCCGGATCCATACTTTCGTATATCATGCGCATTCGGTCATCCCTTTGTTCTATAAACCATTGACGCAATTCATCATCTATAATGTGAAAATCCTTCTCTATGATCAATCGATTGTTTTTAAAATAACCATAAACTATACACCCTACGTTAACTGGAAATTCAAAAACGCTTTCCATGACAAGCGCATAACCTGTCGTAGTAAGCCTATGGAAGTCCTTTTTGGGGCCGAATTTCAGATCAACCACCATTGGCTCGGAAAGGGTAAAAGCATCGGCGCTCAGATAACGGCTCAAGCCTAAAAACGAACCATCTAATTTTTGCTCCACTATTACAGGTAAAGCCAGGGATATCAGACTATCCTCACCTACATATGGTTGGCGCGCCAATACATCCTGTATACGCCCTACGGCCTGCGCATATTCATATTCCCATATCAATCGGGCTTTGCTCTTTATGCTTTCATACGCAGTCGCATCCAATAAGCTGTTCTGGCTTTCCAATGCATTATAATCCGGAACTTTTAATTCATCAAAAATTTTAGTGTATTCGTCGACTCCCAAATTATATATCAGTTTTTTAGCCTTTACGATAAAGGATACCAATATACCGTGAAATGCGCTGCCCGTTATCATATCCGTATTTGGCTGTACTTTAACATTTTCCACACGTTTCAAATAAACATCTCGTCCGGTATCGCAATATTTATTGGCTATCTCATACAACGGAAGTTTAATGTCGTAAATAGGAACTAAGGGCGGCTCATTCCAATTCCAGCCACGCAGTTCTTCGGCAATATCGACTTCTCGTGAACGCGGCAAATATCCTTTAAGCAAATGCTTCCTTTCTTCTTGACTCAAGAAATACATATCTTCACCCCAAATCAGCACAATAATTCTTATATTCACAGTCATGGCAGCATCTCATTGAACGCGTTTCGGGATAACTCTCCGATTTTATAATATTATAAATGGCACCGATAACGCGTTTTACATAGTCCCTCATATTTTGAGTAATCGCCACGGAGTAAATATCCTTAGATGGAATAATATATATAAAACCATTCCCCACAGGTTTATCAGACCATTGTTCCAAAAGCATAGCGTAGGCCGTTAACTGATATTTATGATTTAGCTGGATTCTACCGGAGGTGTTTTTGAACTCCACCGGGTAATAGAATTTCATATGGCCGTTATATGCCTCTATAACCATATCTATCACGCCCAAAAGATTCAATCTCTCGGACGCAACGGTCAAATGAAATATCCTTTTTCCTTCAGCGAAACCGTAAGATACAAACTTGCGCCGTTTTTCCAGCCGATCTAATTCCATATGTTGTTCTTTGCCATACTCCATTTTAAAGGACAATTTTTTCTCTACGGGCATAACATACGTATAATATATTATCCTGGGACAATATATATATTGTTTTATATCGGTTACGTTTATCATGTCCGCTATCTTATCATTAGTTATCGGTTTCATATGACAGCTCTTCCTTTTGATTAATGATAACCTTTCGCATTTGTAGATCTTTGTCACATATAGGAAACATTTGTATATTGCCTTCTCTTATATCTAATATCTTCTTTAGCCTCAGCCTCAATTCTTCTCGCCTATTATTATTTATATCGCCAAAAAAAGAACTTTTTTGTATGCGCATCAAGCCATAGTCTTTGCATGCCTCTCCTATTTTGTTTCTTATCTTATTCGACGGTATATCGAAAATAACCAATGTTTTCATAGGTCACCTCCTTTACCATTTACCCACAAAAGCCTTATATTTATTTTCGCCGCGTAAATAAGTAGCAATCCGCCGCGCTTGTTTCTGTATTATAGTACGTATCGTAAAATCTTTGCCATCATATTTTTCTTTGCTGTCCAATCTCTCGTTTATCTTGGATATAAGCGTTTTACGTATCTGATCCGTTAGTCTCCCCTCCACCAGCTCAACTTCGGCACCTTTACGTATCATGGCTACAACTACTCTGTCCACAACGGTCTGGCGAAATTCCTCTATAAGGTCTAACGTCATGGAGGGTTTGCCCGGCCTATCAACATGCATGAAACCGGCGAATGGTTCCAGTCCGGCCAAGATCAATGCTCCCCATATTTGCGAATAGAGCATACCGTAACCATAATTAAGCAACGAATTAACAGGATCAGTCGCTCCCCGATGCTCTCTTTTAGCAAAATCCACCTTATCTTGAAGCAACAATCTTACATTTTGCCAATATATATCGGATGCTCTGCCCTCTACAGACATTATTTGTAACCTTACGTCGTCTATTTTATCCCCATCGATAACCGCAAGCTCCGATAGCCTAGCATCCAATTGTCCCACCCCCTCGTACATCTGCCTATAGAGCTTTGGATCAGCATTTTTACAATAGCGTGCAAAGTATTTAAGCACGTTGCCTTGGTTTCTTATCTTACCGTTAATAATCTCCTTCGACAAAAGCACACTGCGTTTGTCGTTATATGCCATAAGCTGCTCGCGGCGAGTAATGACCGTGCCTGTGAGATTCGGTGAGGAAATACGCGCATACGGCTGACCGTTAAAACTGAGGAAACTGATCTGTATACCGTTAGCCATGCATTCTTGTATTACATCCGTTGATATAGAAACACCGGAAGATGAAATAATTATTTGTGAAACATCGAAAAACGGTATTTCACTCAAAACTTCGCCTTTCTTTTTTATCAGCAATCTCTCGCTTTTCTTCCCTAAGGATATGCCGAAATCATCTACTACAATGTCCATAAATATATTGATTCACCCTTCGTCTTCCTTTCAATCCCCTTTATACTTTTCAATCCCCATTATATCGGGTCTTTAAATTATATATCTATGTTTCAATTCTTCTTAGGTCGACTAAAAACCCTTTCAATCCCCATTATATATCGGGTCTTAGAGTGAAACTATAATAAATCACTATATGCAATTATTTCACCTCATTAATTTAAAACAAATCAGAACTCAACCAATTACTTTAAGATCGCCTTTTAAGCGAAGTGCCCGCCCCCATCCCCAACCCTTATCAACTGAAGATAGAGGCGAGTTCCTCCACTCAAGAAAGGGCTTCAGGTATAGCGGCTAAAGGGAAAGCGTATTCTTGAGCCGGAATACAATTACCATCTTCAAAACCGTTACCGCTAAAGCGGCATTTAACCACTTCTTTCTTATACAAGCCGCTTACAAGCATATACCGCATAGTCACAGCGTGTATAGTATATTCAGAGAAATCATTGATTTGCATGTGATCAATCTGTACGGGGTAAACATCTCCATTCCTATCGTAATCACATAAACATACTGGCGACATATCAACTATTTGACACATAGTGCGCTTTTTGCCCAACATATAAACGCTCCCCATTTGATAACTACTCAAATATTTTTCACATGTCGAAAACCCAAAAAATACGAGGTAATTACCCGGCAATATGCTCTCCATAGTGCCGTAAGTAGGGGATGAATGCCGTTTCTTGCCCGATCCTGTACCGGGATAATCTTCATCCATAACGTTAAAAGTATTTACATCGATCATCTTGCGCGACCTAATCGGTTCCAAAATCGCGGTGTCCTCCACAAATATGCCGGGAGTAAACCATACCGGGAATCCTGCGATATCATAAGTGGCATAAAAATCATATACATCTTCTTTTATATCCACCATTTTAGGCTTTCGCGTCATTTCCCTGGTCATACCCGCATATAAGGCCTCTGATGTAACAAATAAATGAGTTTTATATTTTGAACCGAAATCGGAGCTTATGTGTAAAAAGCGCCCACAGTTACGCAAGACGAAACGTCTGCAAAATAACTCCATGTCAATCATCCCTTTAACATCTCAAAATACATTTTAAACTCTCTGGATAATAGCTGCGCCATCTCGTCTATTTCATCTCCGTAAAGGGCTATAGGTACATCGGTTACCGTATCAAACTCAACGCCCGGCTTCTTGCCGTTAAACATATCAAGTACATTTTTTATCGAGTAATCTTCCCCCGCCCACTCTATCATATCCAACACAGAAAATCGTGGATAGCCGGTTGAAACGGCTAAAAATTGAGTGTCAAACTTACCATGGTTAGCTGAGTATTTGCCGTACCCTTGATTATCCGCTATACGCACAGCCCTTATGTACCCTATGACATCTAATAATGTCGGATTCTCAATTATAGCGATAAATGGAAAATGCGTACCGGCTTTTACGTATTCATATTGATGATATGAATCAGAACCACGTTTTGCCGATAAATTCTCAGATACAGTATTACCTATAGCCATACCTTCTTCACTGCCTTCCATGGCCACTGCAAATTCTGCCGGTTCAATAGAGTAAGTGTCAAAATACCTTATTCTAGAAAAAACAGCGCCTTTCCCGGCTTCTAATCCGCCAAACAATGAGCAATTCCAACAGGCAAGGCAGAGATCATCGGGAATTATGCACGTATCACCGAAGTACTTTTTAAATACGTCCTCCCATTTTTGACCGGACATGTTTTCCAATAACTCCCGGAACATGGTCATATGCGCTCTGCGTTCTATCCCTTTTTGCTTACGGCCTATAAATTCAGCCCTGTTTACACCAAAAATATCCACCCTATCTATGTAAGTATCTGTTGAATAGCCCTCATGAGAAACCGGTATAAACCTGGAGGCAGTAGTTTTAACCCCTATAATGGTTGCCACTTTCTTTACCATAGAAGGCTTGGCTATTTTCTTTCCACCATTACCAAAGGGCTGTGGTTCCAATACATCTTTCAATTCATTCATTTGTTTTATAAAATTGCTCAGATTATCGCTCATCATAGTAATCGTCCTCCCTTTCTATTCCTTCTATCGTTTCTTTTGTCTCCTTCATTTTTCCTTCAATAACTTTCCTGTAAAACCCAGATGCATCAGCGAATATCTGCTTAGCGTCAGTCAACGCCATATTCCATTCTTCATCGTCCATAATACCTTTGATATCATGCAGTTCACGGGATTGCGCAACTATATTATCAAACTGCTGCAACGCTTCTTCATACGAGCCTTTCCTATCCCGCATTTCATCGCTGACCGCAAAGCATATGGCTCGGCGCGGATACATATATGCAAATATACGAGCATATAAGCTACCGCGCAAATGTTGTATGACCAGTTTTTTATTTCTGCCACTGAACATATCTTTGTGATTCTCCAGCCATTTCTCGACGTTGCTGACCACCCCAAAGTATTTATCCTTGCGAAAGTTAGCATCATCGCTCGGCACATCACGCAGCAATTTACTTTCCCATTCCTTAAAAGCAATGATAGAATCATCGTAGCGCTGCAAATATCCTAACAAAAGTCGCGGATATTTCTCCAAACGGCTTGGTGTCGCTTCACGGCTCTTTAAAGATATGGGGAGAAAACCTAAAGCATCCATAGCCTTAAACACCGTATAGCAAAACTCATCTAATTCTTTTTCGCTCAATGCAAATTCTTCCATATTGCTTCATCTCCTTATTATTAGATATTTCAAAATCCCTTGACTTAAGGTATAAGTATAGATATTTATTGAGATCCGGCTGCCTGGAGATAGGATCAATTATAACATGGTATTTATCCGCGTTATCCATCGACAACGCTCTGGAATGACGCATAACTTCGGAGAGCGTGATAAGAGGATCGTACAGCATACGCTCAGCTAAAATCATCTTTCTAACAAGATTATTGTCCCTGCCCCGTTTCATTACTTGACCGCTGAATTCGGTAAAAAGCTCAAAATATCCCATCACCTCCTCAGCGCTGTATTCTTTATCATGTACATAGAAGGTATCGGTGGAGAAATTCCTTTCATCCAGTGCCGGTAAAGTCATATAATAATATGGGCCGTTACAACCGCATAATTTACGCAAAAACGCCAAAACGGTTATATTGGTTATCTTGCTGTTGTTGAATTTCTGTTGCACAAAATCGTGGGATTTTTTATTGTCGTAGTTTCTAAATTCAGGCAGAATAAAGGCCATGAGCCTATAGTTACCTAATCCTATACCAAAAACATAGTTTTCGGGTATATCAATATCGATGTCTGCCTCAGAAAAGACATCTATAGCCGGATCGGTATCAGGATCAATTTTATACTTAAGTTGTTGTTTAAGCAATTCCACATAGGCGGCATCTTCATTCATCGCTCTTTGTAAAGCCTCATCAACTTCGTTCAGTTGTTCCTGAAGTTCATTTTGTTTCCTTGATGACTTCGTGCTATCCAATTTTTTAACCATCTCGTTTTTCTTTGTCCTTAACTCATATAGAATCCTTTTATTAGCCTTTCTTGCCTTTACCAGAGTAAATACTTGCTTTAATAAAGCAGCTATATTTTTGATATCGGCATCAGTATGATCGCCAAAATGAAATATCATACTCGATTGGCATGGAACAAAGGCTAGACTACCGGCTATATTACCCGTCACTCTAAGCGCCAAATAAGATTGCACGCAGCATTTTATGCATATTTTCGTATCTGCATCCGCATCATGGTTGACAAACTGATTGTGGTACTTACCAACATCCTCTCCCATTATGATGTGGTTCTCTTTAAGCTCAGCCACATTAGCGCCGCAACACCGGCAATATATACCTTTTGCATCTTCTTTGTGATCACCGAGCATTAAATACCCCATTTGGCATTGACCGAGCAGTTCATCTATCAGTTCAGCAGGAGACAACTCCAACGCTTTATCTCTGGCGTATTTCATATCCCATTCATCGGGCTCATTTTTTGCTAACTTATCACCTATATTCACGATTTCGGTAAATAATGCCTTCGTGCGATCCGGTGAATATTTGGCCTTACCAAGGCTTTCTTTTATATCCTTTGCACATGCGGTTTCGCCGGTCTTCGTGCTTAAATCATATGTATCGGATATATTAAATGCCCTACTTAATTCCCGAACAGTTATGCCCGTCTTTGAACCATACCTCCCAGTCATACGGGCAATTAGAACATATGGCGATTGGAATTCATTTCCTTCGCGAGACAGGAAAAATGCCATATTAGCCGTTATTTTGGTAGGGTTAGCTTGGCTGTGGAAATCAAAATCATTTATACGCTGCAGCAACAATTTACGAGCTATCTCCCCCAGCTCAGGCACATAAGCCCTTGGCATAGCAAATATAGGAAAAGCCTCTATGTTATTCTTATGGAAATCGAAAAGCTTGTATATATCGCCGTGTATGCCCTTCTCTTCATTCTGTGGCCCTAAATAGAGATCAAGCAGATTATTCTCTAACTGCTGCCGATATATTTCCAACAGCTTATCCAACGTTTCATCGGTGTACCAAAGGTAATAAAAGTTCTCCAAATCATTAGCTACCATAGCAATATGACCCATCTGCTTACCTTGACATGCCAATAGCACATTTTGGCTCAAAAACGAATTCAAGAGAATAGAACCCAAAAACACCTCTTCCCTCATAGTAACCGGAGATGCCAACCTAAATAATACCAACCTATAGCTGCCATCTTTAGCAGTAGGAAACTCGGCATATACGCTGCCTCTTAGTATTTGCTCTTTTATACGCTGCGGCAATTCTTCTTCTTCAATATCTTGGGCCGTTAAGAAACCGTATATTTCCTGTTCTATAGTATTCTCTAAAGAATAAGCCATTTTTACACCCCTTTTTTATCACTCTTATTTGGACTATTATAACATAGCGCAATGCTATAACAGTTGCATCTATAAAAATAATTTATACCATAATAGAGTATTTACCCAAACCGAAAGTAACATTTTTGCCTGCGTGAATCTGTTCACCGAGTAAAAGTAACGGCATGAAATCTCCTATATGACCTTCATACGTTATCTTGCCAACGAGGCCGCCAAATCGCATACGGCTATCCTGTCTATTGGAAAATCTTTCCCAATCGTCCCAATCGGTATCATCTTCCACTATTTTAACTTGTTGCGATGCTTCAATAATTCTCTTGTAATCCAGTTCAGGTTGATAATCATGGTGAAAATAACATAGATTAGAGAATCGTCTTAAGATACTCCTTATCAGAATATGAAATTCCATTTTTGTGGCCAAATGCTTGTCCTTCTTAATACGCAACATGGTATCAAATGATAAAGTTAAGTGCTCTACGTTCTTATATCGTTTGCTTATCTCTACGATTTCCGAACCTCTAATGTATCTGTCGTTGTTGATCACCTTGCCGTCATAAATCGTATAAATGGTTTCCCCTTTATCGCTGAATAATTCTATCGTTTTAACTTCATCGAGACTATAAGGCCGCCGTCCTTTGCCTATACCCATTTCTCCAGCTTTCTGGAATGCATATATGAAATATGGCAAATATTTAATAGCACGACCGATCAGTATCAGGTTAAATGAAAGCCTATCACCCTCGTCATAGTGAGTTCTGGAGTTTAAGGGCGGTTCTATAACAAAAGGCCTCGGTATATCATCATACGTTTTTAATACCATAGTATCATCAGGTGGAGTTGTCTCAAAGATATAACTGTATGCGCAAATACTCTTTACTTCACATTCATGACAGTCTTGAGCATGACTGCATATAGTCGATTTAAAAGCATGACCGAATACACCTCTGAAGGTAGAACCCTTATATGGCGGCAATTCTAAACCTTCTTTGCCGCTTTTTATCCTTAAGTTATATTTTGCCAAAGTAAAATCTTTAATGGCTTTGCTTATTTCCTCATTAATGCTCATAGCACACTCCTCCTCTACGTAAATTATATCACCCAAGAATAATATAACGGTTGCGATTATAAAAAAATTTTCCGGCTGCCCGAGATAGTGTTTTATCCTAATATAACAACTGTCATCCGCAAATTTCTCACGAGCAGCCTGTTCAACATATCTAAAAACGCAATTTCATCCTCTGCTTCATTTTCCCTCCGGCTTATCGTATATATAGCCTAACACGCTGCTGCGGCCGGTTATCCTGCCCTGTTGTACCAGCCTGTCCAACAGGTCTTTTAACTGATCAACGGTGAAAGTATAGGCGCCTTTGCTGTCACGCTCTATCTCGGCGGCTTTTTGCACCATATCGGCGTCATATATGGGCAGCTTGTCCTCTATATAGCGCAGCAGCTCCTGTTCCTGCTTATCGAAGATATCCTTCAGCTCATCGAACGGGTTCTTATTATGCGGGCTGGCTGTTCTGGCCATACGCACACGTATAGGTACTGTGCGGCCGATGATGGCCGATGATACGAAAGCATCGCCCGACGGCAGATACGGCAAGCGGCGGGCCTCTTCTGGGGTTATATCGGTTTCTTCTTTTATGGTAGCTATGTCTATGCTTCTCACCGTACGAAATACCAGCTTGGTATTGAGCTGCGCCGTTATGTTCTCATCCAAGGACGTGGGGCGCTGGGTGGCCAGTATAAGGAAAGTACCATACTTGCGCCCTTCCTGCGCTATCTCTTTTAAGACGGTCTTGGCCGGCGTGTCATAACCCTTTGGAGCAAAGTTATGGGCCTCATCGGCTACCACTATAAAGGGCGGGAAATAGTCGGCACCTATTCCTCTGGCCTGAGCATCTTTATAATCTCGTCGCTTATGGTAAAGATTATTTAACAGATATGTACCGAAAACGTTTATCATTTGGCTTGAACCCTGTATTACCATGAGCTTGCCCTGTTTCAAGCCCTCCTCTACCGGCTGTATGTCATGGCTGAACAGACCGTCGTTAAACAAACGGCGCAGACGCCATGATATGGCGCGTACGGACGCCAGTGGCAGGTCCCTGTAAGTACGCCTCAATTCTATGCATTGTTCGTAACGTTGACGTTGATACTGGTTGTCTGCGCTTTCAAGCTTGGCCCGTAACCCCGCCTCAGTATCCTCCAACGCTTCATCCAGCATATCCAGCCTATCGCTGAATGTCTGGTAACTGTCGCTGCGTTTGTGTAATGTTTCGACTGCATTAGCCATCGACTCGCTCAAGGGGCTGGACGCGCCTAAAAGATTTTTCAAGTCGGCATTGGACAGCTTATCAAAAGCTACGCCTATATCCTGGCCTATATTCAAGCGACGGAAGTTCGCGCTGTAATCGACCTCCCATCCATCGGGTAAACCGCTAGCACGCGTCGAAAAATCCATCTCCAGATGTGGATCCAGCACCAACACCGGTATGCGTAACTTCATCAATTCCTCCAGCATAACGCGCATGCCGAAGGATTTACCCGAACCGGAGCCGCCAAATACGCCTATATGCGGATACTGTTGCATGGCTTTTATGTCGAATATAAACGGAACGCCGTTTTGTGGCCTGGCCTTACCGCCTTCATACAGGAGGGCTATATCCTTCAATCCCGGCGGCATATCTTCGGCCACCTCATCGCTGCTCTTTATGACGCCCAATATCAGCCCCTCCTGAGGCGACACCGTTACCATGAGGTCGCTGACCTCATCAAATCTCGGCGTGCGTGCTGTACATCCGGTTTGTATGGGATACTGGGCCTCGGTTACAAGGCGGACCTTTGCCAAATGTATGGTATCCTGCCCTATATTGTATCCGAGCTGCTTGAGCGATTCTAATATGGATGCATCCACCATACCGCCCCCGTTTATATTGAGAGGTATAAAGCGGTTATAGGAATTGGTTTCTACTACTTCGCCGCGCTGCGGTCCCTGAAATTGATCTTCTATTATAAGCATCTGGTTTATCCTGAATGGTTTATCCTTAGATGCCACCCATACCTCCTGCTGGGTGGTAAGCCCTACTACCTGTATCATAAAATCCTCACCTCATATATCCCTGTTTTGCCGCTTAGCCACTAGTAAACGGTGGCGTAGATCGGCATCTATATATTCGTCTATCAACGCTTCCATCATCTGATTAGTTATGCGAACCTGATTATCCACCATATCCAACCATAATGGTATACCTCGGCCGTCTTGCGGCGTCAGCGCATACACCAGTGCGGCCATATCCTCCATATGGTCAGATTGTTCGGCCGGCATATCCATGGCTATCGGATGCGGGTCCATCGACGTGCGCATAAAGCAGGCCGCAAGGCCTAGTTTACCTTGACCCAAACAATCCTCATCTATAGCCAACATTTGACCCGGCGATAAAATACCGAATATAAGCTCGCGGTCATACATATCCTTCATGTCATCAGGCAGATAGTCCTTCAGCGCCTGTTTTATTATAGCGGTCTTTATCTCCTCCACCACTCCTATAAGCAGTACATCGCGTTCCAGCACCAGACGGTACAATTTCTCCCATGTATCGCGGCATTTTATCCTGAATTGTGCAAGCGAACCATCCATCATGAGTACTGATGGAGCCATGCGTTCTATGGCCTCTATAGCTGCCTCTATTTCCAAACATGCCATATGTGCCGACCGTCTGTTCTCGTCTTGAACAGCCGCCGGTACGCCATCGACTTCGGCGTTTATATCCACATCTTTGTCCTCAAACAAAGGAGAGTATATCTCATATTTATATATGGGCTCATGGCAAGCAAACGTGCTCTGCGCCATGGAGCGCATGACAGCCACATAATGCGGATAGGATGAGCCGGCGGTATTTATGGATCCGTCTACGGCCACAATCCCTTTAGGCGCTATAGCGGCTACCTGCTGTGGTGCAAGCCTGGACAGCTTTGTCAGTCGTCCTACATGCTGCTCGAGGAGATTGAGCAGGGTTACATTGAACCCGCTGCCATTTTTGTATCGTTTCTTCAATGTATCGTTGAACTTGAGCAATTTATCTTTTAATTCTTTTTCTATATCCAACATCTTCTAAACACCTCGGCTATATATTACCATTATATCATATCCCAGATATCATAGAGCAAAAATATATAGAATTTCGATGGTTAATAATGTTATGGTTGAAGAGCCCTATAAAACCATATATTGATTTTATTAGCGTTATATGCTATACTTTAGTTATCATCTTTGGTATATACATCTAGTAGTTGAAGGATAAAGAAAAATTTATGGTTTTTTTCTGCAAACATATTGACTTTTAATGTCACGTTTGGTAAGATAGAAACGTAAATTTTGTCGAAATATGTTGAAGGAGGAGATACTATGAAATCTACGGGAATCGTAAGGAAAGTTGATGAACTGGGCAGGGTAGTGATACCCATAGAACTGAGGAGAACGCTCAATATATCCCAAAGGGATGCGCTGGAGATTTATGTGGATGGCGAGCACATCATACTGAAAAAATATGAACCCGCCTGCATATTCTGCGGTGATGCCGCCGACGTACAACCTTACAAAGGCAAAAACATATGCAAAAACTGTCTGGCCGAGATAGCCGATGAATTCGGCGATAAAAAAGAGGCTGCTGGCGAGAGCAAATAATAGTTTTTCACCCTGCTCCTAAAGGAGCAGGGCTTTTTTATATACTTCGTTTTTGGGTAGGCCAGTATCGGCAGCCACCTGTCTGACCGCATCCTTCTTGCTCATGCCACGCTGCATGTAAGCTGATATGCGCTGCTCTACAGTCATGCCATCATCGGCATCTTGCATCTCAGCCCCTTCATAGCCTTTCAGCACCAACACGAATTCGCCCCGAGGCGGTATATCATTGAAATGCATTATCATCTCGCCTATCGTACCCCTGAGCACTTGTTCATGTATCTTGGTAATCTCCCGGACCACTGCTACGGGTCTGTCACCAAGCCAAACCGAAAGGTCGTCCAGCGTCGTCAGCAAGCGATGCGGTGCCTCATACAGCACCACTGTCCGGCGCTCGTACTTTAGCGCCTCTAAACGCGACTGCCGCTCTTTTTTATTTCGAGGCAAAAATCCCTCGAATACATACCTGTCTCCTCTAAACCCCGACAATGCCAGAGCCGCCGATACCGCCGTCGGCCCCGGTACGACGCTTACAGGCAAACCCGCTTCATGCGCTGCTTCGACCACTACGTTGCCTGGATCCGATGTAACCGGCATACCGGCATCGGTGACCAGAGCAACGCTGCAGCCTTTATAAAGTAAATCCACTATCTCTTCGGCGCGCTGTTTCTCATTATGCTCATGGCAACTTATAAGCGTCTTATGAATATCGTAATGATTTAGCAGCTTCAATGTCTGACGCGTGTCCTCAGCAGCTATATAATCAACATTTTGCAGCACCTTCAACGCTCTGAGCGTTATATCCTCAAGATTGCCTATAGGCGTACCGCATATATATAAGCAGCCAGGCTTTGCATCTTTTTGCTCATCTGCCATGCTCCGGCACCTCCATGCCATATATTCTGTATATCTCGTCCGTATATATCCCCTCAGCCTCGTATATGATCAAAGTCGGCATAATATCTATGTGGGGATGAGCGCCCTTAATGCCTTCAATTAGAAACATAGTGGGCTTTTTATCAGCAAAAGGCTGTACCATGCGCAGCCTTTTGGGTTCTATGCCAGCCTTGCGCATACCGCATATGGCATCGACCAAGCGGGCCGGGCGATGTATCATATAAAAACGGCCTTTATTTTTCAAAAGCGTCGATGCAGCCTTTATAACGTCATCTAACGTACATTCGAACTCATAGGTAGCTATAGCCCTTGCATCCGATGGGCTTACATGACCGCTGCCCTCTTTGCGGTAAGGTGGATTGGATATTACAGCATCCACCGAACTCATGCCCATTCTATCGCTGACCTTCCTTATATCCCCTTCTATTATATCCACGCGACCTTCAAGATCATTCAGTCTGACGCTGCGCTGGGCCATATCGGCCATTTCATGCTGTATCTCCAAGCCGTATATTTTGCTTGCTGCTGTCTTACAAGTTAAAAGCAGCGGTATAACACCGCTGCCCGTGCCAAGATCCACGACTATATCGCCCGGTTTTATGCGAGCAAAATTCGCAAGCAACACCGCATCTATGCCAAAGCTGAAAAGCCGTGGACTTTGGATGATCTTAAGCCCGCCACACTGAAGATCATCCAATCTCTCTCCTTCTTTTAATTCAACGTCCATATCATCAATCGGCCTTAAGCTTGCCGGCTATGAGATCCTCAAGATCCTGCAGCATCTTATCGACCTGCTGTTTGGACAATACGAATTCGGCTTTGTCACCGCGGAATACCGCATAAAAGTCATTGTTATATGGCACATAGTTCACGTGCACCTCGCGCTTATTCCCTTTATTCAAGAAGAAGGTGGTCTTAACCTCCGGAACCTCTTCTAATTGTTTGTCATTCTCGGCATCCACTGTCATGCCTATAAGGCTTTGATAGTATTTCTTAAATGGATCTTCTTCGACAACCTTGCCATCCACTTTATAGGTGGTAACCTCCTCATCTTCTTCGCCTTCTTCTTCAGCCTTCTTGGTCGTGCGGGTTAGCGTTATATCGTGAGTCTTGCCTTTAGCCTCTACTATAATCCTGTCGACATCGTTTATATTTACTATATATGCGAATTTCTCCATTATATCATAAGGCTTAGTATCCATAAACGACAGTTTATCCTTGCTCATGACATACACCGAAGGCGAATCGGCTGTCTTAAAGTAAACCTGTGTATCATCTTTGTCATCGCCGATGAGTATGTGAAGCGTATTTTGCTTATCCTTGACGATCAGCTCACCTTTGGGCTTATCCAGGCCGTATTGTGCCAGATCCTTTGGATTATCCTCCACAAACCCCTCGATGGCGATATTGGGCAGAGCATCAAGCACCGGCTGGAAATTCTGCGTGTCCACACCGACGGGCTCGCTATAAGGTTGCGTCATTTGCCACAGCCCCAGTCCGAATTGAGCCTGGTCCTCGGTCTGGCTTTCATTGGTCTTAATCTCTATTGTACGGCCGCCCTCTTTCCACATCTTCAAATACGTGAGTTCTTGCGTATTTATTTGAGGCAGCGTTTTATCCCGCACATCGTTTAAGGTATAGCTCAAATGCTCGCCATGATTCATCCACACCTCATATACCTTCGGATCACCTTCGGTCATAAGGTAATACGTGCCGGTAGGCGTCTTATTGCCCAAATAAAGCGTCTTGGTTGTATTATCCTTGAGCGTAGCTGTTGCCTTAACCACAGGCTCTTTAAGTCCATACTGGGCCAAATCTTGAGGATTTTCTTCGACCACCTGCTCGGCATATAGGCTGGCAAAGGTATAAGCTATGTCATCAACCGTGGTTTGATTCAAACCTATAGATTCGTTGCCCTCAGCCACCCATTTGTCATCTTTTTTGATAAAGGTCAAGCTTCCGTCTTTACTCTCAAGCATCATTTTGACTATGTCGTCTTTATTGAGCTTGGAAATCTCTACGCTCTCAGTATCCTGTTCGGCTTGCTGGGGATGTTTTGTAAGATACACATATGTTCCGGCAAGCAATGCCAACACTACAACCAGTATAATGACATTGCGCGTTCTTCTCATAGGTGCCTCCTTACCAGCCATACCCTGAGGCCCATACCTAATATTATAAGCGGTATTACTATAACCACTATGGCTGCGAGTATAATGACCTGTAAAGATGTCATATTGAGGTAATCTGGAGTCAGGCTCTTAGGAGCTATAGAGATATTCTCGGTTTGATCTCGCAACCAATTTATGCTGTTCATCACCATGTCTATATTAGCCGGAAATTGTGTTGTAATCTGCGAATTCACTATAGCCGAAGAACCCATCAATATTATCTTGGTATCTTTTACATCAACATCGGAAGATTTATCGGTTATGGCAACGGCCACATTAAACGGGCCTTCCAAATCGCCGGCTTCTTTTTCCGACGACGTAAATTCCAAGTTAACCTTAGCCCATGAGTTGGAAGACGTTGTGAGGAGCGGCTGTATCTCTATGGACCTCTTTTTTATGCTCACTTCTTTTATAGGCTGCGTTGCTGGCATAATCACCGTAAGTTTATTGGACTTAAGCGGGCTGACTATATCATGAGCACCAAAAGACGGCACCAACAGCACCGGATCGCCGGCGTTATGGCTGCGATCGCCGTCCATCACCACCGCGCGTTCAAGTTCTACGCCGTAACTATTGAACAAGGCTTGGAAATTAGGCAATTCGCTATTCAATAAATCCATCATAAATATCGCGCGGCCGCCTTTGGACAGATAATCGCGCAGCTTTTTATCTTCCTCAGCAGATATATCCTTTTTGGGCGATAAAACCAATATCGCCTCGGCATCATCTGGCACTTTATCCGACGTAACCAAATTCAGCTCTTTTAACTCAAAGTTTTGATTCCCAAGCTGCTTTGAAAGATCTGAAGGAACGGCTTCCTCATTATGCCCCTGCAGGGCATATAGCACACTGCTTTTCTCCGATGTCACGTATATAAGCGCTCCTGTGACCTGTTGTTCTATTGCCAGCGAATCAGCTTGCATCTGTCCGGTATACTGATTATAACTGGAGTTCACCAGATCATATTGATCTATAACCTTATATTTATCTCCGGCATCCACTATCAGCGAACCTTCGCTCAAGCTCGTACCGTCTTGGCTGTACTTTTGCGCAAATGTCGGATTCTTGACCGGATCGATGAATTTTATCTTTATTTTATCGGAGTAATTGGCATATTGATCGAGTATCTCCTTTACAGTCAGGTTCTCTTGCCCGGTCTTATATAGGCCGTATATCGTTATATCTTTTTTTATGGTATCCATGGTTTTATAGCTCTGATCCGACAATGAGAAATACCTGTTCTTGGTCAAATCTACTTTCCATGGTATCTGATCCACGACAAGGTTTACTATTATCAATATAGCTATGACCACGACAGTGATTAAAGCAGAGTAGCCCCCGTATCTGAATTTTTTATTGCGGAAAGAGGCTGCTATATTAAGCTTCATTATGATACTTTCCCCCTAACTCCATCTTTTCTTCTCTATGTTTCTTATAGTCAGAAACACGAATACCGCTGAAAACGTAATATAATATACAATAGGGCTCAGGCTTAAGATGCCCAGGCTGAATTCATTATACCTGTTCAATACCGAAAACCAAGCTAATGCCTTGCCTATGAAACCTGTATAAATATCCTTATTAGCTATATAAACCCCAGCTATCGCTGCACCGCCGGCTATAGCCGTAACGAGGCTGACATATATATTCCGCGTCGCTGAATAAAGCCATATAGCAACCGCGGCTACCAAAGCCGATGCAAATACTACTCCAGATATTATATCTGTAGGCACTACGCTCTGCAACGCATCCATAACCCATAAAAGCAGCAGCACGCTGAACGTTACCACAGCTGCTATGACCTGATTATCCGTGAGCGATGATATGAATAGCCCAACCGCTATGAAAGTGGACCCTAATAGGAAAAACCCCACATATCCACCTATTATCTCCCACACCGCTATATCGCCGAAAAAGCTCATCATGAGCGGATAAAGGCATGTAATGAGCAGCGTTATGAGAAATACCGTCACAGCCGCAAAGTATTTCCCCAGCACCATCTCGTTAACGCTCAAAGGCGACGTTAAAAGAAGAACATCGGTCTTTTGGCGCATCTCTTCAGCCATAAGCCTCATAGTCAATATAGGCACCACTATCAGGAATATAAATGTTAAATTGCTCAACATGGCATTGTAATTAGCCACCATAGGAAACAGATTGGATATAGCGAAGAAAAATCCGGCTATCAATAAGAAGAAACCCATAAAGACATAACCGGTAGGGGTTGAGAAATAGGCTTTTAATTCTTTTTTATATACACCTATCATCGTATATTATGAAACCTCGCTTTCCTGTGTCGTAACCTGCATAAAGATCTCCTCCAGGCTGAGATCCAAAGGCCGCATCATTAAAATAGGACAATCAGCATGGCTCAATGCATTGAAGACAGGACGGCGAATATCCACTTCTTCGTCCGGATCTACCACGATATCTATAGTACCAGGTTCAAAGGTACCCCTAGGCTCCACCCTAGCAACGCCAGGCACCTGTTCTAACGCCGCCATGACCTGCTTCTCCGGCGCCGCCACTCTGAGCGATAAACGCCCTCCACCTAAATGCTTGGATAGGTTAGCAGGTGTACCGGCTGCCACGATTTTACCTTTGTTTATGATAATTATACGATCGCATACAGCACTGACCTCAGGCAATATATGCGAGCTCAGTATGATAGTATGAGATTTGCCCAGCTTTTTTATAAGATCGCGCATCTCTATGATCTGCCTTGGATCCAAGCCGACTGTCGGCTCATCCAAGACAAGCACCTGCGGATTTCCTATCATGGCCTGTGCCACGCCGACGCGCTGTTTATAGCCTTTTGAAAGGTTTTTAATCAAGCGGCCCTTCACATCATCTATCTTGACAATATCCATTATCCTCTCCAGGCTTTGCTTGCGTTCGGCGCTCGACACCTTTCTTATGTCGCATACAAAGTCAAGATACTCCGATACTGTCATATCCATATACAGCGGTGGAAATTCTGGGAGATAGCCTATCCTTTTTTTGGCTTCTTCCGGCTGATCCAGAATATCTATACCGTCTATCTTGACCGTACCTTCAGTGGCCGATATATAACCGGTTATGATATTCATAGTAGTAGACTTGCCAGCGCCGTTTGGGCCAAGAAAGCCCAGGATCTCACCATCGTTGACTGTAAAGCTTACATTATCTACAGCAACATGTTGGCCATAGCGCTTGGTAACATTTTGGACTTCGATCAAGTAGCACCCTCCTCAAAAACATATTTGCATGATAATAATATCAAAACATTTTAAACAAACGGTCAACAAATTATAAATTTACCATTCAGCCACCGTGCCGTCAACATTCCTCCATACGGGATTTTTCCATTCGTAACCCTCGGCATCGGCTGCTATAACCCTCTCCTCATCTATCTCTACGCCTAGCCCCGGGGCTTTGGGCAAATCAACAAACCCATCTTTATATGCGAATACCTCAGGGTCTTTTAAGTAATCCAGCAAATCGCTGCCTTTATTATAATGTATACCCAGGCTCTGCTCCTGTATGAAAGCATTGGGCGTGCAGGCATCGAGCTGTATACATGCAGCCAGCGCTATGGGGCCGAGCGGACAGTGAGGTGCTACCGCCACATCATAGGCCTCTGCCATAGCGGCTATTTTTTTACACTCGGATATACCTCCAGCATGGGATAGATCCGGCTGTATCACGTCGACGTAACCGCTGTGCAGCAACTCCTTGAAATCCCAACGCGAAAACATGCGCTCACCAGTGGCTATCGGTATATCTGCATGCATGGCTATATCCCTCAAGGCTTCGTTGTTTTGCGGCAATACCGGCTCTTCTATAAACATCGGATGATAAGGTTCCAGCGCCTTAGCCAGCACCTTGGCCATAGGCTTATGCACCCTGCCGTGAAAATCTATCGCCACATCCATTTCGTAGCCCAGTACATCGCGTATAGCCGCTATACGGTCTGCCACAGCCTGCACTTTGCTGAAGCTATCTATATAGTGCATCTCATCGGTTGCATTCATCTTAACGGCCGTAAAGCCAAACTGCGCGCGCTGCTTTGCCTCTTCGGCTATATCGTGCGGGCGATCCCCACCTATCCATGAATACACCCTTATTCTATCGTGACACGCCCCTCCGAGCAGCTCATATACCGGCATACCGTAAAATTTACCTTTTATATCCCATAAAGCCTGATCGATGCCAGCTATAGCGCTCATGAGCACCGGGCCGCCGCGATAAAAGCCCCCGCGGTACATGACCTGCCAGTGGTCCTCTATCTTCAAAGGATCTCGCCCCACCAAATAACCCTTTAGTTCTTCTACAGCCGCTTTGACGGTATCTGCCCTGCCCTCCACCACAGGTTCCCCCCATCCGGTTATACCTTCGTCGGTCTCTATCTTAAGAAAGAGCCATCTGGGCCTAACCTTATAAAGCTTAAGAGATGTTATTTTCATATCTGTTCCCCGCTTTCTTTATATTTAATATTTATACACCCTCGGCACCGTATCGTCAAGATATATGGGATCTATAGCCACTGAAACCTCGTCGCCCGGGTGAGCGTCAACGCCGCTTAAATCCACAACGGCCAACTGCAAACCTATCCTGCCGAGGATACGCAAAGGCCTGCCGTCTTTGAATACGATTGGTACCGGCCTAAGATAATCCATAATATCGTGATACAATATTCTTAATAAATCTAAAAAATGAAATGCATAGTTGCGGCGCTGTACCTTTAGCCCCTCGAAATAGCCAAAGGGTATTACGCCTATGCGCATAGGCTTGGACGTACGATACGTGCAGCCATAACCTACATATGCGCCTTCGGGCATATCCCTCACATCCATTAATATCGCTTTTAATAAAGCCGCTTTTTTGAGCTTAACCGATCTATTTCTAAACATAGCAGTACCAAAAAGCGCCCCTCCCACACGCACCATATCCAACCGTGCCTGCGGAAAATCCATGGCCGCCACCGAGTTGGCTGCATGGCGTATCTGCACTTTTATACCGCCTGTCTCCAGCTTGTCCAGACATTTATTGAAACGCTCCAACTGCAACAGCGTATAATCTGGCTTTTTAACAAATGCCGCTGCAAAATGGGTAAATGCCCCTTCGTACTCCAAATGTTCAAATGTCTTTAATCTATCAATAACTCCGTCCAATTCATCGTATGTAAAACCGAAACGCCCCATACCCGTGTCAAATTTCAAATGTACCTTAAACATAATATCCTTTTCCTCAGCTACGTCGTTTAGCATAGCCCCAGCATCGAGATTATATATGGCCGGCGTTATGTCATACTCTATGAATACCCGGCAATCATCTTTATCCACCGGGCCGGTAAAACACAATATCCTTCCTTCTATGCCACTTTCCCTAAGCCGTACACCCTCATCCATAAATTCTACTCCAAACCATTCTACACCAGTATCAGCCAATGCTGCCGATACCTCTACGGCGCCATGCCCATAAGCATTGCCTTTTACTACTGCCATGACGGGCACATCTACTTCCCTTTGTATAGCCTTCAAATTATCTACAATGGCATGCTTATCGACCTCCAAATACCTTGCAAGCACCTATTCCATTCCTCCTGCGGCATCATGTTCGTGCTTCTCTACATCCTCTTTTGAGCGTTTCAACATAAGCGTCACCTTGCGGCGTGCCTTTCGGAATGCAGGTACAGCCTTTTGCCATATAGAATACCACATAGGGCTCAATACCATATCGAATTCGCCTATAAACTCAGTAAATTCTCCATTAAAGCCTTTCTTAAATCTATAAAGGCCGTATAAAGGGTTATCTGGATTTATATCACCGGACACACCGCGAAAATCATACATTGTACAGCCCCGCTCTTTGGCGCGTTTTATCATCTCCCATTGCAGAAGATAATTCGGCATGACATTCCTGTGCTCATTGCTACTGGCCCCGTATAGATACCAGCATTTATCACCACAAAAAAGACAAATAATGCCCGAGATAATCTGCCCTTGATACTCTGCTAAAGCCAACTCCAGGTATCCTCTATCGTGCAAGCAGTCATACATTTTCTCGAAATACGAAAGCGGCCGGACCACAAAATTATCCCTTAAACCTGTAACCTCCATAATCTGATGAAATGCCGGTAAATCTTGGCGCGTACCCATGCGAACCGTTACGCCCTTTCTTTCGGCCAATCGTATATTATAGCGCGTCTTGCTATGAAAATTGGCCATAAGTTCATCTAAATCAGGCCTTATGTCAAGGCGAAATACAAAGCGTGGCTGTATACCCTCGAAATTTAAGGCCTCTTCATTCCTCATAAAGCCTAAATCCTTAAGGTTTTTGATAACCTCTATATCATCGGCTTTTATATCCGGATCTATCTTGAGCATAATTGCGTTATACTGTTTGGCCAGCTTTTTCACCTCAGTAATAAGGAATGTCAACACCGTTTTGTCATGCATATCGCATACAGGCCCTCTAGGCGAATATATCATATTTTTGCCTATTATCGGCAGTTTTCTTATGAGCAGCAGCATAGATGCCTTGATATCCCCTTGGTCTTCAACCATCACATATATATGTTCCCAATTATCGTCTTTAACCGCAGCCCATTCCAGAGTTTGAAGTATGTGGCCCTTGGGATGACTTTCCACAAACTTTGTGTATAAATCCTTATCGCCGTTTATTATTACTCTCATCGAAACGCGTTTCTCCTTTTATTAGTGAACCGTATATATTATCCCTCATAGTCGGTATATCGTCAACATATAAAAAAATTAACCCTTCGATTCGTAATATGGCAAATTCAGCGCATGCAAATGATATAACTAGATAAAATAATTTTCGTAAAGGGGTTTTATAGTGCAACATTGCGCAAGTATAGTAAAAAACATAGAGGCCATGACCTTCTATTTTATAAACCATAAACTAAAATGCCGGACGCTGGACGCAGCGATGCCGCGTATAACGCATATGGGAAATGCTTTTTTCACGATAGGATTAGCGCTTTCTATAATACTTTTCGGAAAAAACGATGCTAAAGTCGCCGGCTGGCAGGCTTTAGCGGCTTTAGTATCCAGTCATTGTCTAGTGCAATTACTTAAACTATTGCTGCGCAGGATGAGGCCCTTTGCCACGCTTAAAGATGTAAACATACTGGGTAAGCTACCAAAGGACCCCTCTTTTCCATCCGGTCATTCTACAGCGAGCTTCGCCTTGGCCACATCATTGACTTTATATTGGCCGGCCGTCGCTGCCATAAGTATACCAACCGAAGTTTTGGTGGCTTTATCGCGCGTGTACCTCGGTTACCATTATCCATCCGATATAATAGCCGGCACGCTTCTTGGCATCATATCGGCACTAGGTATAGGCTGGATAATATAAAAAACTGGGTGAGCCTTTATTTTATCAAACGCATATACCTCTCAAGATTATTCCTGCCCACGCTTATACCCAGTATCGGATCCTCCATTCCCTCAAACTCTATAGATATCACGCCATCATAACCATATGTCCTGAGCATTTTAAGGCACTGTATAACGGGCACATCGCCATGACCTATAATAGCCCCTCTAAGATAGTTGCCGGCACGCGATTTGAACCAACCATCGCCCGGATCAGGCAACATACCGCTTTTCACATGAAAGTCCTTAACGTGTACATGAAACACATACGGCAGCAGTTTGCCCACTGCGATAGCCGGGTCCTCATCGGCGCAGAGAAAATTGCCTATATCTAGCAAAAGCCCAAAATTCGTGTGATTTACGCCGTTTATCAGTTTCTCTACCCTGTCGCTATCCTGACAAAAGAATCCATGATTTTCTACCATGGTCTTTATGCCCATCTCCTCAGCATATTCGGTCACAGCCCGATAACCCTTCACCAAAACCGGCAGCGCATCATCAAAGCCTCTCGGTCCATGATAATCCGGTGAAAAGCCATAAGTAGCATCGTGACGCATGAATGAGGCCCCCAACTCAAAGGCTATCTTAACTTCTTGTTTCAGGCGTTCTATTTCGTTATCCAGACCGTTGTTTATAAAATCGGCGCCTACAGCGTAATTTACTATTTCGATGCCGGCCTCGTCACATGCCTGTTTCACTTCCGCAGCATAAACCAATGGGTCCATGCCATCGGGCATCAGCGGCAAACCGGAGAATTCGATGTGTTTAAAACCCATTTCGGCCGCTTTATGTACTATCTGTAAACCGTCCATTCGACATTTGCTATAACTATATGAACTAACGCCTATCTCCATAAATATAACCCCCTATTCATAATCTTTCTTTCATTATACATTTCCGATAATGCATTTGCAAGCGTATTGACTTTGACTATGCGGCGATATATGCCATAGTAGAAGCAGTCACAACGATGATTTGCGCAAGATTATATCTGTACAACGCATATTGGGTCTTCGTCATGTTTCGGTTTTTCTCTTATAAAATCTAAGGAGCGCCTTTGGCACTCCTTATCGCGTTATCTTACAAAAGCCAATTCTCTGTCCACAGCTACGGGAGATTTCCTCTGTATAGAATCCAGTATCGCGAATATCGTTATAGCATCGCCGTACTCCATTTCCGGCGTTGTATACAGCAGCTCTTGCCCCATTACGGCGTTGTAGAAATTGGCCAGCTCGTTATAATAGCCGCGGCCCGGCGTATATGGTATTTGCCTACTGGTACCATCATTATATGCAATGTTTACCGTGCCGCATGAACGCTCTTCCAAATACACTTCACCTTTTGTACCGAATATGCGCAGGCCTATAAGCGGCCGCTGCAACTCCATACCCTCACCAAAGAAGCTGAACTGGCCAAGCACGCCGCTCTTAAACTGCATGTTAGCCTGAATTACAGAATAAGGGGAGAATTCATCTTCCTCCATATCCCTTTGCTTACGGCCGAAAGCATGCACGCTGTCTATGGCACCGAATATATGGCGTAAACCCGCTATATCATGGACGCAGTAATCCATGAATATGCCGCCGGGGAATTCCGGGTGCTGGCGCCATTCGCGTGCCGCAAAATCATCTTTGAGCATTTCATCCGGAAAATTCACGACGCGGTTTTCTATAAAATAATAAACCTCACCTATATCCTGTGTGCGGACGAGGTCCCTGATTATATTATTCTCTTCGTTATACCGGTAATTTTCGGCTATCATTATCGGTATATTATATCGCTTTGGCAGCTCCCTTGCAGCCTCAGCTTCCTGGCGTGTAGGCGCCAGCGGTTTTTCACATATTATAGGCTTGCCCGCCTTAGCAACATCTTCAGTAACTTGAAAGTTAAGCTCTATAGGCACCATTATATCGAAAACATCTATATCGGTGCGCTTTATAATATCCCTATGGTCATCATATATATCCTCCGGCTTGAGGCCCAACGTATTGCGCCAATTCTCAGTTTTCTGCCTGTCCTGATCACATAGCGCTACTATCTGATATTTATCCTGCAATTGCTGATATGCAGGATAATGGAGCTTTTCAAACGCCATACCCACACCTATAATCCCTACTCGCAGCTTTTTCATAATATTTCCTCCTGACATAATAATTTTGAATTATAAACACATAGTATTCTTTGTAGTATTCTCAATTATTATGCCGCTGCGCTATATTTCAATTTACATAAATCTCTCAAATTTTTCTTTTTTTGCTTTGCATATAGGGCATGCCTCAGGTGGCTGCTGGCGGGCACATAGATATCCGCAAACCTTACATCGCCATACCGGCAACGAAAGTGAACTGCTAAAGGAAGAATCTACACCCTTGTGTTCTTCATTTTCCCCTCTTCTTTCCGGAATGGGTTGTATTTGCGCATCGCCATTTGCAATCTCCTGCGATACATATAAGCCGCAATAACAAGAGCCATACTGCGCCACATCGGCATCTCTGTAATCGCATGGGCATATGATATCCTGATCTTCTTCAATCTTGCCTGATGCCAATCTGCACGGGCAGGATTGATAGCCATACCGTTTCTCGTTTATAAGCAGGCCTTCCATCAAGCCAAGCGTAAAATCAACATCTGGGTTCAACTTATATCCTGAGCTTTCGGCTTCGACCTTTTTTTCTTCATATAGCTTCTCTATATCCTCTTTATTTATCCCCATATCCAAGCGCCTCCTTAAGCTCTTGCTCCCTGTAACCAATGATCACTTTGTCATCGTCTATGATAATAGTAGGAAATGAAAGCATAGGATTCCACCTGCCCATCTCGTCCCTCACCTTGTCAACATCATCTCCGGTGACCAGATCGACATCGATGTAATAATAATCCACACCCAATCTGTTCAAAAGCGCTTTGGTTTTTCTGCACCATATGCACGTGCTCAAAGCGAAGAAATTGACCTTGCCCCTGTCTTCTCCATCGACATGTTTCCACTCCATAAATATCGCCCTTTCTTCAGAAAATACTGTGAGAATCTTTCCGCTATTATTATACCACGCAAAAAGCTGTTATGATATACTTATAATATCCGATAATAAAATATATAGCGTTTATTATAGGAGGACTAGATGAAACATCGTTTTATATGGCTTGTAATAATACTATCGGTAACAGCGTCAGGCTGTGCTATGCTGTCGCCGGCACGCCCATCGCCCACGCCACCTGCGCCGCAAATCAGCGACGCAGTGCAGCAACAGGAGCCAGCAGATGATACAAAACCTGAACTAAATAGGCCACGGTATGAAATGAGCCTGGTATTGGATACCGAAAAGAATACTATATCCGGCCAGGAAACCATATTTTTCAAAAATACAGGCGATGAGCCTCTCAATGATATATATTTACAGCTTTATCAAAATACTGATGAACGCCTTACTGAGATACAAAAAATCATGCTGGACGAGGCGGAGGTTAAGTTCGAATACTCCGCCAATACGGTGGTGATACAGCCTCCCAAACCAATATATCCATGGAAAAAGGTAAAGCTTGATATCTTCTTTACCAGCAATATACCGGTCGTTACTGATAAACTCGGTGACTATGGCTATAAAAACGGCGTTTATGCATTGTCGCGCTTCTATCCATCTTTAGCCGCACGCAGCGACAGTGGTTGGATAATCTCGCCATATTATTACACCGGCGATCCGTACATAAGCGACGCTGCCGATTACGATGTAAAGTTATCTATGCCGGCTAAGCAAAAAGCGGTGTTTGGCGGCCATGTAGAATACGATACGGTCGAAGGCGATCGCCGCCTGGTTCATGTCACGGCATCCCCAGCCCGTACCTTTTGCTTCGCTGCATCGGCAAACTATAAAACGGTCAGCAAAAAGGTGGGAGATATCACCGTCACTGCAGCATATGCCAATGGTTCTCCTGCTGTGGCACAGTCTATGCTGGACTATGCCGAACACGCTTTATCGATCTTCCAAAAGCGTTTCGGGATATATCCGTATGACTATATGGTGCTGGCAGAGGCCCCGTTGCGCTCCGGCGGTATGGAATACTCAGGCATAGCATTATATGCGCCGGCTGTGTTTCGCGGCAGGGATGTTGAACGCGAGGTAGTGCATGAGATAGCTCACCAATGGTGGTTCAATATGGTGGGCAATGATGAATTTCGCGAGCCATGGCTGGACGAAGGGCTAACGCGATACTCCGAAGTGATATACTATGAATCGCGCTATGGGGCACAGCGTAAGCAACAGGCTCTCAATAAAATAAGCCAGCGTCTTAAGACGACCTCGGACGGCGTATTATACAGTCCTATATCAGGTTTTTCTAAATCACAGTATTATATAGTAGTATACGACAAAGGAGCGCTGTTTCACGACGCCCTGAGGCAACAAATGGGCGATGACAGTTACTTTAAGCTGCTGCAGGAATATCTACGCCGATATAAGTGGAAGATAGCCACCACCCAAGATTTTCAGAGATTAGCAGCCGAGATATGTGGCGACACCGATGCTATAGACAAATTGTTCGAGCAGTGGATATATGAATAATTAAGCCATCTTTACCGTATCCTCGGTATTGAACTGCATAGAGCATAGATAACTGTAAAGGCCACCGCGTTTCATCAGCTCCTCATGTGTACCCTGCTCAACTATGCGGCCCTCGTCGAGCACGATGATATTGTCGGCTTTTTTTACAGTAGATAGTCTATGGGCTATTATGAGTATGGTACGGCTATTGGCCAGATTATTTATGGCATTCTGTATCTGGCGCTCGGTCTCGGCATCCACAGATGAAGTGGCCTCATCCAGTATCAGTATAGGCGTATCGCGCAGCACAGCGCGGGCTATGGCTAGCCGCTGTTTTTGCCCACCGGATAAATTTACGCCGCGTTCTCCTATATAGGTATCGTAGCCATCTGGAAAAGTCATTATAAAATCGTGAGCACATGCTATTTTAGCAGCATTTATTATATCATCCATGGTTGCATCTTCAGTGCCATACGCTATATTTTCAGCTACAGTACCGTTAAAAAGAAATACATCCTGCAACACTATGCTTATATTATCCCTCAACGAGCGCAACGTTACATCGCGTATATCGATGCCGTCTATCTTTATGCATCCGGACACGGGATCATAAAAGCGAGCTAATAGGCTCATTATGGTAGTTTTGCCCACGCCAGTAGGACCTACAAAGGCCACCATCTGCCCGGGTTTTATCTCAAAAGATATATCTTTCAAAACATACACATCTGGCCTGTAATAGAAAGTTACATCTTCAAACGTTATCTCACCTTTTACATCCTTGAGCTCGATAGGATTCTCTTTCTCCTTAACGTCTGGTTCGGTATCCAATACCTCAAATACACGCTCGGCCCCGGCTAAAGCCTGCTGCAGGTTTTCCATTACCTGCCCCAGCGCTCCTATAGGCTGATAGAACATACCAAGGTACAGTACAAAGCCAACTATATCCTCCACGGGGAGATTGCCGGCCATAGCCATAAGGCCACCCATCGCCACCACGATAACCGTGCCCAGCGAACTGAAAAACTCCACTATAGGATGGAATATTCCGCTTAGTTTAAGCGCTCGTAATATCGCATCTGCATGAGCATAAGAACGCTGTCTGAGTTTTGTTGTTTCGTATTCCTGCCTATTAAATATCTGTATCTCGCGTATGCCCGATAGATTATCCTGCAAATCGGCATTGAAATCAGCCAGTGCTCTCTGGGCATATCTGAAATTGGGCTGTATCTTTTTGACGAATACAAAGCCAGCATAAGCCAAAAACGGTATGGGTATAAGCGTCAGTGCCGCCAAAGCGGCGTTTTTTGAAAATAGGACGATGGCTACGCCTATGAGTATGAGGACATTGGTAACCAGATCGGGCACAGCATGGGCTATCAGCATTTCGAAAGTGGCCGTATCGTTGGTTACCCTAGACATGAGCTGGCCTGTCTGCTTATCATGATAATATCTAAGCGATAGCTGCTGGAGCTTGTCGTATACTACAACGCGCATATCTGCTACAAGGCGCCACGCCGCATAGTGCGCTAAGTAGCGGTATAAGAAGGCGAATAGTGTCCTGCCAGCATAAGATATAAGAAGTATGAGCGCCAAATTCAATATAACTCTCCGAGCATCGGGGTATTGGTCGAGATTAGTCACTACTTCAACCAAACGGCTAATAAGATTAGGCCCTATGAGGTTTAGCCCCGTCACTGCCAGCATGCTTAGAGCAGCAGCTATAAGGTACTTCCAATAAGGTCTGGCCTGCTTTACCAAACGCAACAGATACTGCATATGTACTCTCCTCATCGATCACTTTTAGCTAATTATATACCCTATATGACGTATGCGCAAATCCCACAAATACTGCAGATCTTTATCACAAACAATGCTCAAATATCATACCTTCCAAAGCCTGTTCCCCTATCTTTATGCACTCCTGTGCCCTCTCGAACTGATTAGGCTTTATACCCGACACGTCAGGACGTATTATATAATCCGCATCTATTACCTTATACTTATAAAGTTGCTTTTGCAGTGTATCTATGGAAAGCATGAGCAATTCAGCGGCATTGGACGGATTAATCGAGGTCGATGAAAATCCCACATCTACAGCTATTACGACATCAGCCCCCATTTCTTTGACCAAATCCGCTGGAATAAGATCTACAAATCCGCCGTCCACCAATATGTGATCATCAAGGTAGACTGGTTCAAATATCGCCGGTATAGCCGTACTGGCTCTGACCGCGGTGGCTATACTGCCGCTTTTGAATATATACGGTTCGCCAGCCATAACATCGGTGGCCACAGCCCAAAACGGTATGCTGAGGTCTTCCATTTTGCGGTTACCCGTCAGCGTGGCGATAACCGATTCAAGTTTCTTGCCCTGAAGTAAGCCTGTACGCGATAATGAAAGATCCAACCAATATTTCGGTGTAATAGTAATAGCCAATTCTTCCAACATGTCTATAGATATGCCCGTACAATAGATAGCTCCTATGAGGGCTCCCATACTGCAGCCCGCCACATAATCAGGGTGTATACCCCGGCTCTCCAGCGCCTTCAATACCCCTATATGCGCGTATCCTCTCGCCGCTCCTCCGCCCAAGGCAAGCCCTACCTTCATATAAATCCTCCTATGATAAAATATTTGCTCGATAATCCTTTTAGCTCCATGATTTCGAATTCCATTTTTGAAAACATGGACGTATCGAAGCTGAGATGGACAGCTTGGATGTGCCCATGTGCTGCTTGCGATACATTGCTTTATTGTATTATACACCAAAAGCAAGCCCTTGTTAAACCTTCTCCAGCTGCAATTCGTAATGGCTCGGTGCTGGCGTAGGCTTTATATCATTGCAAGCGTTGAATTTGCCATACTATAAATTAACATTGGCATTAAAGTTGCTATTGAAATCAATTTGGAAAAGTATTATCATTAGTATAAAATGGCTAAGGAAAAGAGGCGATACATACGAATGATACAAGGAAAATACGCCGCAAAACCGCCGATGCAACAATAATTGTCGCTGCACTGGCCGCATTGATAATATATATTTTAAATCGCAATATATATATACCGCTGGGCATAGCCATAGGCACCGCCCTCGCGATATGGCGTTTCGGCGCGTTCTTATCGCTCATAAGCGGGTACATAAAACCCACATCTACGGCAAATATAATATCTAAGGCTATGATATACCCGCTATGGAATATATTACTTTTAATCGTAGCTGCCGGCATGATTTATCTTTTAAAGCCCGCCGCTACCTTTGGTTTTATAATAGGCCTTGGCGTGTATGGTATCGTCATGCCTGTTACAGTAATAATGCATATGCGAAGGGAGGTGACAAAACCAGATGGACATCGAGATAACGGCTAAAACCGTCTTTACCATACCGATATTGGGCGGTATACCGGTCACCCAGACGGTGGTAAATATGTGGATAGTAATGGCCATACTGATAAGCGCGGCAATTATCATACGTTTGACATTGAAGTGGGAAATCGTGCCGCATGGCTTGCAAAATGCCGTAGAGGCCTTGTGGGATATGATATCATCCTTTATAAAGCAAAACCTCGGCGATAAAGCCGGTCCGTTCATCCCTTATCTGACCACTGTAGCGCTGTTTCTGGCCGTGGCCAATATGCTGGGCATACTCGGCCTGCGCCCTCCTACAAGCGACATAATGCTGACAGCGACGCTCGCCATAATGACCATGATAATGATTATATTCGGTTCAATAAAATACAAGGGTGTGGGTGGCTGGCTGCATAGCATAGCCGAACCGATAGCAATAATGGTGCCTTTCAATATCATGGATTATTTTATACGGCCGTTATCGCTGGCTGCTCGGTTATTCGGCAATGTACTGGCATCCATGATAATAATGGATCTTGTATTTTCGTTTATACCCATAGGGGTGCCACCGATACTGAGCCTGTATTTCGATTTGTTCGACGGCCTCATTCAAACAGTGATATTCCTATTTTTGAGCATGATATATCTAAGAGAAGCACTGGAATAGAAGGGAGATAATATTATGACAGCAATAGCAGCTGCAATAGCAGCATTAACGGGCATAGGAGCAGGTATAGGTATAGGCATGGCCACAGGCAAAGCCGTAGACGCCGTAGCGCGTCAACCGGAAGCGGCCGACGCTATATTCCGCAACCTTCTCATAGGCGCGGCGTTGTCCGAAGCCACCGCCATATACGGCCTGCTGACCGCCATACTTATACTGGTACTCGCATAATATAGCACGAAAGGAAATGATGCTATGTGGGATATATTGGCCACACCTATATTCGTGGTCATAAACCTGTTTATACTCTATTATATATTGAAAAAGCTGCTCTATAAGCCTCTTATGAATTTCATGGAAAACCGCAGCAAAAATATACAGAGCCAGCTGGAGCAGGCCAAAACGCGTCAACAGCAGGCCGAAGAGCTGTATGCACAGTATGTACAGCAATTAAACGATATAAAGCAGCGCTCCGATCAGTTGTTAAAGGAGACAAGGGACAAAGCCGAGCAACAGATGAATGCCATCTTAAACGATGCTAAAGCTCAGGCCGAAACTATACTCACCAAAGCCCAAATTGAGGCACAAAGGCAAAAAGAACTGACCATAGAGCATGCCAAGGATCAGATAGCCGCGCTTGCCATGGCAGCGGTATCTGAAATACTGCAGCGCGAGCTGGATGCTGAAACCGACGAACAGCTTGTAAAGTCCATTATAGAACAAGGCATAAGGGGGTAGGAATATGCCCGATTCAGTCGCTGAAAACTACGCCGCTGCATTATTCGAAACCGCTGTGGATAAAAACCGCATAGAGGCATATATGCAGCAATTGCAAACCGTCATGGAAACTGTAAGCGCCAGCTCCGATCTCTTTAAGGCATTGATGAATCCCATAATATCCATGGATGAAAAAGCGCGTGCCGTAAGAAGGATATTTTCCGATACATGCGATGAGGAGATAATAAGGTTCATCGGCATAATAATAAAAAACCGCCGTCTTAGTCGGCTGGGCGATATAGTAAAGCAATATGCCCATTTATATCGCCGCCATGCAGGTATACTCGAGGTACGGGCCGTCGCTGCTCGCCCGCTGAATCCTGATATAATGGCTATGCTGAAGGGTCAACTGGAAAAAACGTATGGCAAATCGGTATATATCGAAAATATCGTAGACCCATCCATAATAGGAGGCTTGAGATTGGAGATAGGCGGCCGTACGATAGATCGCTCCATCGCTTCGCGCTTAAGTGCCATAAAATCAGCTGCCAGAAGGCTTGCAGCCAATATTTCCGTTTAGAAAGCGAGGTGTTTAAATGCCCGTAAAAATAAATGAAATAGCCTCTATCCTTCGTCAGGAGATAGAGGGCTTTGATCAAAAGGCCCATGTTGAAGATACCGGCTATGTTACCCGGTACAACGACGGCATAGCCATAATATATGGCTTGGAGCATTGCATGAGCAATGAAATGCTGGATTTCGGTAACGATGTATATGGCCTGGCTATGAATCTGAACGAGGACAGCGTAGGAGCCGTGCTTTTGGACATGTCATCGGATATAAAGGAAGGAACGCAGGTAAAGCGCACCGGCCGCGTTATATCGGTACCTGTGGGCGATGCTTTGATAGGCCGCGCAGTGGATGCGCTATGCCGCCCCATAGACGGCAAAGGCCCGATACCGTCCGATAAGAGCAGGCCCATAGAAAATCCCGCGCCGCCAATTATAGATCGACAACCGGTAACGGTACCATTGCAGACCGGCATCGTATCCATAGACTCGATGATACCTATAGGCCGCGGCCAACGCGAACTCATCATAGGTGACCGGCAAACCGGCAAAACTGCCATAGCATTGGATACCATATTGAACCAAAAAGACCAGGACGTCATATGCGTATATGTGGGTATAGGCCAGAAGGCGTCATCTATGGCGCAATTAGCACATACGCTTGATGAATTTGGCGCTATGGATTATACCGTCATGGTACTGGCGTCGGCAAGCGAACCTGCGGCGCTGCAATATGTATGCCCATATGCGGCCTGCGCCATAGCTGAAGAATTCATGTATAGCGGTAAGGATGTGCTTATAATATACGACGACCTATCCAAGCACGCCGTAGCCTACCGTACCCTTTCCTTGCTGCTGCGCCGTCCGCCGGGCCGTGAGGCATTCCCTGGAGATGTATTTTACCTGCATTCACGCCTGCTGGAAAGGTCGGCGCGTTTGGATGAAAGATTAGGCGGCGGATCTATGACCGCTTTGCCTATTATAGAAACGCTGGCCGGCGACATATCGGCTTATATACCGACCAACGTTATATCCATAACCGACGGTCAGATATATCTTGAAAACGAATTATTCCTGGCCGGCGTCAAACCGGCTGTAAATGTTGGCTTGTCGGTGTCCAGGGTAGGAGGCGCCGCTCAGACCAAAGCGATGAAAAAAATCGCCGGCACACTTCGTCTGGAGCTGGCGCAATACCGCGAACTGGCCGCCTTCGCTCAATTTGGAGCCGAACTGGACGATAACACGCGCCGGCGCCTGGCACGCGGCGAAAGAATTACCGAAATGTTAAAGCAGGAACAATATAAACCGCTGCCGGTAAGCCATCAGGTTGTGCTGCTCTATGCGGCCATAAACAACTATCTTGAAGGTATACCTGTGGAAGCCATAAACGACTTAAAACCGTCATTAATCGAATATATGGAGCTCCATGCACCACAAGCCATGCAGTTCATACAACAAACAGGTACAATGGATGATGATACCGAAGCAAGCATAAAACAGGCATTGCATGCTTTCATAGAAGAATATAAGCAAAGGCCGGGTGACAAAAATGCCGAGCAGAAGTGAGTTGCTGGAACGTATAAAGAGTGTCAGAGAAACGCAGCAAATAACCAAGGCCATGTACCTCATATCCACCACAAAGGTTAGGCGGGCGCGCGCACAACTGAATGCGACCCTGCCCTATTACCATAAGATACGCGAGACCATGGCCGATATCCTCCAGCACTCACCCGACGTAACCAGTCATTTTATATCGCGCGATATAGGCGACCGTCCCAAAAGAATAGGGTATATAGTGATCACCGGAGATCGGGGCTTATGCGGAGCATACAATCACAATATTATAAAAGAAGCGGTGGCTCAGATGGATGATAAGCCTGAGCGCTCATTGTTCGTCGTAGGCGAAGTTGGCAGACGTTACTTTATAAGCCACGGTTATACTATAGACGTCGAATTCTTATACACAGCACAGGATCCGAGTATATACAACGCCAGGGATATAGCCGATATGATGGTAAGGCTATACAATCAGCAGCTGTTGGATGAGATATATGTAATATATACTGAATTGGTAAGCGGTAGCCGGCAAGAGCCGAGGACTTTGCGTCTGCTGCCGTTGGAAACCGAACGTCTCAAGTTAGATGAGGATAACGACGGCATAAGAGAATTTATAAAATATGAACCGTCGCGCCATGCGGTATTCAGGGTGCTGGTGCCCGAATATATAAAAGGCCTCATATATGGCGCATTGGTAGAGTCTTTCACCAGCGAGCACAGCGCCCGCATGTTAGCCATGCAGACCGCTACAGATAATGCAGATGAATTGTTAAAAGACCTTACATTGACCTACAACACCGTACGCCAGGAGGCCATCACACAGGAAATGGCCGAAATTATAGGCGGTGCCAACGCTATTGCAAAGGAGTGATGACATTGAGTACGAACAACAATATAGGGCATGTGATATCGATTATAGGGCCGGTAGTGGATGTACGGTTCGATAACGGATATCTGCCCGATCTGAATAATGCTTTAGAGATCAGCGCCGATAACGGCAAGGTAGTAGTAGAAACGGCGCAATATCTCGGCAGCGATGTAGTCCGCTGCATAGCCTTGGCCTCCACCGATGGTCTGCAGCGCGGTATGGAAGTTACTGATACAGGTGGCCCGATAAAGGTGCCGGTAGGGCGAGGCGTGCTTGGACGCCTATTTAATGTATTGGGCCAACCGATAGATGACGGCGGCGATGTGAAAACCACAGATTATATGCCCATACACAGGGAATCTCCTGCATTTTCAGAACAGCAACCGGTCAGCCAGGTATTTGAAACCGGCATAAAGGTGGTAGACCTGTTAGCGCCATATCCCAGGGGCGGTAAAATAGGCTTATTCGGTGGTGCTGGCGTGGGCAAAACCGTCCTCATAATGGAGCTGATACACAATATAGCCACCGAGCACGGCGGGTTTTCGATATTCACCGGCGTCGGCGAGCGCACGCGCGAGGGCAATGAACTATGGAACGAAATGAAAGAATCCGGCGTGCTGGATAAAACCGCCATGGTGTTCGGTCAAATGAATGAACCGCCCGGTGCGCGCATGCGCGTGGCCTTGACCGGGCTTACGTTGGCCGAATATTTCCGCGATGTAGAGCATCAGGATGTGCTCATGTTCATAGACAACATATTCCGATATGTGCAAGCAGGCTCTGAGGTATCGGCTCTTTTGGGCAGGATGCCGTCGGCAGTAGGTTATCAGCCCACATTAGCTCAAGATGTAGGCTCGCTGGAAGAGCGCATAACCTCAACAAAAAGCGGCTCTATTACATCTGTCCAAGCCGTATATGTGCCGGCCGACGATCTGACCGATCCTGCTCCGGCCGCTATATTCGCCCATTTGGATGCCATGACCGTGCTGTCGAGAGACATAGTGGAAATGGGCATATATCCGGCCGTCGACCCGCTGGCATCCACATCCCGCATATTAGACGCCCGCATACTCGGAGAAGAGCATTATAATACGGCTCGGCGCGTACAAGAGATACTGGAGCGCTATAAAGAGCTTCAGGATATAATAGCGATACTCGGTATAGAGGAGCTGAGCGACAACGATAAATTGACCGTTTATCGCGCCAGGAAAATACAGCGCTTTTTATCGCAGCCGTTCTCGGTAGCCGAGACTTTCACCGGCATGCCGGGCAAATATGTGCCGCTCAACGAAACTATAAAGGGTTTCAAGGAGATAGTAGACGGTCATATGGACGATGTGCCCGAAGAGGCTTTCCTGATGGTGGGTAATATCGATGAAGTGTACCAAAAAGCCGAGAGATTAAAGCAAGGAGGGCGCTGATATGCCGAACTTTCATTTGGACATAGTTTCGCCCGATCGCGAGTTCTTCGACGGCGACGTAGAGGAGATAATATTCCCTGTTTCCAACGGTTACACCAGCGATGGGTATATGGGCGTGCTGGCCGGCCATGAACCGATGGTATGCCCTATAGGCATCGGCGTGCTGCGCATAAAGCAAAACGGTCAATGGAGGGATGCTGC
>JASGMM010000069.1 GCA_030156435.1 Clostridiales bacterium | reverse complement strand
TTAAACTTATAAGTTTAAACCGTTTTTATAGTGCACTCGGCATGGGCGAAGTCTAACGGGTGCAAGTCCCGAATCCGGCCGGTAGTAGGAAGGATATAGTTGAAGGCAAGGGTATCCATCATAATAGCATCATTAGGAACTATTGTATAATAACCATCTTGAAAACTTCGTTTATCTTTATCCGACCAGATCATTCGAGGGACCTTATTCACTACCGGCATGGTAATTTCTAGTTCAACGATTATTTTTTCAGCTCTCTCAATAACTTCTTCCTCAGTAAGAAGCTTGGGCTGACTAACGGGTTGACCGTTTATATTTTCTTCATTATCAGCATCAGCTTTTAAACTACCGATGCTAATTCCATAACCTATGGATATGCTAACAGCGAAAACAGCTAAAATGGCAATTGATAAAGTTTTGTTGAATATAACTGCTTTACGCATATTGACTCACCTCCGGTATTTCCACCTTTATTATACCATATTTTCATCAAAATAAGGTTGTATTTTGAAATTTTTATTACATGCAAATACATGTTCGTGTATAATATATCTGAGGCGGTTATAATGCTAACGAAGGAATAACAGCAGATATAGGTAAAAGTGCAAAGAAAATTTTAAAAAAAAGAAGGGATTATAAAATAAATGTAGAATATAGAATATATAACTATAATATAAATTGGAGGTGCGCCGTTTCGGTGCCAGATATATAGCTCGGTGAAATACCGAGTTCGGCGAAGTCCAGCTAACAGCCGATAACAATCCGGACTTGATAAGCGAAAAGTACACTAGTACATGTATGTTAGAAGAGCCGTATGCGGGGGAACCGCACGTAGGGTTCTACGAAGGGCGGTAGGCAATCCCTTCACAATAACAAAATATTGGAAAGGAGTGTCGAGACTGCCTACTCGACAGTTTACTTATGAAGATTAAAAAGGGTATTAAAATTGGAATTCTTGTAGCCATCGTTATTGTAATATTGGGGACATCATACTATTTTATGGCAGGCGATAGTACCGGCCTTTATGAAATATCTGAAAATCTTGAATTTTCAATATATGAGAACGGTCAAGATGAATATATCTTGGAAGTAGCTAATAATAGTGAGAGCGATTTATCTTCCTGCAGTATAGAGCTTTATGATAAAAACATGTTTCAGGAAGGAAGTAAAATGATATATAAAAATGATGATTTTGGTCTGAAAAATAAAAGCTATGCAGAATTTAAAATTAATATTGATTTCACTGAAGATCAATATATACGTTTTCAGGGACATAAAGGTTTACCTTTAAAAAAGAACAAAATAACAACACAGGGTGCCTTATCGGCATTGGTTACTCTTTCACAAAATAAAGAAGCCAATTAGAGCCTGTTGAGGCTATACGAAATTTTATGTATGGCTGAATAATAAAAGCTTCTTTCTGGTGGCGATTAGCAACATAAACCAGAAAGGGGCTTTTATCAGTGTGCCCGACATGGGCGCAGTCTAACGGGTGAAAGTCCCGAACATGCCCGATAGCGGTAAATGTATAGCCATAAAAATTTTTTAAAAAGTTATTGACATATGCTCATAACTTGGTTATAATAATAGTGGACATAGAACGTGAGCTAAGAAGATAATATTGGAAGGAGGTGAGGTAACATGCCTAGAGGAGATGGAACCGGGCCGGCCGGATTGGGGCCTAGGACGGGCAGAGCGGCAGGATATTGTGCCGGTTATGCCGTGCCTGGATATATGAATCCGGTAGGATTCTACGGCAGAGGTCGTGGATATAGGCACATGTATTACGCTACTGGTTTGCCGTTTTGGGCACGTGGAGGATATGCGGCACCGTATGTGGCACCGGTGGCACCGTATGTAGCACCGCTTTATAATACGGCTTATGATACGGGCGAAGAAGAAGCGCTGACAGAGCAACTCGAGCTTATGCAAGAGCAGATTAAAGCGGTACAAAAGCGTCTGGACCAGTTAAAAAAGGATAAAGATCAGGAAGAATAGCTTCTTTGCTATGCAGATGAAAGATGCCGTACGCTTGTTCAAACGTACGGCATCTTTCATCTATTCGCTATCTATTTTATTCTTCATTATTTCCCATATATCTTTGATAGCCAAAGCTGCCGGTCCGCCGTATTTTACCGGTGGAATGCCGTGAGCTATGGCATTTATAACGTTCTTATCAAAAGGAATTTTGCCGATGACCGGGATACCTTGATCATAACAGAAGTATTCTATATTTCGGCTTTGCTCCTCAGATAAATCATATTTATTTATACATACCGATACATCAACTTTAAAGTTGGCTGTTAATTCTAATAAACGTTGTAAATCATGTAGGCTTGATGCGGTTGGTTCTGTAACTATCAATACCATATCCGCATCAGATAATGCCGATATTACCGGACAACCTATACCAGGCGGTCCGTCGATTATAATATAGGGTGCTTCCTGCTGTTCTGCCATTTCTTTTGCCGAGCGCAGCACCTCGGCTACCAGTTTGCCGGAATTCTCTTCTGCTGTGCCTAGTTTGGCATGTACCAGGGTTCCATATGGAGTATCGGATATATACCAGTGTCCGGATAAATTGTCTTTCATGCTTACAGCATTACGTGGGCATATATGGTAGCATACGCCGCATCCCTCGCATAATATGGGGTCGACTTGGAAATTGTTTATGGCGTCAAAACGGCATGCCTGCATACAAAGACGGCAATGCGTACATTTTTCACTATCTATGATCGCCTTTTTCGAACCATAAAATTCGTGGGTTTCTATTATTGAAGGCTGGAGCACGAGATAAAGATCGGCGGCATCCACGTCAGCGTCCGCCATTATCTTATTTTCACACAGGGCAGCTATGGAACTGGTGACCGAGGTTTTACCAGTACCACCTTTGCCGCTTATTATCAGGATCTCTTTCATTATCTCGACCTCCGTTCAATATCGTCCCATAAGTTTTGAAACGCCTGCTCCCATTCCGGGGCGGCCTCCACCAATGGAATACCTTGGGCATAATAGGCCGCATACTGGCGCTGAAAGGGTATGCTCATAAGTATGGGTATATCATTTTTACCGCAATATTCCTTTATTATGTCGTCGTTTTCATCCGACCGATTTATTATGACGCCTAGAGGAATGTTCAGCGCTCTTACCATATCCACGGCCAGCACCAGGTCATTTAGGCCAAAAGGGGTCGGTTCTGTCACCAGCAAACAAAAATCGGCCTTGTTTACCGATGCGACAACCGGGCATGATGTGCCGGGCGGGGCATCTATAAGGACGGCATCTAAATTAGCCGCTCTTCGTCTTACCTCTTTTATGAGCGTGGCTGTGGCTGTGCTGGAAGGTTTGAGCCGTCCTTGCACAAAGGAAATATCCTGCGCGTATCCGGTCGCTATTGTACCGATCGTTTCCGGTTTTTCCGTTATAGCGCCGGTAGGACAAAAAAGTGTACATCCGCCGCATCCATGGCATAATTCTGGGAAAGTCAAAACATGATTGCCCAAAACCGCTATGGCATGGAAAAAGCATACCTCAGCGCAGCGTCCGCATAGATTGCACAACTCGTTATCCACTGATGGTATGGGGATAGATATTTCTTCCTCAGCATCAAATTTCGGATTGAGGAAAATGGCGGCATTCGGCTCTTCCACATCGCAGTCCAGCAACTGAACCGTTTTATGCTTACGCAGGGATAACGCCATATTTACAGCTATGGTGGTTTTACCGGTACCGCCTTTACCGCTGGCTATAGCAACTATCATTTGTTTTTCAAACCTTTCAATCGCGCATGCTTATGGCTCCGCGACGGCATTCATCCACACATGCGCCGCAACCTATGCATTCATCGGGGTCCACCTCAGCTTTGCCAAGCGCCATCGTTATAGCATCTACGGGGCATACCGCCATACAATCGCCGCAGCCGCTGCACCGAATTTTGTTTACAATTGCTATCATTTTTTCCATCCTTTCTTTAATGATCACAAAGGCTTTCTCCGTCTTGGAGTTTATCATTTACAAATGCCTCTATTGCCTCATCTATCGTGCCGGTTACGCCAAGTATAGGCTTTATGCCGAGCTGATTAAAAATAGCTTGGGCTTGTGTACCCATACCGCCGGCGATGATATAATTTATAGATTCCTTTGCCAGATAATGCGGTAGAAATCCCGGTTCGTGCCCGGGGTTCATAACGATGGCCTTATTTTTTACCTGGCCGTTATCTATATCGACCAGCGTATATGTTGAGCAGTGGCCAAAATGTTGAGATACATAATCGCCCTCTGTGGCTATGGCTATTCTGGCGGTTTTTCCGGCAACCGGATGGGCGTCATGCTTTGAGCTTACGGTAGCTGTTGAGATTTTTTCCAATACGCCACGCTTATACATTTCAACGACCTGCTCCACACTGCCGCTAGCTGCGGCGTATACATCGATGCCGGCAGCTTGAAGTGCTTGCATGGCATTTGGCCCTACGTTACCTGTTATAACGGCATTCACGCCTTTTGCCGCCAGCATTTGGGCGGTAGATATACCGGCTCCGCTTGCAGAAGCGGTGCTATCGTTTTCGACGCATTCCCAATTATCCTTATCCATATCGTATATGATGAAAAACGGGCTTCTGCCAAACCTGCTATCTATCGGTACGGACGGTGTCCGCCCTGTGGCTGTAACTGCTATTTTCATATTAACATACCTCCGTTTGTTTTATAGTGAGCATATGCTCTAATAATAAGTATAATCATATTATGGTCATATGTCAATAATATTGTGAAATATAGTATTTGATACAAGATATAAAAAAGGTTATAATCTATATAGATTTTAACGACAGGAGTGGATGGAATGCCGAGACCGCCAAAGACCAGATTTGTAGAAGATCTACCATATATCTCGCTTTTTAAACCGATGGGAATACCCATGAGACAGCTGGAGGAAGTCGTTTTAAGTATAGAGGAATTTGAAGCTATAAGGCTTAAGGATTTGGAAGGGCTGGAACAAAAAGAGTGCGCACAACGCATGCAGATTTCGCGCCCTACATTTCAGCGGATACTGGTTACCGCTCATCAGAAGATCGCCGAGGCTTTGATTGACGGAAAGGCCATACGTATAGAGGGCGGCAATTACCAGGTAGCAAAAAGGCATTTCCGCTGTGCCTCATGCGGTTATGAATTTGAAGAACCGTATGGTACCGGACGCGGGTGTGACATGGTATGCCCGCAATGCCATCAGAAAACAATATACAGGGTCGATTCCGATGGCGGAGAAGGAATGCCAAATCGGTCATGCAAGCGTAGAGGCCATGGCCATGATGGAGAACCATCTTAAGTCAGCGGAGAAAATTCATTATGATGCAGGATAAGACAACGGATCTAAGCTATATGAGACCATGCTTAGTCGGTCTTTGTTTTTTATCAGAGAAAGGGGTACAATGGATCAACAACTTTGGGAAAAATGCGTAGCGTTTCATGGACACCAATGTCCGGGATTAGCTATCGGTTTTCGAGCTTGTGAAGCAGCAATAGAAAAATTAGGATTGGAGTTTTCTGCCGACGAAGAAATTGTATGCGTGACGGAAAACGATGCTTGCGGCGTGGATGCCATACAGGTGATTACCGGCTGCACGCTTGGAAAGGGTAATTTGCTTTATCATGGGACCGGCAAGATGGCTTTCAATTTCTATAATCGAAAGACAGGGGAAAGTTTGCGTGTGATTGCAAAGCCAAACGCAGGGAATATGGATCGCACTCAAAGGCAAGCATTTATCCTGACCGCGCCGATTGATGAGGTATTCTCTTTTGGCAAACCGCGATATGGGGTGCCGGAGAAAGCCAGGCTTTTCTCCACCGTCGTATGCGAAATATGCGGCGAAGAAGCGCCGGAACACAAGATACGCCTACAAGACGGAAAAAAGGTCTGTCTGGATTGCTTTCGGGATTATTCGAGAGGATGGTAGCCATGATAAAGCCTGAAAAAGAGGAGGTTTGTATGTGAATATAGAACTGAAACCGATCGGTATAATTCATAGCCGGTATAAGGATAAAAAAGGCGCACCTCGTCAAGGAAGGCTTTCAGATAATCTTGCGGTCATCGAATTATTTGATGAATATGTGCCCGGGCTGAAAGGCGTGGAAACCTTGACTAACCTGTTTGTGCTGTACTGGGGGGACAGGTCTGACAGGAACGTGTTGCAAAGCACTACACCATTTAGCACCGAGCAAATCGGTGTGTTTTCCAGCCGCTCTCCGAATCGCCCAAACCCTATCGCGCTGTGCATTGTTGACCTTGTCTCGGTCGACGGGAATAAACTGACTGTGAGAGGTTTGGACGCGCTGGATGGCAGCTTGCTTCTTGACATAAAAGCCTATTCCAGTTCGCTGGACTGTATACCCTCAGCACGGATCGGATGGCAAAATCCCAAAGGAGGGAATCATGGATATGCATAAGCGCATAAGATGGATAACGCTGTCAGCGGTGCTTTTAGCTATAACCTTGGCGGTTCAAATAATAGGATTACCCCAGCCCGTAACCGGCCCGCTTGTTAACGCTATGCTATTTCTATCAGGGGCCTTTGCGGGTGCAATAAGCGGTATAATTATAGGCCTGCTGACGCCTTGGATAGCCTTTTTAAGGGGCATATTGGCGCCTCCCCTGGCGCCTATGATACCGTTTATAATGATAGGCAATGGCGTTATGGTGTTACTGTTTTGGTTGGGCCGACAATTCATGGGTAAGCGGTGGGGTTCTGTTATCGGTATCGCCGCCGGTTCAATAGTAAAGTTCCTTATACTATCGTCAGCTGTACGCTTCGTAGTATCTGTACCTCAGCCGGTAGCTCAGGCTATGCAACTTCCGCAGCTTATAAACGCTTTGATAGGGGGTTTTGCGGCATTAGCTATTGAAGCTGCTGTAAAGGCTGCTTTAAAAAATACTGCCTATCTACAATAACCTGCTCAATTCATATACGCAGCGTTAAAAAGCCTTCATCTTTTAATGGTAGAAGATAGCGATTGCAAAAGAACTCTTGAGCTATCTATGAAACAAACATATAATTAGTGGCGTTATAAAATTCCGCATACAAAAAAGGGTTTGGGAGAATATCCCAAGCCCTGCAAGCCACTAAAATATTGGAGCTGGCGAAGGGACTCGAACCCTTAACCTGCTGATTACAAATCAGCTGCTCTGCCGATTGAGCTATGCCAGCTTACCAGACTTATTTTGATTTCCTTGTTGTGCACGATGCCTTTTGGGCTGCGCTTTTATTCCCAGAATCAAATAATGCGGCACCCGCGGTTTTCCCGCGCGCGTTCTATAATATGAAAATATCTAATGGTGCGCCTGGAGGGATTCGAACCCCCAGCCTCTTAGTCCGTAGCCAAGCGCTCTATCCAATTGGGCTACAGGCGCTCATCACATCATCTAGTATAGACCATCTTTATGCTTTCGTCAAGAGTGAAATTTAGTCATTCAAATGATCAAAGTTCGCCGTTTTTTATGCGAAAATATGATATAATATATAAAAGAGTATACAGACATATGGAGGAATATAGATGCCTGAAGAGGAACAAACAAAGGTTATAGAAGTAAATCTCGAAGAAGAGATGAAACATTCATACATAGATTATGCTATGAGCGTCATAGTGGGTAGAGCACTGCCTGATGTGCGTGATGGTTTAAAACCAGTACACCGTCGCATACTTTATGCTATGAGCGAGTTAGGGCTGACACCCGACAAATCGTATAGAAAATCGGCTAGGATAGTCGGTGACGTACTCGGAAAGTATCATCCGCACGGCGAAGCTGCAGTTTACGACAGCATGGTGCGTATGGCACAGGATTTCAGCATGAGATATCCATTGGTAGACGGGCATGGCAATTTCGGATCAATAGACAATGATCCTCCGGCGGCTATGCGTTATACCGAGGCACGCCTGTCGCACCTGGCTATGGAGATGCTCACCGATATAGATAAAGAAACCGTTGATTTTATACCAAATTTTGATGAAACCTTAAAAGAGCCGGTGGTATTACCTTCGCGTTTTCCAAATCTTCTGGTCAATGGCTCAGCCGGTATAGCTGTGGGCATGGCCACTAATATACCGCCGCATAATCTTAAAGAAACCATAGATGCGGCTATAAAGATCATGGATGATCCGGATATATCCATAGATGAATTGATGAAAACACTTAAGGGGCCGGACTTTCCTACCGGCGGTATTATAATGGGGAGAGATGGGATAAAGCAAGCATACCATACCGGTCGCGGCAGAATAAAGGTACGGGGTAAAACATCTATAGAACCTTTACCAGGCGGAAGATCGCGTATAATAGTAACCGAGATACCTTATCAGGTCACCAAGGCTGATCTTGTTGTACAGATAGCTAATCTGGTAAAAGATAAGCGGATAGACGGAATAGCTGATATAAGGGACGAATCCGATAAAGAGGGTATGCGCATCGCTATAGATTTAAAGCGCGATGTAAACCCAAATGTCGTACTCAATCTTTTATATAAACATACGCGTCTGGAAGATACATTCGGTATCATAATGCTGGCTTTAGTCGATAATCAGCCTAAAGTGCTGAATATAAAGCAGATGTTCTATTACTATATAGACCATCAAAAAGACGTCATAGTAAGGCGTAGCCGATACGATCTAGAAAAAGCCGAAGCTAGAGCTCACATACTGGAAGGTCTGCGCATAGCGTTGGATCATATAGACGCTATAGTAGCGCTTATACGTTCATCTCGGACGGTGCAGATAGCCAAAGAAGGATTGATGACGCAGTTTAATCTGTCGGATAAGCAGGCCCAGGCTATATTGGATATGAGACTGCAGCGCTTGACCGGTCTTGAAAGGGATAAAATAGAAGAAGAATATTCCCAGATTATGAGCACCATAGAGTATCTGCGCCGCGTGTTGGCCGATGAGGGTATGGTATATAAAATAATAAAGGATGAGCTTAAAGCTATACGCAATAAATACGGCGACGACAGGCGTACCCAGATAAGCAGTAAAGCCGATGAAATGGAAGTAGAGGATCTCATACAGGATGAGGAAGTAGCCATAACGCTGACCCATTTCGGATATATAAAACGCTTGCCGCTAGATACTTATAAATCCCAGCGACGCGGCGGCAAGGGTATAACGGGCATGCAGACCAGGGATGAGGACTTTGTAGAGCATATATTCGTTACCTCTACGCATAGTTATATGCTGTTCTTTACTAATAAAGGAAAGGTATATATGATGCGTGCATATGATGTGCCAGAGGCAGGTCGGCAGGCCAAAGGTACGGCCATAATAAACCTGCTGAACTTGTCAGGGGGTGAAAAGATAAGTGCCGTCATACCTATAAGGCATATAGATGACGAAAAGTACCTTATAATGGCTACGCGGGAAGGCTATATAAAGAAAACCTCTATAGAAGAATATGATAATATCCATAAAAACGGCCTTACAGCCATAGGCCTCGGCGAAGGCGATGAACTAATAGGGGTTGAACTGACCAATGGCAAGAATGAGGTTATAATAAGCACAAAAGAAGGAATAGCCATCCGTTTCCCGGAGGATAATGTGCGGCCTATGGGCAGAACCGCCCATGGTGTTAAGGCTATAACGCTCAACCCCGGCGATAAAGTGATAGATATGGAACTGGTCGATGAATCCGCAGAACTTCTTATGGTAAGCGAAAACGGCTACGGCAAGCGTACGCCGCTCAAAGAGTACAGAAGCCAAAGTCGCGGTGGCAAAGGTATTATCACCATGAAGATTACCGATAAGACTGGACCGCTGGCGGCTATAAAAGTGGTGCATGAAGACGATGAAATAATGATGATAACGTCCGACGGTATAATAATACGCCTGGAAGTCAAGGGCATACCGATACAAGGGCGCAATACCCAGGGTGTGACATTAATGAAGGTGGAAAACGGTCAGAGAATAGTTTCTCTTGCTAAGTTTGAAAGCGAGGACTGATAAAAAGCCGCGGATTTGACCCCCGCGGCTTTTTATAATCACTACATTTTTGTTTTTAAAAATGTACCCAATGCTTTGTCGGTATTGCCTATGTGCTTTATAAGCCAATCGACTACTGTACGGTTGGTTTGCAGCACTAGCTGTATACCGGGGCCTTCGCTTTCGAATTTCTTCTTGAGCTGACCGAAGCTATCGATAAAGCCATCATGCATGGCTTTATGTGCACCATAATCCGGATAATTGTACTGCTGCATGTATCTTTCTTCGGCGCCAAAATGCGTAACCACATAATCGCCGAGAAAATCTATTATTTCACCTACGACCTGTTTGCCTTTGCCTTGATTACAGGCATCGAGAAGAGCATTGACCCTATTAAAAAGTTCTTTATGTTGATTATCGATCTTATCGATGCCGACCGATAGTGACTGGTCCCACTGTATAGCCATTGAAACACCCCTTTTTCTATTAATGTTCTGTACTCTCCTGATATTTTTTATTGCGCATGTATAGCAATATGTCGATGGCTACCATGATACTGTTGATTATATAGAGTATTATAACATTATCATAGCTGTAGAAAATCTTATGCAGTATCCCGGATATATATCCGATCAACAAAAGCACCGAAAATATCAGGCTTTTTCCGGCGGTAGACCTGGATTTATACGACCTATAAATGGAAAAAGGCCATGCTGCTCCAAAGCAAAGCAGCATAATTGACTCAAATATACTCACTCATGTATGCACCTCTCTATAAATGATATTTTAGCATCTGTTCACGATAATTGCAAATATCAATCCCTGATACAATAATTGATATAACATTATTTCATAATTCGACACAGTTGTCATAACTTAAATGTGATGATGTAATAAAATTACAATAAAAACTCGGCGAAAAGTATTGATTTTGATACAACTATATGTTATATTTTTAGGACAAGACGGCGGGAATCCTCTCCAATTCATTGCAGAGATGAGAGCCGGTTTTTAATTACACTAGATACTATGTGAATGTAATAGAATATACATAAACACTTGTATCTGCACAACATCTATGGTATACTATATGCATGGATAAAAATAACTTAATTCATGCTAGAACATGCGTATATCGCGTTAATTATCATATTGTATGGTCGGTTAAATATAGAAAGCCTGTTTTAACTGAAGATATACAGGAATTCCTTAAAGACCAGTTTATAAAAATAGGCAA
>JASGMM010000068.1 GCA_030156435.1 Clostridiales bacterium | reverse complement strand
ATCCAATTCCTCTATGGTCGCACTGTTTATATCTATCTTGCCGTCCTTTTGCTGTGCGTTTTGTGGGACGACCGGCGATGCAGCCTCGCCGATTTTTGGTACATATATCATATCCTCGTCCTTTAAGCGCTGCGCCAGATTTATACCCGACATATCCGCATCATTAGAGGCCCCCCCGGCGGATTGTATGGCAGCTTCTACCCTCTCGCCATCGCTTAATTCATAGACACCTGGCTTGTTGACACTACCGACTACATATACTTTTATCGTTTGCGGTTGCTCTTTTTGTATGTCAGCATCTTCAGCATTGTTTTTTTCGTTGGAAACCGCCTCATCTAAAGGTTTCATGCTTTTGGCATCTATTATTATATCATCGTTAAGAGCCTTTTCAGCTCGGCCGGTCCATAACATAACACCGGTTTCTATAAGCAGGGCGGCTATAAGCACGATGAATACCATCTGTTGACCACGGCTCATATTATGCATCGGCAAGCACCTCCTTTTGAGCCCATCGGCATTGACTCAACGGGCACCGGCCGCATGACGGGTTGCGTTTCAAACATACGCGTTTGGCTAACTCGTCTATAAGAGCGTGGTATTCATTAAAAAGCTGCACATCGTTGGGAAGGTTACTCATAAAATATGCCTGAGCTCTTTCATAGGAAACATCGGATGGCAGCAAACCCAATCTGGAGAAAACGCGCTGTGTATAGGCGTCTATTACAAAAATCGGCTTATTGCCAGCATAAAGCAGCATGGCATCAGCGGTTTCCGGACCCACACCCGGCCAGGAGAGCAATATGCCGCGCACTTCGTAAATATCTCCTTCAAAAAGCTTGTCCACACTGCCATCGCACTGCTCCACTATATATCTGCTCATATACTGCAGCCTCGGTGCTTTTTGATTGTAGAAGCCTGCCGGCTTTATGAGCACTTTAAGCTCCTCTGAATCCATATAGGCCAACCTTGACGGTTCCAACACATCAACCTCTTTTAAGTTACGTATAGCCTTTTCCACATTAACCCACGCCACGTTTTGCGTCAATATCGCGCCGACCATCACTTCAAATGGCGTATCAGCTGGCCACCAGTGACGCGGACCGAAGTATCCGTACAGCATATCGTATATATTTATAAGCTTTGCCTTATCGCTCATCATTTACCGCTCCTGCTCGTACCCACCTCTATATCCTTGCCATCGGTCATAAAGGTGATAATACCGTCCTCATCTGTTCTATAAACAGCTATATTCCGTTCGGCTAGTTTATCCAGCGTGGATTGATTGGGATGACCATAATCGTTGCCTCGGCCTACCGATATGACTGCCGCCCTTGGCTGGACAGCATCCAAAAATTCATCGGAAGTGGCATCGGCTGAACCGTGATGCCCTATTTTCACCACATCGGCTGTCAAGTCTTGTCCAGATTTGAGCATTTGCTGCTCCGATACCAACCCAGCATCACCCATAAACAGGAAACGTGCTTGCCCATGCTGTATCTTTAGCGCCGCTGAATATTGATTCAGATCCTCGTATTTATCGCCTACAGGAGCTAAAAAAGCAGCGCTTATACCACCGTCTAAAGGCAACAATACACCGGCTTTAGCGGTATTAATGTGCAAACCCTTATCTTTTATGGTATCTAACAAGTCTTCGTATATTTTGGTATTAGCCGTAACCTTGGGCATATATATCGCTTTAACAGGAATTTGTTCGATTATATATGGCAGTCCTCCTATATGGTCCTCATGCGGATGGGTAGCGATCAAGCAATCCAATTGTTGTACGCCGGCTTGCTCAAGATACTTCGCTATAAACCGGCCGTCATCCCTGTTACCGCCGTCTATAAGCATGGCATGGTTTGTAGGCCACTGTATCAGTATGCTGTCAGCCTGCCCCACGTCCAATACATGTACCACGACATTATCAATAACACTGGACTGGCTGACACTAGTCGGTTGTCCGATTCCATTAGTTGCCAGCAGCCATGCGATCGCCAGCAATATAACCAGGAGCATAGGCATAATAGCGGAATTTCGTGGCCTTCTCGCAAATCGCCTGCGCATATAAAATCACTCCCATCCGTTTATACTCTTTATCTATTGGCTGTTGCACGTTGTTTTGCCCTATACTCTTTCTTTAATACCCTTTTGCGCATGCGTATGTTTTTTGGCGTTACTTCTATCAGCTCATCGTCGCCTATAAATTCCATACACTGTTCCAGGCTCATCTCTCTGTAAGGCACCAGACGTAAAGCCTCATCAGCCGTAGAGGAACGCATATTGGTCATATGTTTCTTTTTACATACATTTATATCCATATCATCGCCGCGCAGGTTTTCGCCCACCACCATGCCCTGATATACCTTTACGCCAGGGCCGACAAAGAGCGTTCCGCGTTCCTGAGCATTATATAGGCCATATACGGTCGTTTCTCCATCTTCAAAGGCTACCAAAGAACCTCTTTGCCTGGTAGGTATATCACCTTTGTATGGTTCATAATCCATAAAGATATGATGCATTATACCGTTGCCTTTGGTATCGGTCATAAATTCGGATTTGTATCCTATAAGGCCTCGAGACGGTATCTTAAACTCCATGCGCACATAGCCGTTATTCATGTTATGCATGTTTAACATTTCAGCCTTTCTGGGGCCAAGTTTCTCTATTACAGCACCCATATACTCCTCGGGCACATCTATGATCAGCTGCTCCATAGGCTCATATTTTACGCCGTTTATCTCCCTGTATATGACCTCCGGCCTGGATACCTGAAACTCATACCCCTCGCGGCGCATGGTCTCGATTAATACCGACAAATGCAATTCACCGCGCCCGGACACCTTGAAAGCATCCGGTGAATCGGTCTCTTCTACCTTAAGGCTCAGGTTGGTCTGTATCTCACGATACAATCTATCGCGCAGATGCCTGGACGTAAAGTATTCACCTTCAGTACCCGCAAACGGGCTGTTATTGGCGCTGAACGTCATAGACATGGTAGGCTCTTCTATTTCCACAAATGGCAGAGCCTCTGGGTTCTGATCATCGCATATGGTCTCACCGATATTTATATCCTCTATACCCGATACCGCCACTATATCGCCCAGCAACGATTCCTTTATTTCTATGCGCTTGAGCCCCCTATATGAATACAAACGCCCTATCTTGGCATATGATATCGAGCCATCCTTCCGGCATACCGCCACGCGCTGGCCATAATTTATGCGACCGCGTTCTATACGCCCGACTGCTATGCGGCCTACGTATTCATCAGGCTCTACAGTACTCACCATCATCTGCAGAGGTGCGTCGGGATCCCCGACAGGCGGCCCTACATGGCGCACAATGGTATCCAGCAATGGCCTTATGTCGGAGCTATTATCATCCAATTCCATCTTGGCTATGCCTTCTTTTGCAGAAGCATACACCACTGGAAAGTCCAATTGCTCATCCGACGCATCCAGTTCAACGAACAAATCGAATATCTCATCCAATACTTCATGCGGCCGAGCATCAGGCCGATCTATCTTGTTTATAACCACTATAGGCTTCAAATTCAATTCCAAAGCTTTATGGAGCACAAAACGTGTCTGAGGCATAGGCCCTTCGAAGGCGTCCACCACCAGCAACACACTATTGACCATTTTTAGCACGCGCTCCACCTCGCCGCCAAAGTCAGCATGACCCGGGGTATCGACTATATTTATTTTAACGCCGTTATATTCTATGGCTGTATTTTTTGCTAATATAGTAATGCCGCGCTCCCTTTCAAGGTCGCCGGAATCTAATATCCTCTCGCCTACTTCTTCATTGTCGCGGAATATACCGCTTTGTTTTAACATGCAGTCCACAAGGCTAGTCTTGCCGTGGTCTACATGGGCTATTATAGCTATATTCCTTATGTCTTCTCTTACCAGCATTAATTATCTCCCTTTTATGCTAAACGCGGTTTCACGTACTTCATATATACCGCCAGTACCGGCATAGCTATACCGAATACCGCTATGCACTCGCTCAATGTTATATAACCTACCGTTATCCAGTAAGGCGCGTGGCTGAAATAGCTGACATATAGAGACACGCCTAAACCATTTACTACAATAGGTGGCAAAGCCGCCAGATATACCTTGCCGGTTTTTCTTAAAATATGAGTCAAATATGCCGCTATCAGCGTAGCAGCGCTGCCGGCTATAATATCTATGATGCCGAATGGGCTGGCCAGATTGGATATGATACAGCCTATAGCAAGGCCGAGCACTGCGGCCGGTTCGGCATATGGCAGCAGTACAAGGCCCTCAGATAAACGAAATTGCACAGGCCCATAACCTAGTCCAGATGGCAATATATAGGTCAGTACGGCATACAACGCAGCTATGAGGCCTACTTTTGTAACGTATCTGCTATTCATCCTCATTCTCTTCTTCGAGAAAACTCATATCGACCGGGACGGCATCGCCAAGTATCTTGTAGACATCGGCCATCATTCTGTTAAAGCGAAATTCGGCAGCGAAGTAATCGCTCATATCATTGTCATAACATAATATCTGATATAACCTCTGAAGTTTGTCCACATCCTCTTTATCAGGTTGTTGGCCGCTCAACTGAGCGGCCTGTATCTGAAACTCCTGTCTTTTGAAATCAGCAAGCATTTTTTTATTCTTATCGTTGGCATTGATTTTCTTTAATGCCTTATCATAGTCTATATATTCCTGGCTTTCTTTTAATGTCCTGGCCAATTCATGTGCCTTATCGTATACGTTCACGTTCTCATACCTCCATTATAACCGGTAAAATCATCGGGTTGCGCTTGGTCTTTTCATATAGAAATTTCTTCAGTTCATCCCTTATATTCGATTTTATAGTGGTCCATTCCTTCACTTTACCATTTCTGCATTCTTCCAGTACGCCTTTAACCACTACTTTGGCCTGTTCCATCAATGCCTCTGATTCTCTGACATATACAAATCCTCTGGATATGATGTCTGGCCCAGCTATAGAAGTACCGGTTTCTTTATCTATTGTAACCACTACCACCATCAGGCCGTCCTGGGATAAGTGCTTTCTATCGCGCAATACGATATTGCCCACATCGCCGACGCCCAGGCCATCGACCAGCACGCTCCCCGCAGGTACGCTGCCAGCCACCTTGCATGACGTTTCCGAAAATTCCATTGTAACGCCTACGTCTGGTATAAATATATTTTCGGGCGGCATACCCAAGGATTCCGCTAACATGGCATGGCGTTTCAAATGTCTGTATTCGCCATGAACAGGAATAAAATACTTAGGCCTGACCAGCTTATGGATAAGCTTTAGCTCTTCTTGACAGGCATGTCCCGAAACGTGAATTTCATCGAGCGATTCATATATCACATCTGCGCCCTTTTTGAATAACTCGTTTATAACCCTGTGTATCATCTTTTCGTTGCCCGGTATAGGCATGGCTGATATTATTATAAGGTCTCCCGGCATTATCTCGATCTTCTTATGCTCGGAAACAGCCATCCTGGCCAACGCCGACATGGGTTCACCCTGACTGCCGGTAGTGAGAATCAATATCCTTTCGGGAGGGAAGCTGTTCATCTTATCCACGTCTATTATCGCTCCATCAGGAACTGACAGATAACCGAGTTCGGTAGCCACATTTACAACATTGACCATGCTCCTGCCTGATATCACTATCTTGCGATCAAATGTCAGCGCTGAATTTATAGCCTGCTGTATGCGGTGCACATTTGATGCAAAACTGGCCACTATGATCCTGCCGGTAGCATCCCCGAAGATGCGATCAAAGGTTTCACCCACCACGCTTTCGGACATGGTATATCCGGGACGCTCCACATTGGTGCTATCAGCAAACATGGCCAGTACGCCTTCCTGTCCGAGCTGAGCGAAACGCCCCAGGTCTATGACCTCGCCATCTATAGGCGTATAATCCACCTTAAAATCACCAGTATGCACTATAAGGCCTACGGGACAACGTATAGCCAAAGATACCGTACCGGCTATACTGTGATTTACATTTATGAGCTCGATTTCGAAAGCGCCAAGCTGTATCTTGCTGCCGGCTTCTACATGCACGAGCTTGACGCTGGTGCTCAAGCCGAACTCCTTGAGTTTATTCTCCACCAGTCCGAGCGTCATCCTGGTACCGTATACTGGCACATTGATCTCCTTTAGTACATATGGAAGCGCTCCTATATGATCCTCATGCCCATGGGTTAATACAATACCCTTGAGCTTATCTTTATTTTTTACGAGATAGCTAGTATCCGGTATAACCAGGTCAACGCCAGGCATATCATCTTCCGGAAATGTGGACCCGCAATCCATCAATATCATATCCGATCCATATTCGTAAACGGTCATGTTCTTGCCTATCTCGTTTATTCCCCCAAGCGGGGTCACCTTTAATTTTGTTTTCGTTGATTTTGCCACAAAAATCAAATTTCCTCCATTTCTTTCATTATTATATATATTTTTTTAGATACTCCGGCCACGTATCATCGTTTTATATTATACTTCATCCTTACGAGTTTAGCAATAACTGCATTTTGTCAGCGCAATAACGCTGATATACACACTCCGGCTGATCCATTATCCGCCGGTGTGTGGCCGATGCCAGCAGGCATACATATTCAGCATGGCTCCATGCTAGTGGAGTGGCTGAGCCAGTAGGCTCGCCGGTATCATCCCACACCTGCTCAGGCAACATATAACCATTATTGGCAAATTGCTCCATATATCTTATATATTCCGTAGGGTCATTGCCCGCAGCCAGTTCGTAATGCCCCCTTTCACCTGTCAATATAGGCCAAAGCCGTCCTTTTCCCACGCCGCAATACGGCTGACAATCCTCTGTTTCACCATAACCGTCGTGGTTATAACGATACCATCCTACCCCCCTGCCCGTATTCATTTTTGTGAGTTCATCAACTACCCTCAATGTTTCGGTTATATGATAATCATCGGCGCGTTTTACACCTAGCCTGACCAATTCCAGAAAGCTAGCATCCACCACTTCCCGTTGATCGTATTCCCCGGCACCGTTGCTAAGATGCACTTTATCACAGCAATTGGGATCGCCGTTTGGGCTTATGCGTATATAATACTGGCCACTGCCATGAAAGCCTGTGGTGGTAAAACACCAGCGGTCCACATCCCCCTGCCATCTATCGGCTTTCTCAAGATAACGATCGCGACCATGGATATCACCGCTGTCACCTGCCAGTTGCCCTGCGCATACCAGCCCGGCTATTTCAGCCGCTATGGTGGCAGGTGAATAGCCGGCGTTCTCTTCCCATCGTTCTTGCTGCGTAGCCGGCCCTCGAACACATATAAAGTCAGCAGCCGGTTTAACTAATTTGAAATAGAGATCTTTACGTTTTAGATGCCACGCCAATATTATAGCATCGGCCACTTCGTCCATCTGCAAGCCTCCCCAATATGGATAACCGCTAAGCCATGAATTCTGCGGGAAACTCCCATCATCGCGCTGCTGCACATAAGCCAGATATTCAAGTGCGCGATTGGCCGTAATGCTATCGCCGGCGGTTATGAATGCCATGGCGGTATGATAAAGATCCCGCCCCCACACAAGATGATAACCTCCTCTATTTTCATCACTGGCCGCTTCGCCCCATGGTATGCTCATAGACGCTATCGTAGCGCCTCTATGAGTCTTATCCTCATAAGACTTTATCACCATCATGCTAGTATAATATAGCTGCGTTGCCTTGCCATCCAAGACGTCCAATCGCCTGCAATAGTTATTCCATCCTTCTATATACTCTTGCTCCATAGCTCTATAATCATCATTAATGGTGGCATATCCTGTGGCCGATGCCTCAAATTCATTGCGCCCCAACGATAAAACCACTGTAAATTCATTACTGCGGCTCATGTCTAATTCGGCTATCTGGCCTATATTGCCATCTTTAGCTATATCAAACTGATAATTAAGCCTCCTGTTGCGTTTCAAATCAAGCAAACCATCGTTTACACCTATATAGCCGGTCGAATAAGCATTCCACGGCACATCTGTCGTCAAAGCGGCGTGTATACAGCCATCGTATGCAGCCAACACCGGTTTACCCATATATGACGTAATATAGCCGGTATCACCGTAGCCGCTGTTATCTATATGCGGCTCATAAAATACATAAACACTATAATCGTCCAAGGTGCCTTGCAGAGGTTCAAACCGGCATTTCATAATAATCGAATTTCTCATGGCATCGGTTATTATGCGTTTATCGATCCTATAGCGTCTCTCTTTATCAGTATTTATGAGACGATAAGCCAGTGCCTTTGGATTTATGAATTCAACCCTATGATACATATCTTCCGACTCCTCATCCACAAAACCATCTTTATCTACCACTATCAGCCGAATGGATTTAGTATTGGCGGTATCCAAAGTAGGGTAATAGATCTCGGTTATAATGCCGTGGGCTATGGTAAACCATACTTTAGAATAAAAATTGAAAGCCGTACCCACGCCGGTTTTACTGGCTGTAGACCATGTAGGCCTGTTTCCGGGTCCTCCAAACGCTTCTCCTCCCACCTGCTTTATGATCTTATACATAAATCATTTCCATCCTTCATAACAAATTTCATTAATAATTTTCCCCTTTTTGAAAATACTATTTTTGTTGTCCTAATATTTATTTTGTTATGCATATATAGTGAAAGGAATAAAACCGGCATTATGTTACTTGGTCATGCAATTAGCAAAAGTTGGATATCATATAGATATGGCGATACTAAGATAACGCTTATGATAAAGGATCCGTATTGGCTTTATGCCTATTGGGATATAAAAGACGAGACACAACATCATGCCTATATCATGGCCGATAATCGTTGGGCACTAAGGATTAACCATATATCGCCAGGTGCATCAAGCGATTCTTTTTTTATAGAGGTGGGATTGGCAACAGGCAATTGGTATATATACGTGAACCGGCCTGACAGCGATTTTAGCGCAGAAATAGGATTTATGCTGCCCAGCGGCCTATTCGTAAGCGTGGCCCAATCCAACGTTACCCATACACCGCGGGACCGAGCCTCGGATATATATAACGCGTATTATATGAATATATTTTCAGCAAAATACCAGCCGATGATATATCAAGCTTCGCAGCCGCAGTCATCTATGGGTTCGGAGTCGTACTTCGGTATAAGCTCTCAGAGCATATTCAATTGGTCATAGAAAGGAAATGATAAAATGGTTCAAGGATATGTAAGCATGGTGCTTCACGCACACCTGCCTTATGTCAGGCACCCTGAATACAGCGACTGTATAGAAGAAAGATGGCTCTTTGAGGCTATTACCGAAAGCTATATACCCCTTATCGATATATTGGACGGCCTTATAGCGGATAAAGTGGATTTCAGATTGACCATGTCGATAACACCCACGCTGCTATCCATGCTGGATGATGATTTTCTTAAAAAACGGTATATTGAGTATTTGCATAAATCTATAGAGCTGTCGGAAAAAGAAGTAATTAGAACAAAAAATATCTATCAGATAAGCGAAGTAGCAAAAATGTATAATAACAGATTGAACCTCATTATGGATGTGTACGATAAACGCTACAGCCGGGACCTCATATCAGCCTTTCGCAAATTTCAGAGCATGGGTAAACTGGAGGTTCTGGCCTGTGCCGCCACCCACGCCTATTTGCCGCTGATGGATATGTATCCCGAAGCCATGGAGGCTCAAATAAAGGTTGGTATAGACACATACAAACGCTATCTGGGCTGCCAACCGCACGGCATATGGCTGCCGGAATGCGCTTACACGCCTGCCGTGGACCGTATATTGCGCAAATACGGCATATATTACTTTATAGCCGAATCTCACGGCGTATTATTCGCTCAGCCGCGGCCGATATATGGCACATATGCGCCTATAATTACGCCGCAGGGTATAGCGGTGTTTGGCCGCGATACCGAAAGCTCAAAGCAAGTATGGAGTGCCGACGATGGTTATCCCGGCGATTACGATTACAGAGAGTTTTATCGGGATATAGGGCACGAGCTCGACTATGATTATATAAAGCCTTATATAATGTCAGACGGACAGAGGGTACAGACTGGTTTGAAATATTATCGAATAACAGGTAAGACCGATGACAAAATGCCTTATATACCTGAGCGTGCCGCTGAGAAAGCTGCTATTCATGCCGGTAATTTCATATTCAACCGTCAGCAGCAAATAAGCTACTATAGCGGCAGTATGGATAAACCCCCTATAGTGGTGTGCCCTTATGATGCCGAGTTATTCGGGCATTGGTGGTATGAGGGCCCCAAATGGCTAGATCATCTTATGCGACAGGTCTACACCAGCCAAATCAATTTTAAGATGATAACGCCGTGGGAATACCTTAATATGTATCCCTCCATACAAGTAGCACAGCCTTGCTCATCGAGTTGGGGGTATAAGGGATACAACGAGGTATGGCTGAATGACAGCAATGATTGGATATACCGGCATTTACATAAAGCCGTCGAACGCATGACAGAAATGGCTAATCGATATGCCTCTCCGACCAATTTAGAGCGGCGTGCCCTGAATCAGGCCGTTAGGGAGCTTCTTTTGGCACAAAGCAGCGATTGGGCGTTTATCATGAAAACGGGTACTATGACCGATTATGCCGCTAACCGCACAAGAGCTCACGTGCAGCGTTTTAATAAGCTATATGAAGATATCACGGGATGTAAAATCGATCAACAGTGGCTATCGGAGATAGAATACCTTGACAATATTTTCCCAGATATAGACTATCGCATATATAGCAGCCAAAAAGGCGGGGCATATAGCAATTGAAAATTCCTTCTTAGAACAGCTTTCTCACATTATACCTTATAAGCACCTTTTTGCCGCAGAATACTATGGCCAGCTCTATAGCCTCTTTTATACCATATGAGGCCAGCTCACCGGCGTAATCCATAGCGGCTATCTGCTCCAAGGCTTGCTGTGCCTTATCCTCTAGCGTCTTGTCTTCGTCGCTCCTGGACGTCTTGAATTCTATTATCACGCCTTTCTTGCTCGCATCCTTCGGTATTATCATGATATCCGGCCTGCCTTTGCCCGATTCCCTGTTGGATACCACTTTATACTTGCCTTCGAGATTCACCAATATGCCCAGTATGAATGCATGATAGAAGTTTTCGGCAGCATTGTACCCTACATCGAAGTAGCTGAAACACCTTTCCACCATATCCTTAAACCTCTCGGCAAAGCTGTCTATATCCCCCTCGGTAAGGTCGGCCAATAGCTCCTTTATGCCGTATCCAGCGGCCTCGGCCTCTTC
>JASGMM010000067.1 GCA_030156435.1 Clostridiales bacterium | reverse complement strand
GCATGGACGCGAATTGCCGGCGTTAGCTTGCTCAAGCGAAACGAATTGTAAGTACGCCAGCAATATTTCATGAGCGGGCGTAGGCTTTATATCATTGCACACGCTAAATTTGTTATATTACGAATCGAAGTCAACATGTTTTATAGGAAAGGGTGGGTGATATGCCGGATTTTATAGGAGATATAGAGCTTGAACGGTCATGTGGCAAGCCTTTGTACATGCAATTATACGAGCAGTTGAAATGCATGATAAAGAGTGGCAAACTTCAGCCGGGGCATAAACTGCCGCCTATACGGGAATTGGCGGGCATGCTCGGTGTAAATTCAGTTACCGTAGTAAAAGCATATAAAAGGCTTGAAGCCGACGGCATGATTTTTTCAAAAACCGGCAGTGGTACCTATGTATCGTCCGATATCGCGATAACATCTATGCATGAATATACAGTGCCGAGCGCTGATGTAATCGACTTTGCCAGCTTTACACCGTCGCCCCAATTGTTTCCTGTGGAACATTTCAAGGCGCTGATAAATGAGGTGCTGGATCGCGATGGTGGCATGGCATTCGAATATCAGGATAGCCGTGGATATCCACCGTTGCGCGCTGCTTTGGCTGAATACGCTGCTGCCGTAGATATAGAAGCGTATCAGGATGATATACAGGTTATTTCGGGGGCTCAGCAGGGCATAGATATATTGTCCAAAGCGTTGCTGGACTTTGGCGATACTATTGTTATGGAAAGCCCGAGTTATACAGGTGCCATAGCTGCATTTCGTTCGCGCAACGTGCGTATAGCTGAAGTACCTATGAATGAGGACGGACTGGATATCAAGGTATTAGAAAAACGTATCAGAGAGGATAACCCTCACCTTATATATGTGATGACCGATTTTCACAATCCTACAGGTGTATCGTATTCTCTGCATAAACGGAAACAGCTCCTGAATATAGCACAGCGCTACGATATCCTTATAATAGAAGATGATTACCTGAGCGAGCTTAACTTTTCCGAAAATAAGCAGCCACTGCTAAAGTCGATGGATGATGATCAGCGTGTCATATATATAAAAAGCTTTTCCAAAATTCTTATGCCTGGGCTACGCCTTGGTTTTATGGTACTGCCCCACCGCGATGATATTTATCATAGGGTATTGGATGCGAAGCACGCATCGGATATATCCACGTCAGGCCTTATGCAACGCGTGCTGGAGCTTTATCTGAGCCGCGGCTTATGGTATGAGCATATGAGTATTATATATGGCGAATACAAAAGGCGTTATGAGCACATGCTGCAAGCCCTTGATCGATATATGCCTAAGCAAATAGAGTATCATGTGCCGGCTGGTGGCCTGCATATATGGCTTTTACTGCCGGAAGGTTGTTGCGATCGCGAGTTATACGGATATGCCGTAAATGCCGGCGTTATATTTGCGCCGGGTGCGGCGTTTTACCCCCGGGCCGATAAGTCGAGGTGTTTGAAGATAAGCTTTGCATCGACGGACGAGGAACAAATAGATATCGGCATAAAAAGGCTTAGCCGAGCTATTATGGCTTACTTGAACGATAAGTATAAAAAAAATAACGACCGATATGCACTGCTATTATAAGTTGTGGTATAATTCTAACATATAACTTTTTGAAGGAGGGATGGACTGATGGAAGAATTGACGTACAGGCAGCTAAAAAAGGAATGCGATCCAAATTCCTTTAACTTTGATACTACTGAAGAAATAGAACCGCTGGATGGTATAATAGGGCAGGATAGGGCTGTTAAAGCCATGGAATTCGGCCTTAAAATAAAAATCCGCGGCTATAATATATATATGAGTGGCCTCAGCGGAACAGGAAAAACGAGTTATGCGCAATGGTACGCTGAGGAAATAGCGCGCCAGCAAGACGTACCGGATGATTGGTGCTATGTATATAATTTCGACGACCCCGAGCGGCCGCTGGCCTTGAATCTTCCAGCCGGTATGGGCAGGATGTTTCGCGACGATATGGAAGAATTGGTCGATATATTGGAAAAGGAAATCCCCAAGATATTTTCTGGTGATGAATACGAAAAAGAGAGCAATTCCATATTTAAGCAGCTTCAGGACCAAAAAAACGAGTTGCTCATGCAACTCGATCAGCAAGCAGCCGAGCAGGATTTTCAGGTTAAAACTTCCGGTTCGAGCATATATTTTGCCCCTATAATAGATGGCAATGTCGTAGAAGAGGATGATTATAATAAGCTGGACGAGGAGACAAAGCGCCGACTCAATGAAAAATCCAGCCAAATACAGGTAAAAGCCATGGAGATAATGCGCAAGGTAAGGAACCTGGAAAAGGAAGCTAAAGCCAAAACGAGCGAATTGGACAACCGCATAGCTTTGTTGGCGGTGGGCATGCACATAGATGGTTTTAAGCAAAAATATGCGGATTATCCAAAGGTTGTAGCCTATCTCGAGGCTGTGAAGAATGATATATTGCTCAATATAGATGACTTTAAGGAGCAAGATGACGGCGATGATGAAGCTTTGCCGCTGGGATTTTTATATAATAGACGCAGCGACCTCGACACGGATAAATATAAGGTGAATGTGCTGGTCGATAATACCGATACCGAAGGAGCTCCTGTTTTAGTGGAATTTAATCCTACTTATGGCAACCTTATAGGTCAAATAGAGTATGAGAATGAATTCGGCTCATTTAGCACCGATTTCTCCATGATAAAGGCTGGATCACTGCTTAAAGCCAATGGAGGTTATATAATACTGCAGGCCAAAGATTTGCTCGCTAATTGGGATGCATGGGAGGCACTTAAACGCGTGCTTAAAATGCGAACGCTGACCATAGAGAGCAATGACAGGGGTTCGCTTTCACCGGCTGTTTCTATAAAGCCGCAGCCTATACCGATAGACGTAAAAGTCGTTTTAATAGGCAGCAATTATATATATGAAACGCTTTATGATTTCGACGAGGATTTTGCTAAACTGTTTAAAATAAGGGCTGATTTCGATGACGAGATGGACCGTACTCCTGAGAACGAGTATAAGCTGGCACAATTCATCAGTTCTTTTTGCTGCCGGGAAAAAATAAAGCCGTTTGACCGAAGCGGTGTAGCCAAAGTAGTAGAATATACCTCGCGTTTAGTAGAGGATCAGACCAAGTTATCCACACGATTCAACGACATCGTAGAAATATTAGCAGAGGCCGGCACCTGGGCAGAAATAGATGGTAGCAATATAGTGGATGCACGGTATGTGGATAAGGCCATAGAACAAAAAGAATACAGGTCCAACCGGTATGACGAACGAATCGACGAGGCGATGGTAGACGGTACCATAATGATCGATGTGGATGGCTGGAGGATAGGGCAGATAAACGGTTTGTCTATATTGAATGTAAGCGATTATGAATTCGGCAAACCGTCGCGTATAACGGCTACCACGTATATGGGAGAAAGCGGTATAGTAAATATAGAACGCGAGATTGAGATGAGCGGTACGTCACACAGCAAAGGCGTGCTCATATTGAGCGGTTATATAGGTGAAAAATATGCTCAGGATATACCATTGGCGCTTACGGCTAACCTATGTTTCGAGCAGCTGTATAGCGGCATTGACGGCGACAGCGCCTCCAGCACCGAGTTATATGCCATATTATCAAGTTTGGCCGGAGTGCCTATATATCAGGGATTGGCGGTTACAGGCTCTGTAAATCAAAAAGGCGAGATACAGCCGGTAGGCGGCATCTCGATGAAGATAGAAGGCTTCTTTGATATTTGCCGCAAAAAAGGACTGACAGGGCACCAAGGTGTTATTATACCTGTGCAGAACATCAAAAATCTTACGCTCAAAGATGATGTTATAGAAGCGGTAAAAAACGGCTTGTTTCACATATATGCTATAAATAGCATAGACGAGGGCATAGAACTGCTTACTGGCATACCAGCCGGCCAAAAGCAGGAGGATGGCAGGTATCCTGATGGTACTATAAATGCCATGGTCTATAATAAACTGAAATATTACGCTGAGACTATGGCTAATGTAGGAAAGGGCAGAAGTGCTGACCGCTAATTTTGTGAATTTGTCAGGCACTATTGTAATGGCATGCGTGTTGATGCTAAAATAAAATGGAGGCATAGTTTAAATGAAGGTATATGCGTTGATAGGCCCCAGCGGCACAGGGAAGAGCTATAAAGCGGTCAATGTGGCAGGACAGAAAAATGTCGATTACATTATAGACGATGGTTTGCTAATACAGAGCAATAAAATTATAGCCGGCGCGTCAGCCAAAAAGGAGCCTACTAAGATAGCGGCTATAAGGCGGGCGGTATTTATGGATTCTAAGCATGCGGCCGAGGTTAAGGCCGCTATAGACGCGGGTAAGCCTAATGGTATTCTGATACTGGGTACGTCCGAAGAAATGATAAACCGAATAGTGCAGAACCTTGAATTGCCGCCCATACAGGAAATGATATATATAAGCGATATATCATCGCCTACGGAGATATATACTGCAAGGAAGATACGCGCAGAAGAAGGAAAACACGTTATACCGGTTCCGACTTTTGAAGTAAAAAAGGACTTTTCGGGTTATTTTATCGATAGTGTCAAGAGTCTTATATTCAGAGGCAGACGGCCGCATATAACCGAAAAAACCATCGTTAGGCCAACGTATAGCTATAGAGGACGATATACTATATCGGATAAAGCCGTAGTCGATATAGCTATATATAATTGTATAAATATACCAGGTATAAATAGCATACCCAATGCTGCTGTAGAGATAAATGGTGAAGGCGTAATCATCAATGTCGATGTGATCATGGAATATGGCTTCAATATGCGATCGGTATTAAAGGAGGCTCAAAGCCGCATAAATAAAGATGTGGAATACCTTACTGGTTTGAATGTGCTGCAGGTCAATATTTTGGCCCGCAGCGTAGCTATATAGAATATTAGAGAGGTGATTGAAGTGTACAAAATAATCAAGAAGGAAAGGCTCGCACCGTCGGTGTATCTTATGGAGGTGGAGGCTCCGCTGGTAGCGCGGAAAGCGCAGCCGGGCCAATTCATAATACTGCGCGTATACGATATGGGCGAGCGCATACCGCTAACTATAGCGGATTATGATAGGGATAGGGGCACCATTACTATAGTATTTCAGGAGGTGGGTAAGACCACAAAATTGCTGGCTGCTTTGGAGGAAGGACAGTATATACAGGATTTTGCAGGACCTCTTGGGAAACCTTCCGAATTCGACGGTTTAAAAACCGTGCTGGCTATAGGCGGAGGAGTGGGGGCTGCTCCTTTGTATCCCCAGGTGCGCAGGATGCATGAAATGGGAATAGATGTGGATGTCATTCTTGGAGCCAAGAGCAGGGATTATCTTATACTGACCGAAGAAATAAAGCCATTTTGCCGCAATATGTATATAGCTACCGATGATGGATCAGTCGGATACCATGGTTTTGTCAGCGATGTATTAAAAAAACTTGTGGAAGAGGATGGGCAAACCTATGACAGGGTTATAGCTATAGGACCGCTTATTATGATGAAGGTGGTTTCTGGAATGACCAAACAATATGATATACCCACCATAGTCAGTATGAACCCCGTTATGATGGATGGTACCGGAATGTGCGGGGCTTGTCGCGTTAAAGTGGGCGATGAGGTAAAACACGCCTGTGTCGATGGACCGGATTTCGATGGCCATCTTGTGGATTTCGATGAGGCTATGAGACGGCAGGCTTTTTATAGGGATGAAGAGAGGTTGGCACTGCATACGCTGGAAGAAGGAGGGCAATGCCAATGCCATTAAAATTGGAACGCACGCCCATGCGCGAGCAGGACCCGATGAAGAGACGCTGCAATTTTGATGAGGTGGCGCTGGGCTATTCACCGGATGAGGCCATGAGAGAAGCGCAGCGATGCATACAATGTAAGCACCCATTTTGTGTCGAGGGCTGTCCGGTTCATGTTCAGATACCTCAATTTATAAAATTGATTGCTGAGGGACGTTTTGAAGATGCTGCTCAAAAGATAAAGGAGACCAACAATCTTCCGGCCGTATGCGGCAGGGTATGTCCCCAGGAGGAACAGTGCGAGGCTCGATGCGTCTTAAATCGCAAAGGTCAAAGCGTGGCTATAGGTCGATTGGAAAGGTTTGCGGCTGACTACCAGATGAAGAAAGGCATACCGGATCCTGAGAGGCCTATCAAAATAGACAAAAAAGTGGCTGTTATAGGCAGCGGTCCGGCTGGACTCACAGCAGCAGCCGATTTGGCTAAACTGGGTTATGACGTGACGGTATTTGAGAGTTTCCATGAACTCGGTGGCGTATTGGTCTATGGCATACCGGAATTTCGTCTGCCCAAAGCCCTGGTCAAGCAGGAGATAGAATTCCTGAGGCGCTTAGGAGTGAAGTTTGTGACCAATGTCATAGTAGGCAATACACTTACCATAGACGATCTGTTCGACGACGGCTACCAGGCGGTATTTATAGGTACAGGAGCGGGATTACCCAAATTTATGGATATACCCGGAGAGAGCTTAAACGGCGTATATTCTGCTAATGAATACCTTACGCGTGTAAACTTGATGAAGGCATACCTCTTTCCTAAAGTCGATACCCCTATAAAAAAGGCGCACAAGGTAGCAGTAGTAGGCGGTGGTAATGTGGCTATGGATGCAGCACGTTGCGCATTACGTTTGGGCGCCGATGAGGTCCATATAGTGTACAGACGCTCCGAAACCGAGATGCCTGCCCGTGCGGAAGAGGTTCATCATGCCAAAGAGGAAGGTATTATATTCGATCTTTTGACCAATCCTATCCGTATCATAGGCGAAAACGGCAGGGTCACGGGTATGGAATGCATAAAGATGGAATTGGGCGAACCCGATGCATCTGGACGCCGACGCCCGGTACCGGTAAAAGGATCGGAATTCATGATGGAAGTGGATGCTGTTATCATGGCACTGGGCACGACGCCCAATCCTTTAATAGCGGCTACGACACATGGGCTGGATATACAGCCTTGGGGAGGCATAATAGCCGATGAGGCAACCGGCGCTACAAGCCGCCCAGGGGTATATGCCGGCGGCGATGCCGTAACTGGTGCTGCCACGGTTATATTGGCCATGGGAGCTGGTAAAAAGGCAGCAGCGGCCATACATGAATATCTGGAGGGCAAGAAGTGATTGTAACCCGAGCTGGTGATGACACTATAGTGCTGGACAATGTCCAGCACTTTTATCTTGAACATATATTTGAATCCGGTCAATGCTTTCGCTGGAATTCTTCCAGCGAGGGGGGTTATATAGGCGTAGCTATGGGGCATGTGTTAGAAATACGCCAGCAGGGGCCAAATGTGGTACTCCATCCATGTACAATGGAAGAATTTGAACGGGTGTGGCGCCGATATTTTGATCTGGACACCGATTATGGGGCTATAAAGCACAGCTTAGCCGGTGATCCTACTCTGGACAAAGCCATGGAATTCGGTTATGGCATGAGGCTGTTGCACCAGGATCCTTGGGAATGTCTCATATCCTTTATTATATCGGCTAATAACCGCATCCCGCGCATAAAAGGCATAATAGAACAACTGTCGATGAGGTACGGCAACCAGCTGGAATATAAAGGGCGCATTTATTATGACTTTCCATCTCCAAATGAACTTGCAGGGCATACGGCGGATGAGATATGCGAGTGCCGTTGCGGCTATAGGGCTCCATATATAGTAGAAACCGCAAGGATCATAGCCAGCGGTGAAATTGATCTCGAGGCTATTGAGAGCATGGAATACCATGAGGCGCACCGCGCTCTCATGAAATTACCAGGTGTAGGGCCGAAAGTGGCTGATTGCGTTTTGCTTTTCGGTATGGGCAAAGGAGAGGCTTTCCCCGTAGACGTATGGATAAAACGCGTTGTGGAGCAACTTTATTTGCCTAACGCCTCGCTTAAGGATATAAAAAAGTGGGCATATCAGCGTTTTGGCCGATTGGCCGGTATAGCCCAGCAGTACCTTTTTTATTATATAAGAGAAAATAGTAGATAATTCGAGATATAAAGAGATATCATGAGCTATATTGCGTTTTTAGCCTTATACGGCAAAAAACGGCCGTATAAGGCATTTGATTATTAGTGGAGCATTTTATAATATATTAAATGTAATTAGCACTCGACACTAATGAGTGCTAACAATAGTATTACATAATAAATTTAGATAGAGGAGGTACTTAAAATGGCTTTAAAACCATTGGGTGATAGGATAGTTATCAAACAGGTAGAAAAAGAAGAAACCACGAAGAGTGGCATCGTATTGCCCGGTACGGCACAGGAGAAACCTCAGATAGCTGAGGTGATAGCGGTCGGCCCCGGAGGAATAGTCGACGGCAAAGAGGTTAAAATGGAGGTAAAACCTGGCGATAGGGTTATATACTCCAAGTACGCCGGTACCGAAGTGAAGTACGATGGCGAGGAATATATCATAATCAAACAAAGCGATGTATTAGCGGTAATAGAATAATAATGGAAGCAGAGGAGGTATAGCATAATGGCAAAACAAATTATATATGATGAAGAGGCCCGCAAGGCGTTAGAAAGAGGCGTCAATGCGCTGGCTGATACGGTTAAGATCACATTAGGCCCCAAGGGACGTAATGTCGTGTTGGATAAAAAATTCGGGGCTCCTACGGTAACCAACGATGGCGTGACCATAGCTAAAGAGATAGAATTAGAAGACCCCTTTGAGAACATGGGTGCTCAACTGGTTAAGGAAGTGGCTACCAAGACCAATGATGTGGCTGGCGACGGCACTACCACAGCTACTTTGTTAGCGCAAGCCATAGTAAGAGAGGGTTTGCGCAATGTAGCGGCTGGCGCAAATCCAATGTTGGTGAAACGCGGCATAGAAAAGGCTGTAGACGTAGCTGTAGAAGAACTCAAAAAAATAAGCAGGCCTGTAGAGAGCAAAGAGGCCATAGCCCAGGTGGCGTCGATATCAGCTAATGATACGACAATAGGCGAGATGGTGGCCGAAGCTATGGATAAGGTGGGCAGAGATGGTGTTATAACAGTCGAAGAATCCAAGTCCATGCTCACTGAGTTGGAAGTGGTAGAAGGCATGCAGTTCGATAGGGGCTACATATCGCCCTATATGGTGACCGATACAGAAAAAATGGAGGCTGTATTGGAAGATCCATATATACTTATTACGGATAAGAAACTGAGCAATGTTCAGGACCTGCTGCCATTATTAGAGCAGGTGGTGCAGCAGGGCAGAAGACTGTTGATAATAGCAGATGACGTTGAGGGCGAAGCCCTGGCGACATTGGTGGTCAATAAATTAAGGGGTACATTTACCTGTGTGGCTGTAAAAGCCCCTGGCTTCGGTGACAGAAGGAAAGAAATGCTGCGCGATATAGCCATTTTAACTGGCGGTGAGGTTATATCTGATGAATTGGGATTTGATCTGAAAGAGGTTAAACTCAATCAACTTGGCAGAGCCCGTTTGGTGCGCGTGGATAAAGAGAATACCACTATAGTAGACGGTGCCGGTCATCCGTCTGAGATAAAGGCCCGCATAGCTTCTATAAAGGCCCAGATAGAGGAGACCACGTCTGACTTTGATAGAGAGAAGTTGCAGGAGAGACTGGCTAAATTGGCTGGTGGCGTAGCTGTAATAAAGGTTGGTGCTGCTACCGAGGTCGAGATGAAAGAGAAAAAGATGAGGATGGAAGACGCATTGTCTGCCACCAGAGCAGCGGTAGAAGAAGGCATCGTTCCTGGCGGTGGAGTGGCCCTCATCAACATATTGCCAGCATTGGATAAACTTATAGATGAAACCTCAGGCGATGAAAAAACCGGTGTAACTATAGTAAAGAGAGCTTTAGAGGAGCCGGTACGTCAGATAGCCACTAATGCCGGTCTGGAAGGCTCGGTTATAGTGGAGAAAGTGAAAAACGGCGCTGCTGGCATAGGCTTTAACGTATTGACTGAGGAATACGTCGATATGATAAAGGCCGGTATAGTCGATCCTACCAAGGTTACACGCTCGGCCCTCCAGAATGCTGCTAGTATAGCGGCTATGATACTGACTACCGAAAGCCTGGTAACCGATATACCGGAGAAACAGCCTCCAGTACCCGCTGCCCCTAACCCCGATATGATGTATTAATAAACGATACTCAGAAAGCCTGTGATTAAATATCACAGGCTTTCTGCATAATTGTTGGCTACCACTTGTTTATATGGAATATTTCATCAAGCGGCAATCTGTCGCGCAACGGTGGCTGCTCATCAGCATAGCCTATGGGGGCGAACGCTATAACGCGGTATTGGTCCGGTATATGAAGGAGCTGCTTTATAGGTTGTTCATCTATAGCACCTATCCAGCATGTACCCAATCCTTCGGCTGTAGCTGCCAGTATCAAGTGCTCCATGGCTATGCCAGTATCCAGCATATAATATTGTTTGCCGTTCATTTCTCCTGAAGCCGATGGATCGGCGCATGCCACTGCTATAGCCCCTGCTTTTTCATAGCAGCTTATATCCGGGCGATAACTGCGCATTTGGCCGAGCTTCATCATTATTTCCCTATCCTTTATAAGGATAAAACGCCAGCACTGGCGGTTAGCCCATGACGGGGCCCGTCTAGTGGCTTCCATAATGCGCTTTAAGACCTCATCGTTTATAGTACCTTCCTTATAGCGCCTCACGGCACGTCTGTTATTTATTACATCGTAGAAGTCCATAGATATTACCTCTCTATTATGACGCTGACTCGGTTTTTGATTCTTTAGCACCTTTGTAGGGCATTATATCATATTCGCGGCCCAATTTTTCCAATATATTTAGCACTGTATCCAACTGCTCCCTCGTATGAGCAGCCATCAGGCTTATGCGCACGCGCGAAAGATTTCGTGATACAGCAGGATATTCAACCGGATTTACATATACACCGTATTCGTGAAGCCGCCTGCATACCTCTCTTACTTTGAGGTCGTCGCCTATTATGATAGGAAATATAGCGGTTTGTGAATTGCCTATATTAAATCCTAGATCCAACAGGTTCTTTCTGAAATATCTTATATTATCCCAGAGCTTTTCGCGCAGCTGAGGTTCGTCTACTATAACTTTGAGAGTTTCGCGCAACGAACCGGTAACCTGTGGAGTAGGTGCTGTAGAGAACATGTAGGCTCTTGAATAGAAATGCAGCATATCTACCAATTCGCTATTGGAGGCTATGAAACCACCTACGCAGCCAAGCGCTTTACTGAAAGTGCCGGCCACTATGTCTATCTGCCCCTCCATATGGTAATGTTCAGGCGTTCCGCGGCCGTTTTCGCCTATTACTCCGGTAGCATGAGCCTCGTCTATCATCACATATGCCCCGTATTGCTTGGCCAGGCTTGCTATGGCAGGCAGCGGAGCTATATCGCCGTCCATGGAATAAACACCGTCTACTATTATCAACTTGGTGCGGTATTTATCTTTGACGGTGCTTAGCACCTTCTCAAGATGCTCCATATTGCTGTGGCGAAAATAACGGACATTGGTATTCTTGCAGCCGTCTACGATACTAGCATGCACATATTGGTCCAGTATAGCTATATCATCTTTCTGCAGCAGGGCCAGAAGCGTTCCGGCATTAGAGCCGAAGCCGGAGGTGTAAAGTATAGCGTCCTCGCATCCTTTAAAAGCAGCCACTTCTTTTTCTAACGCCACGTGTATGTCCAAAGTACCCCCTAACAA
>JASGMM010000066.1 GCA_030156435.1 Clostridiales bacterium | reverse complement strand
AAAGCCTTAGCCTGTTGCAACGCAGCGAATACAGCAGCTCCCGATGATATGCCTACCAATATGCCTTCTTCATGCGCCATACGACGAGCCGTATTCATAGCATCCTCATCCCTGACGGTCACTACATCATCTATTATATCTCTATCCAATACTTTAGGCACAAAGCCGGCTCCTATGCCCTGTATACCATGAGGACCGGGTTTGCCTCCGGACAAAACCGGTGACTTGGCTGGTTCCACCGCTATGATTTTGATATCGGGTATGCGCTGTTTAAGCACTTCGCCAACGCCGGTTACGGTACCACCGGTGCCAACGCCCGCCACAAAGGCATCTATACGTCCATCCATTTGCTCAAATATTTCTATAGCCGTGGTCTTTCTGTGAATATCGGGATTGGCCGGATTCTCAAATTGCTGCGGTATGAAATACTCAGGGTGCTGCTGTTTTAATTCCTCCGCCTTTCTTATAGCCCCCGACATACCTTCAGTACCTGGAGTAAGCACAAGCTCCGCGCCGTATGCTTTAAGAAGGCTGCGCCTCTCTAAACTCATGGTTTCGGGCATAACCAGTATAACCTTATAGCCTTTGGCAGCCCCTATCATAGCCAGCCCTATACCGGTATTGCCGCTCGTGGGTTCTACTATGACCGATCCGGGCTTAAGCAACCCCTGTTCTTCGGCCGCCTGTATCATGCTGTAAGCTATTCTGTCTTTGACGCTGCCTCCGGGATTGAACGATTCCAGTTTCACATATACGTCAGCATAGTTTGGCTCTACTAGCCTATGTAACTTAACTATGGGCGTGCCGCCTATTAATTCCAACACGTTATTAACCGTTCTCATGTTCATTCTCCTTTCATATTCCAAGTAAACTTATCTGTTTATATGTATATTATATTTGTATCAGATGCACTTGTCAAGCATTTCCCCTAACTTGCACTCATAATCGTTATATTGCTGATTTTTGCAAAAACACTTGATTTTTATGATAGCATCTGTTAATATATTAACAGATAAAAACGTGGAGGTGAGATGATGAAAAAGGTATTAGCGTTGACCTTAGTAGCGGTAATGGCCCTATTCGTATTGGCTGCTTGTTCTTCGAATGAAGGTACCCAATCGAGCGGTGATACATCGAGTGGCGATACGTCATCGGAAACTATTACTTACAAGGATGGTACTTACAAAGGTCAATCATCCAAGAATGACCATGGACAGTACGGTGACATAGAGATAACCATAAAAGATGGCAAAATAACCGATGTGAAATACAAGGAAATCATGGAAGACGGCAGTGAAAAAGCACCTGGAAGCTATGAATTTCAGGAAGCTTTAGATGCCATAGAGTCATTGCCACAGAAGCTTATAGATGTACAGGATCCCGATAAAGTAGATGTTATAAGCAATGCTACTGGTACTAGCGAGCTATTCAAAGAGGCAGCCAAAAACGCTTTAGAACAGGCTAAATAATCTCGTTAATATAAAGACTAAGGTTGTTAGAAATAAAGAGGGGATTACCCCTCTTTATTTTATATATTGGCGCATGAATTCTAAGACCTTTTTTTCAATTCTGCATACCTGTACTTGGGTTATGCCCAGCATCTGTGCAACCTCGGACTGGGTTTTATCCTTAAAATACCTTAACAATATGACCTGACGGCCCTTAGCGTCCAATTGCGCTATACACTCTTTAAGCGCTACCCTGTCTATAACATCTGTATCCAGTTCATCACCATCGGATATTCTGTCTATAAGCGATATAGAGCTTTCACCGTCTTCATAGGCACTATCATATAATGATACCGGTACAGCATCAGCCTCCATAGCATATACCACATCGGCTGGCTCCATATCCAATGCCGTCGCTAACTCCTGCACGCTCGGCTCTCTACCCAACTCTTTTTTTATGCGATCCTGAGCATTATGGATCTTATATGCCGCTATCTTAACCGATCGGCTTACCTTTATGCTGCCATCGTCGCGCAGGAAACGCTTTATCTCTCCCATTATCATGGGCACAGCATATGTAGAAAATTTCACATTATACGATAAATCATAATTATTTATAGCCTTAACCAAACCCATGCTGCCTACTTGAAATAGGTCGTCATACTCATAACCCCTGTTCATGAATTTTCTTACAACATTATGTACTAACCCCAGGTTACGCTCAGCTAATATCTCTGCTGCCTGTTTATTGCCTTCGCGCACTTTAACTATGAGATCTTCTATTTCCTGTTGCGACAAAAGACCTCTGTTTTTGTCATCGGCTGGTGTAGTCGTCGGCTCCGCCATCGGCATTCCCCTCCTGCATCCGGCTCGAAGCAGAGGCAATATACTTTATTAACGTCACCTTAGTGCCTTTACCATATACTGAATCAACATGCACTTCGTCCATAAAAGTCTCCATAACAGTGAAGCCCATACCTGAACGCTCCAAGTCCGGCCGGGAAGTATAAAGCGGCTGGCGTGCCTTTTCTATATCCTCTATTCCTTTACCATCATCCATAACATCTATTTCCACTCTATCGCCGTACAACCTGACATTTATCTTGACATACCCTTGCCCGTTTTCATAACCGTGTATGATAGCATTGGTCACGGCCTCTGAAACAGCGGTTTTTATATCAGCTATATCTTCCAATGTAGGGTCCAACTGCGATGCAAAAGCGGCCACCGCGGCCCTTGCAAAAGATTCATTCTGTGAACGGCTTAAGAACTCCATATGCATCTCATTGAGCAATTCCATCATAAACTCCCCTTTTGTTGCGTCAGATTTTTAATAGCCTCTCGCTGGTTTTCATATACACTGAATATATTGAACAGACCGGATATTTCAAATATACGCTTAGTCTGCGGCGCGATCCCTATAACCGCTACTTTACCACCGCGTGCCGAAATGGTCTTATACCTTCCTATAAGCATACCCACACCCGAGCTGTCCATGAATACAAGATTTTTAACATCGATCAAAAGGTGCTTTATAAAAACATCGCCGTTTATAGCGTCTTCTATCTGCTGTCTCACATAATCGACACTATGGTGATCCAACTCACCATCCATATGCACGATCAAGACATTATTTTTTGTTTCCAGTTCAACGTTCAAAGCTGCCATACCTCCTTTGCAGTTATATTATCTATATTCGCTGATTTTCAAAAATCTCCTGCATAGAAAAAAATTGTTTTTTGTCGAATATAAAAAAACCGCATTAAAAATGCGGTCAGCTTATCTCCATTTCTTGAATCTCCACCTTTATAGGAATCTTCTTATTTAAATCATTCACTATTGCCTTTTCATCTTGCCATGTTATGTACTTTTTACGCTCATCCTCGGTCAATATAACCCTATCCAATACATCTCTGCCGGTTAAACGCGCATCGCTGACCAGCATTTGCATAATAGGTTTATTATCCAATACGGTAAGCACCCCGTATACATACTTCAATTGCCTTTCCTCCTCTTGCTCGTTCATTTACATATATAGTTTAATACCGTGCTGGAGAAATTTCAAGATTTTTGTCAACTATTAATACTTCTTGCCGCTAAGAATAAACGCAAGATTGATATGGCCGAACGTTCCAGCAATTCGGAGGTATGGCTCATAGCATCAGCCAAAGCCATAGGCCTGTCGATTATACTAAATAACGCGTCCACACCATGCTCGTATACCCTTTCAGCACCATCTCCCAGGCTGCCAGACAGGCAAACCACAGGTTTACCATGGCGCTTGGCTACGCTCGCTACCCCCACAGGTACCTTGCCAAAGACCGTCTGTTCATCGGTCCTCCCCTCACCTGTTATGACCAAGTCACATTGGCTTACGAGCTCGTCCATATGTGTAACATCGATCATTATATCCATACCAGGTTTCAGTGAAGCCCCTAAAAAAGCCACAAGCCCAGCTCCCAAACCGCCAGCAGCCCCTGCCCCCGGCATATCCTTTATATCTATACCCAGATCTTTCTTTATAACCACCGCCAGATTAGCTAGACCGCGGTCCAACTCTTCCACCATTTCAGGCGTGGCGCCTTTTTGCGGACCATATACCGCTGCCGCACCGTTTGAGCCACACAAAGGATTTGTTACATCGCAAGCCACAGTTATATCGATATCTTTTACGCGTTTATCCATGGCGCTTATATCTATATGCGCTATGTGCTCTAGGACTTTACCTCCAAATCCATCTATAATGCGTCCCTGCGCATCATAAAACTTAACTCCCAGAGCTTGTGCCATACCTACGCCGCCGTCGTTGGTAGCACTACCGCCTATACCTATTATAATATGATTACATCCTTTATCCATGGCAGCCTTAATGAGCTGACCGGTTCCATATGTAGTAGTATTCATGGGGTTACGCTTATCTTCCGGTACAAGAGGAAGGCCCGATGCCGCAGCCATTTCTATAACAGCCGTTGTTCCATCGTCTAGCACCCCGAAGAATGCCTTTACCTCTTCTCCCAACGGGTCTATAACATTTTGTTCGTGTATATCCCCTCCCGCAGCCGTTATAATGGCCTCTACCGTTCCCTCTCCCCCATCTGCCATGGGTATCTTCTTTATATCAGCCGTTAGGACAACCTTTCTCAGTCCTTGCTCAATAGCGTCGGCCACAGCTACAGCGCTCAAGCTCCCTTTAAATGAATCCGGAGCTATTAAAATTCTCATGATGTGCCTCCTAACTCGATATATTTTCCACTACTGCTTTATATACGTCGGCTGCCTTAGCAGGCCAACCATCGCAAATGATCTGTGCCAGTTCACTACTAGGTACATTGATGCGCAGATCCATAAGCATCATACCGTTTTCTATAACCTTGCAATGCACTATATATTCTTCCTCGTTCTTCTTCTCATAGAAAGCCGGCATCTCGCTTTCACCAGGCAAATCTATATGTTTGCCCTTAGCATAATCATCTATAAGGTTGACCATCCACTGGGGAATATCGTCATATAACCGAACCAATATGCTTTTCCCTTTATCATTTATGGAGTAAAAGTATCTTCCCTGTGATTCCATATAATCTACGAGGCCATCGCGCACCAATTGACTCAGTAACTGCTGCAAATCAAAGTAATTCATTACATTGGCCCCGACCATGAAATGGGTTATCTGAGCATTAGGTATCGGTATATGCATTTTATCTATAAAGTATAATATAGCTAACCTGTTAACATCTGCTTGGGATTCATTTATGTACATACAATTACTTCAACTCTTTATCATCAAGAATTTTTACATTCAAATTGTATCATCGCATGCATATAATAGCAAGTGTCAATTTAAAAGGAGCATCAGGCGATGCTCCTTTGTCGGTTATTACTTGTTCTTTATTATTTGCTAGGCATAGTCCCTTGTGTCATATTTTGCTCAGCAAATTTTATCATCCTCTGCACCATATGACCACCCACAGCACCGCAATCGCGAGCTGATAAATTGCCCCAATAATCCTCTGAACCTTGTTTAACCGGTAATCCTAACTCAGATGCTATTTCATATTTCATATTGTCTAAAGCCGCATGAGCCTCAGGCACTACCTTAGGCCCTATATTAGCGCTTCCTTTTGCCATATCGCATATCACCTCCAAAAAAGAAATCGTATTTACATAATATAATTTACCTCAAAAGCATTAAATTATACATTTGCAACTAATTCACGTAGCATTACGCATAGGCAGCGGTAACGATTAGCCTTGTACAAAGATAGCAGAAGCATCGGTATATGTCCGGAGCGGGCCTTAGAACGTTTCGCTGTACGCTCTGCAAGCGCAACGTTGAACAGGCGTGGCCGAAGGCGCGAATGCGAATTGCGAACGTTAGCTTGTTCAAGCAAAACGAATTGTAAGTACGCAATCATTACGTGGCATAAGGCTTGACATATATGCCGAGCGGGCTTTTGAAGCGTAGGAGCACAGCAATCTTTGATTGCGTAGTGGTCCAGCTTCACAGTCGTAGCGAGGTATATATGTCAAGCCTGTAGCGAGCGTAGGATTTACATCATTGCACGCACTGAATTTGTCATATTACGAATCGAAGAAATGCAATTTTTTATGTTTAAATATTGGTGATTATAGTGTATAATGAAAGGTAATACTGGTAATAGGAGTGGAAATACAAAAATCATGTTTACAAGGCAGGCTTTGAAGGATGCTTCTACCTCAGCTTCTTATTCAAGGGGCATAGCATATTATAGAGGTAAAGCTGTTCATAATATAGAAGTGCAAAAGATAAAGCCTTATATCTATACCGTCAAGAGTATCGTGGAAGGCAGTGAACATTATCGCGTTGCGATGGATATAAATATAAAAGATGATAGCATAGCAAACGCTGTATGCACCTGTCCTTATAATTATGGAGGGATATGCAAACATATAGTGGCCACTGGCCTTGCTTTCATGGATCACATGGCTAAATCTCATAAAACCGCCGCGGAACAGGATTCGAGCATAAGCCTCAATAAACTAATAAAGGATTTTGAGCAATCAACCAACGCACAGCCTTTGGAAAATCAAGCATATGCAATAAAGCTGCGCGTTATAGACGGCTCACAAAATCATCTGCTGCTTTATGTATCCAAAGAACTTGAACAAATGGATCCAGCCATGCTTCCGTGGCGTTATACCACTTTAAATTCATATCTGGCAAAGGCTTATAGGTATTCCGATGGCAGCTTTGATTTAAGCGGCACCATACTCGACAAGGTGTTGGATCTTCTATCATCCTTTGATAATGTATTTGCCTTTGACGGGCAGACCACTATAAAATTTTCCAATGATTATTTTAAGCCCATGCTGGATATAAAGCAGGCACAGAATGAAAATATGATAATAACTGTGCTTTCCAATAATCCAGTATTCTTCGGTAGAAAGAGCGCCTATACCATACAAGATGATACTATAATGCGCCTATGGCCGCGTATACCTTTGTCCTTTTACAAAGCACTGTACGACAATAAAGGGCACATAAACATAGCGCAACGCGACGTTCCTTCATTTATTGAGGCTGTATTTCCTCATTTAAAGCAACAACTTCCAGTTACCGCCCCTGCTTTGCCGGAAGTTGAACAGCGGCCTATACAGCCCGAGGTGCATCTATACGTACACCGCGGAAATACGGAGTCCAGTATAATATTAGAAGCCTATCTTGAATATGAAAACTATGTATCCCAAAGGCTTTTGAATTATAGCTACTATGATGCAGGTACAGCCCATGAGTCATATAAGGTAAAAGATGGGCAAAAAGTATTGGTCATACCCAGACAGTACGAGCTTGAAACCACGGTAAACGAAAGGCTTATGCGCTATCTATGGTACGGCATCGATCCCGAACACAGCTACATGGAATTCAGCGGTCAAGAACGTATTTACCGTTTTATAAAAGATTTTGACAATGCGATACTACCGGAATGGAAGATACATTATGAGGATGGATTGCAAAATCTTAAATTAGAAAAGGCTAAAGTCTCGGTGGATTTCGATTTTTCCTTGGATGACGGTTATGATTTTCTAGAATTTGACGTAGATTTTCATTGCCAAAATCTCAATATAACCCGCCAACAATTGGAACAATATATAAGGGAAGATCAGCGCTTTATAGAGGCAAACGGGAAATTCATAGAGATATCCAATAAAAATGAACTAAAGGAGCTCTTTGATGCGCTGTTACACCTGCCTGTCGAAGGGGAAGGCCATTTTCGCAGCAAATTATTCAATTTCCCGGAGCTGGATAGGTTGATAGAAAAAAACAGGGCCTGGAACGCAAAGGGTAATAACAAGTTTTTGCAATTTAAAGACGAGATAAGAAGTGCAAAGCCTATAGAGGATATCCCTTTGCCTCAACCTTTTGACAGTGTCTTAAGGCAGTACCAAAAAGAAGGCATAAATTGGATGCACTTCCTTAAAAAATATGGTTTCGGAGGCATATTGGCCGATGATATGGGGCTGGGAAAAACCATTCAGGCGCTGGTGCTCATATCCGCAAGCAACAGCGATAGACCGTCGCTTGTGATATGCCCGAAAACCCTTGTATATAATTGGTACAATGAAGTCCAGAAATTTACGCCGCGATTAAAAACGCTGATAATAGAAGGTCAGAGTACAGAACGCATCCAGTTAATAAATGATATAAAGCACTATGACCTTATTATAACTTCATACCCTGTCATACAAAAGGATATCGAGTACTTTGCCGATAAAACGTTCGAATACTGCATCATCGATGAGGCACAATATATAAAAAACCACAAGACCAAAACGGCCAAAAGCATCAAGGCTATACGCGCCAAGTATCGCCTAGCGCTTACCGGTACCCCTATAGAAAATAACCTTATGGAACTATGGTCCATATTTGATTTCCTTATGCCAGGTTTTCTCGGCAGCGACAGCGAGTTCAAAGCGCGCTACGATACGCCCATAATGAAAAACAACGATGTATCGGCGTTGAATTCGCTATTAGGTCGTATACGCCCATTCGTATTGCGCAGGACCAAAAAGGAGATGCTAAAAGAACTGCCGCCAAAAATGGAGCAGGTAAGCTATGCTCACCTCACACCCGATCAGTTGGCGCTGTATACCTCTGTACTGGAACAAGTCAAAAGCAATGTCTTCGCCATTGTTGAGCAAAAAGGGTTTGAGCATTCGCAGATAGAGATACTTGCAGCCCTAACGCGTTTAAGGCAGATATGCAACCATCCAGCTTTATTGACAATAAATACACCAGCGACGACCAAAAAGCTATCGTCTGGTAAGCTTGATCAATTCGATGAGTTATTGGACGAAGCATTGGAAGGCGACCATAAAGTATTGGTATTCAGCCAATTCGTACAAATGCTGGGTATATTGTCCAATCACCTGGACAAAAAGGGCATACCATATTGTTATCTGGACGGCCAGACGCGCAATAGACAGGCCGTGATAGATCGATTTAACAACGACGAGCATATAAAGGTGTTCCTTATAAGCATAAAGGCCGGCGGCTTTGGTTTAAACCTTACGGCTGCCGATACAGTCATAATATTCGACCCATGGTGGAATCCAATGGTAGAAATGCAAGCCACGGATAGGGCTTACCGTATAGGACAGACTCATCCGGTCAATGTGTACCGTTTGATAACGCGGGGTACCATAGAAGAAAAAATACTTAAATTACAGGAAAAGAAAAAAGCGCTTTTCGATAATGTCGTCGATGAAAATAACGACCTTATCAAAAAGCTGACCTGGGATGATATACGCGAGGTATTTGCCTAGACGTTGAACCTGAACAACACCACATCTCCATCCTGCATTACGTAATCCTTGCCTTCAGAGCGCATAAGCCCCTTTTCTCTGGCTGCTGCCAGCGAACCGCATGCTAGCATATCCTCGTACGAAACTATCTCGGCCCTTATAAATCCTCTTTCAAAATCCGAATGTATAACGCCCGCTGCCTGGGGAGCCTTGGTACCACGCTTTATAGTCCATGCGCGTACTTCTTTAGGTCCTGCCGTAAGAAAGCTCATGAGCCCAAGTAATTCATAACTGGCCTTTATCAGTCGCTCTAATCCGGATTGCTCCAACCCCATCTCTCTCATGAAAAGTTTCTTTTCTTCATTATCTAACTGTACGATTTCCTCCTCAAGCTTGGCGCATAACGGTATAACCTCCGAACCCTCATTTTTAGCATAATCCATAACTTTTTTCACGTAAGGATTAGATTCCGGCTGGGTTATACTATCCTCGTCTATATTAGCCACATATAAGACCGGTTTATATGTCAATAATTGAAATTGGCGCACAAATTCCTGTTCGGCACTGTCCAATTGGCACATCTTAGCCGGCTGACCCTCATCCAGCACGTGCTTTATCCTGTCCAGAATATCTAGTTCCCACTGTGCTTGTTTATCGCCGCCGCGTGCCGCCTTATGGGTCCGTTCCATACGCCTTTCCAGCACTTCTATATCGGCCAGTATCAGCTCTATATTTATAGTTTCTATATCGCGTATGGGGTCTACCGTGCCTTCAACATGTACAACGTCAGGGTCCTCAAAACAGCGCACCACATGTACTATGGCATCTACCTCCCGTATATGGGATAGAAATTTGTTGCCCAATCCTTCGCCTTTACTGGCCCCTTTTACCAAGCCTGCTATATCGAAAAACTCCACTACCGCCGGCGTAACTTTTTCCGGATGAAATATTTCGGCCAGTTTATCCAAGCGCTCATCCGGTACCGGCACCACACCCATATTCGGCTCAATGGTACAAAAAGGATAGTTTGCAACTTCGGCTCCCGCCTTAGTTATGGCGTTAAAAAGTGTGCTCTTACCCACGTTCGGTAAGCCCACTATACCCAATTTCAACAGTAATACCTCCATTCATAAAATAAGCGACCTTAGATGCCTTATGCCCTAAGATCGCTTCCGTAATAGACATCAAGCGAATTTAAGCTTTTGTTTATTTGTTTTGGCAACGCCTATTACAGTATCGGCGCCTCCATAATACAACCATATATCATCGCCTACTTCGGCCTGCCCACAGCTAAAAACGACATTTGGTATATAGCCTTCAATCTCCCACGGCAACTCCGGTTCCAATATAGGTTCCGGTTGCCTATAAAGCACCTTAGTAGGATCCTCTAAATCCAGCAACGCTGCTCCAAGCCTATATACGTTATTATCATCTGCAGCATGATATATGACCAGCCACCCCTCATCCGTCTTTATCGGCGGACCCGCTATGCCTACTCTGGCACTTTCCCATGTATCAGGACATGCCTTTATGATCTCATGATGGTCTGTCCAGTGTATAAGGTCATCGGAGAAAGCCACCCATATATTCGGATACCTTCTATGGAACATCGCATAACGGCCACCGATCTTCTCGGGAAATAGCGCGGCATCTTTGTTAGGCTCGTCCATAACGACACCCATACGCTCCCACTGTACCAGGTTTTTGGAATAAGCCATCATTATCCTGTAATCGTCTTCAAATCTGCCGCCAAAGCCGGTATATGTCATATAAAACATATCGTCTATCTTCACCACACGAGGATCTTCTACACCTCTTTGTTCCTGCACATGTTCTCCCTCAAATATAGGCCTCTCCCCTCTGTAAAAGTTTATGCCGTCAGAGGACACCGCATAACCTATACGCGAGATATATGTGCCATATTTGGCATGCGGCGGATTATCGGTAGTGCGGTAAAGCAAATGGAACAGACCGTCATGGTATATAGCAGCAGCGTTAAATACCGCGGACCTTTCCCATTCATATTCTTGTCTCGGCCTAAGTATGGGCTGATCAGTAAGCCTTTCAAGCTTTATCATATATCTCTTCTCCCACCTTGTTACCCGGTCATTGTAGCATAAACCGGGTAATATATTTTGCTTCTTGATATGAATTTTACTCATAGTCTACGCGTTTGTCAAGTACCAAGTAAAAATAAAACTTGCACTTTCCAGACACTTGTACTAAAATTACATTATAATCGATGAGCACAATTTTGTGCACAATAAATCAATGAATAGAGGAGTTTAATATGGATTCAACAAAGTACAGCTTAGCAGATTTTGCTTACATACCTGATCAGGATTTGATGCAGCGCGCTCATACCATAAGCGAATATTTAAGCGATGCTCGAACAAAACACCATATGCAATACAGGCGCGTTTCGGCCAGTGGCTCAGGCCCTACTATGATGGTCATAGATCCTTATACCGGCGAATTGCGCGAAATGATATACATGGCCTCAAATGATTATCTTAATCTTACCAGGCATCCGAGGACCATACAAGCCGGTATGGAGGC
>JASGMM010000065.1 GCA_030156435.1 Clostridiales bacterium | reverse complement strand
ATGTGACTGGAGTTCAGACGTGTGCTCTTCCGATCTGGAATCCAGCCGAAAATACCTTGAGGGAAGACTAAAGCTCAAGATAAATATCGAAAAGAGCAAAGCAGTCAGCGTATATTCTCAGAAGTTCAAGTTTCTGGGGTTCTGCTTAGGGAAGAATGGGAGCGGAATCTATATTCGTGCACATAAGAAGACAATAAAGAAAGCAAAACAGAAACTAAAAGAACTGACTAGACGCAATCAAGGAAGGAGCGCGCGAGCGGTGATGCAGGAGGTAAAGGTCTATATACGCGGGTGGATTGGCTACTACTACATAGCCGATATGCGACGAATCTTACGAAGCTGGAACCAATGGTTACGACGCAGGATACGCATGTATATTTGGAAGCAATGGAAGCAGCCAAAGACAAGGGTGAAGAACCTGCAAAAGCTGGGCATATCCGAAAGGCAAGCCTATCAATGGGGGAATTCCCGGTTGGGCTATTGGCGGATAGCCGGTAGCCAAGTATTAGGATGTTCCATAACGAACGAAAAGCTCGTGCGGGCAGGATACTATGACTTCCCAGCCCAATACGAACTTCTTCATAGGCACTTAAGCGATTGAACCGCCGTATACCGAATGGTACGTACGGTGGTATGGGAGGTCGGTAGATAAAATAATTATCTACCTCCTACCCGATCAGCCGTAGCGAGGTATATATGTCAAGCCTGTAGTGGGCGTAGGGTTTATATCATTGTACGCGCTGAATTTGTTATATTACGAATTACAGAAGCGGCTAAAGATTTTTTTGCCGTGCTGAGAATTGAAGTTATATTATAGAGCAAACTATATATGATAAAATACGATAAAAGGCAGGGCTTTGTCATGTTAAAAAGCAAAAAGATGACTATATTTATTACAGCGCTGGTATCAATAGCGCTCAGTTTCATAGTATTTACCCTATGGGTGGAGTATAATAGGCCTCCGGCTCAGCGCCCGCAGTCCACAGCCCAGGAAGAAGCATCGGCAGATGACGATAATGCTTTGGATGGGGTAACCCCTATAGTGCGAAAGGCAGCGCCGGCAGTGGTGGGTATATCCACAACAAGGGTGACAGAGACCGACATGTTCGGCAGAGCGCAACAGATGGTACAAGGTGTCGGCTCAGGCGTTATCGTCGACAGTGATGGTTATATATTGACTAATGATCACGTGGTAGGCGGCGAGGCCGAAAGCATAAACGTTGTGTTAAGGGATGGGCGTACAATGGAAGGCAGAACACTGTGGACTGATCCAGTATTGGATCTCGCGATAGTGAAGATAGAAGGCAGCGGATATACAAAGGCGGCGTTTGGCGATTCGGATAAGCTAAAAGTAGGAGAGCCGGCTATAGCCATAGGCACGCCTTTGGGCCTGCAGTTTCAACATACCGTTACATCAGGCATAATAAGTGCCTTGAACCGTACGCTGCAGGTGGAGGCCGATGGAGCCACAAATTTTATGGAAGACCTTATACAAACCGATGCGTCTATAAATCCCGGTAACAGCGGGGGGCCTTTAATCAACGCCGAAGCTCAGGTAGTGGGTATAAACACGGTTAAAGTGGCCACCGCAGAGGGTATGGGCTTTGCCATACCGATAAATATAGCCAAACCTATAGTGGAAAGGGTTATCTCCAGCGGTACATTTACAGCTCCGTATATAGGTATATTTGCATATGACAGGGAAATAGCCAACTTTATACAGAATGGCCCAAAGCTGGAGCAGGGCGTGTATGTCATAGATGTTGACAGAGGCAGCCCGGCAGATAAAGCTGGTATAAAGCAAGGCGACATAATACTTTCGATAGATGGCAAGCAGGTCAATACCATGTTGGCCTTGCGCAGGGCTATATATAGCAGGAACATAGGCGATACTGTAGAGATAGAAACGGTAAGCAATGGAAACGAACGAAAGCTAGAAGTGAAATTGGCTTCTAAACCCGAACGATAGATGAGCTATCCTATATCCAAGTGTTAATCCTTACTATATGCACCCACTAATTCACATGGTAAATATAGCAATAAAAAGGGTACAGGCTCGTACCCTTTTTAATTCGTTAAGCTGTTATGCGCTGGCCATCATATCCATGAACTCATCGAACATATAAGCTGAATCGTGTGGACCGGGACTGACCTCGGGATGGTACTGTACGCTTATTATCGGGTATTCATTGTGCACAAAACCCTCAACGGTATTATCGTTTAGGTTTATATGGGTTATGGTGGCTTGCTTGCAGAAATTGTCGCGCAAGGCATAATTGTGATTTTGCGATGTGATGTATACGCGGCCTTTGTTGAAATCCTTGACTGGATGATTGCCGCCATGATGGCCGAATTTCAACTTATAGGTCTGGCCACCCAACGCCAGTCCTAGCAACTGATGTCCAAGGCATATGCCCATTATAGGCTTTTTACCGATAAGGTTCCGTATGGCCTCTATAGCATAGGGTACATCTTGAGGGTCACCAGGGCCATTGGATATTAATATGCCTTCGGGGTCTAGATCCAGTATCTCTTTGGCTGAAGTATGGCATGGCACCACATATACATCGCATCCACGTTTGACGAGCGAACGCGCTATATTCTCTTTCATCCCCATATCCATTACAACTACACGATGTCCCGGGCCTTCTATATGCCTGGTTTCCTTTACGGATACCATATCCACCAGATCGCGTTTCACAGTGCCGAGATTTCTGGCTGTTTCGGCTAATGCTTGGACATCGAAACTTTCGGTTGATATAACACCGTACATGCTGCCAAAATCCCGTATGTGCTGCGTTATCTGTCGGGTATCGACGCGATGGATCCCCATTATGCCCCAACATTCGAAGTACTGGACCGGATGTATTGTGCAGCGCCAGTTGCTGGGGTAATCGCACAGTTCTTTTATTATAAAACCCTCTACATGGGGTTTATAGGATTCAACATCTTCTTCATTCATACCGTAGTTGCCTATAAGTGGATAGGTCATGACCACCATTTGCCCTTTATACGAAGGATCGGTCAAAACCTCCTCGTAACCAGTCATGCATGTATTAAATACCACTTCGCCATGGGCTTGACCGGTCCTACCGAAGGCCTCGCCTTCAAAATAACTGCCGTCTTCTAAAACCAATATGGCCTTTTTATTCTCCAATGCGATATCGCTCCTTTCCGTACTCAAAAATAAAGGGCTATTATAGCCCTTATAAATATGCCTTCAAAATATTATCTAACATTTCTATCAACATGTCAATTTCATTTTTTGTAATTATGAGCGGTGGTATAAAACGCAGCGTATTATGGGCGGCACAATTTATAAGGAAACCGTTACAAAAGGCAGCTTTAACGATATCCTTACCGTTTATGCTCTGATCGAGCTCCATGCCCAGCATAAGGCCCTTGCCACGTACATCGGTTATGAAACCATATTCGGCATGTAATTGTTTCAAGCAATCGAAGAAGTATTGACCTGTTTGGGCAGCATAGTCGCTTAGCTGTTCATCCAGTATAGTTTGCACTACTGCCATGCCAGCCGCACATGCTAAAGGTCCTCCGCCAAAAGTAGAACCGTGATCGCCAGGTTCAAAAGCTGCTGCCACTTGCTCCTTAGCTATTACGGCACCCAGTGGTATGCCGCCGCCCAGCGCTTTAGCCGATGTAAATATATCCGGTTCTATGCCGTAATGTTCATAAGCGAAGAATTTGCCGGTACGGCCGAGACCAGTCTGAATCTCATCGAATATAAGCAATAAATCATTCTCGTCACATAGCTTGCGCAGGCCTTTCATATAACTGTTATCGGCCACAAATACCCCACCCTCGCCTTGAATCGGCTCTACCATGATAGCGGCTGTTGTAGACGATATAGCCGATTCAACGGCTTCCAAATCATTAAACGGTATATTTATAAATCCGGCAGGCATCGGTTCAAACGGTTTATGATATTTATCCTGTCCAGTAGCTGCCAATGTAGCCAGTGTGCGGCCATGGAACGACGCTTTGGCCGTTATTATCTCATAGCGCTCTTGCCCTTTATTGTAGAAATACTTTCGAGCCAACTTTATAGCTCCTTCGTTGGCTTCGGCACCGCTATTGCCAAAAAACACCCTATCGCCACATGTATTTTCGGCAAGCATTTGAGCCAGCTTTGCTTGGTTTTCTATATAATAAAGGCTGGAACAATGTATAAGCTTCTTGGCTTGTTCGGTTATAGCGTCGATCAGGGCAGGATGCGCATATCCCAAGGCATTAACGGCTATACCGGCTACAAAATCGATGTATGCTTTGCCGTTTTTATCATATAGTACACAACCTTTTCCATGTTCAAAAGCTACCGGCATCCTCTCGCCAAATGTATTCATATAATAGCGTTTATCCGCAGCAATTATCTCGCTTAAATCCACAGTCATTTCACCCCACATCTATTTTCGTATAATTATACATCATAATGAATAATTATGCAAATAAAATTGTTATCCAAATATATTTGAAAATATTGTAGAAATGTATTAAAATCTAAATATAAGCTTGGAAGGAGGGAAGGCGTTTTCGATCGCATGCGATTGAGTTTCGACCTGGAATAAATAATGGATGAAATCGGAGAAATCTTAAAACAGGCTCGAATAAATAAAAATATGACCATACAGGATGTACACGAGATCACCAAAATAATGCCGAGATACTTAAGGGCGATAGAAGAAGGGCAGTGGGATCTTCTGCCCGGTACAGTGTATACCAGGGGGTATATAAGGAGTTATGCCGAAGCGGTAGGGGTGGATGGAGATTATCTTATAAGGCAATTCGACCGGCTATTGAGGGAACGTGCCGATAATAGTACTGGCTACGAAGAGCAGCCTTTGGACAGCAAGACTGATACCACACTGCTGGAGGATACATCGGATTCTGGTGGTACTGGTTGGTGGCTGGTTGCTTTAATTGGAATAGTTGCCATTACTATAATTTTTTATTTTGTATTTGTGTGGCAGCCGGATACCGGTCAAAGCCCTGATACATCGCAGCCGCCGGTGGTAGATCAAACGCCTGAACCTCAATCCGAATCTGAGCCTGCGCCTCAGTCGGAGCCACAGCCTGAACCTGAACCCGAACAGCCTCCACAAGCACAGTTGACATTGTTGGAGCAAAAGGCCAACAGTGCCGTCTATACCATAGTGACCGATAAAGAGCGGTTCAGCGTTACTGTCTCGGCTACTGGTCGATGCTGGGTCAGGATAACGGCCGATGGTAAAAGAGTATGGGAGGGTACATTGGAAGCCGGAGGAACACATACGGCAGATGCAGCCAATAAGCTGACCGTAAGATTGGGATTTCCACCAGGTGTCGACGTAAAAGTCGAAGATCAAGCGCTTCCGCACGTAGATAGTAAAAATCCATATGAGTTTACTATACAGAGATAATGTATATTTAACATTTTCTTAATGATTTTTATGAGAATAAGTGATAAAATAATAGCGAAATTCTAAAATAGAAGAAGATGATGCGACAGGTGAATTTCGTAAGCCCGACAAAGGGCCGGATGGATTTAGATGCTTTGTGCGATGATATCATGGAGTATGTGATATCCGATGAGGAAAGCGACTATAGGCTGATGATAGGAACCGATTCACAGGTCCATGCAGATGTGTGCTTTGTTACCGCTATAATAATATACCGCGAAGGTAAGGGTGGGCGCTACTTTTATAGAAGATTTTATCAAGCTCGCATACCTTCGTTCAAACAGCGCATATTTATGGAGGCCAATTACAGCCTCGAGGTGGCCAATCTTATAATGGAGATGCTCGATGCGCGCGGGTTAGGCAGCCTGAATGTGGAGATACATTTGGATGTGGGCAAAAACGGTAAGACGCGCGAAATCATAAAAGAAGTGGTCAGCATGATAACCGGGTGCGGTATATGTGCTCAAATAAAACCCGATTCGGTAGGAGCCAGCAGCGTGGCTGATCGTTATACAAAAGCCATGTAATGCTGCTTGATATAAGCGGACTTAAAAGGGCAAGGTATATGCTTAAAAGCGTATGCTTGCCCTTTTGCGCTTTAAATTGCTTAATACAAATGTAAAACTTTTGTAACCAATTCCGATATATAGCATGGTATAATGGTTAACAGCATGGGAGTGGAAAATTTTTATGCCCAAAGAAAAACCTTTTTCAACTATGATGAGTCTTAATAATAGAATACAAATTGTTGGGAGGATGTTTTGTGAGCAAAAAGAGCCGTTTTAGTTTCCTGATAGTTATTGTAATGATCTCAGCGTTCTTAACATTACCGCTCGTGGCATATGCCGATGGCGATGATGTGATCATGGAAGTTGAAGTTGGCTTCGACGGCCATTTCAATATGCAACAATGGACGCCGGTGGTGGTGGATATAGAGAATAAAGGGTCGGATATCGACGGGTGGCTGGAGGCCGATACCATTCAACAGGACGGTACGGCTGTAGTGTTTTCCACCAAAGCCGTAATACCACAAGGCTCAAAAAAGCGTATCACGCTCTATGTTCAATTTTCCACTGTTCAACGCGGTATGCAGGTTCGCCTTATGCAGCAAGATAAAGCGATAAAGCAGATAGAAGTAAAGAACCTGTATCCCATGACCGATAATCAGTATCTTATGGGTGTATTAACCGATGATAAAGACGCCTTAAATTACTGGTGGCAGAAACCGGGCAACGATGGCCTGTTTACATATCATGAAACCATTCACTTAAATGTCGAAAGCTTTTCTGATCGCAAAGAAGTACTCGACAATTTCACTGTATTGATTATAAATGATTTTGATACCGGTAGTTTGTCGCAAAGGCAGATCGATGCATTGAATGCGTGGATAGATGGTGGAGGGCTGTTGATAGTAGGCACCGGCCCAAATGGTCAAAAGGTGCTGAGCGGATTGACTGATAAAGTAATCCCGTTAAGGACAGGTGAAATAGTGAGCGTAGCTGAAATACCGGTTTTGGACGCTGTTTCGGGTGTGAAAAACCACAGCGACGTGCCGTTTCAATTGATGGATATTGAGGTGGACGGAGCCGACGAAGTGGTTAAGGAGGGAGATAATTGCATTATCGCAAAACAGCGAAAGGGTGCGGGTTATATTTTCATATCAGCTTTCGATTTGGGTATTGAGCCCATAACCGGTTGGGCAGGCAGCCAAGCGCTGTGGGATAATCTTCTCACAGAGCAGCTTGATGCGCAAAAGGCGACATGCATGCGCAGCCCGGATTTGCAGATACCGGTTAAGCAAAATAAGTACCAGGGTATTCTTCAAGCACTTCAGAATATAAAGGCTATGGATATTCCGTCTATAAACGGTTTGATGGTATTGCTTTTAATATATCTTGCCGTCATAGGCCCTATAAATTACTTTATATTGAAGCGTTTCGATAAACGGGAATGGATGTGGTTTACCATACCTTTGTTGGTGCTGGTTTTCTCCGGCGGTATATATGCTGCCGGGTATACGGTTAAAGGCGATGATGTCATATCCAACACTATATCGGTTATAAATATAAAAGGTGATGGAAATGCAGCCGATGTCGATAACTACGTCGGCGTATTCATGCCGCGCAAGGGCGATTACGCCATCAGCGCCGAGAAGGATGTGTTATTAGCAATAAACGGTAACAACGCGTTTGACCCATATGCACAACCTTCCAATGCGCAAAGCAGGAGTACATCTCGCATAGTGCAGGCTAAAGCCGTGCAGGGGGATCCGGCGTATATTGAGCTGTATAACGCCAGCGTATGGACTATGAAGACATTTTCCATAAAAGAGGTAATGCCTCAATTTGGCGGCTTTAAGACCGATCTTTATTACCGAGACGGCAAGATATCAGGGACTATATCAAATGGCCTGTCTTATCCGGTAGAGGATATGGTCATCTTTACGCCCTATGCCTATCAAATAATAGGTAATGTGGCATCGGGCGAAACCAAGGATGTATCTATACAGATGCCGCTTTATATTTCATCCAACCAAAATGCACTTTATAACATGCTGGATAAACTATATCCGGATCCATATCGCAATGGAAACCCCGGAGACCTTACGGATGAACAAAGGGAAGCGATGGCCAGAAGGAGTATCGTGGAGAATATCGCTATACCAGGATTTAATGGCCCGTATGCAATGACGAAAGGGCCAACCGTTGCAGCATCATATCCAACTCCTATGGGATTGAATATTTCGGCCGACGGGGATTTTCTTAAAGTATTTGCATTTATAGAGCAAAAAATAACCGATGATATAAAGGTTAACGGTCAGATACCGAATACTGCTTATCATACGGGTGTAATAACGGGTGGTTTAAATATGGATTTTGAAAGGGGTGGGATAGTAAGCGTACCGCCCGGCGTTATAAATGCGTATATTGATTATGATAAATCCGGTAGTGTTGCGATGAGCGACAACGGCATAAATACGACTGTATTCATAGAGCAGGGAAGGGCGATATTTGGGTTTGATATAAGTGGATTTGAGGATGTCGACATAGATAAAGTCCATATAAGCGTGCCGGTAATGAACAATGGACAGGGCTCGGCTATTAAACTGTTTGTATACGATAACGATGAAAAGGATTACATGGAGTCGGGCGAAGGTTTATCCGTCAGCTCAACATCATCGGGCTCTATAGATATAGAAGGCGATGTGGTTGACCGCTTTATAAACGATAACGGGGTTATAGAGATATCCGTCGATTCTGCGTATAGCGTGGAAATACAGGTACCTGCCATAGCCATAGAAGGGAGGAAGCGCTGATGCTTGTCGTCGAGGATCTTGTCAAACGTTACGATAGATTTGTAGCCGTCGATCATCTTAGTATGACCGTGGAGCGCGGGCATGTATTTGGATTTGTGGGCCCGAATGGGGCGGGTAAAACCACCACCATGAGGATAGCGGCCACATTGCTGGCGCCTACGTCGGGCAGCGTTAGGGTGGCGGGGTTCGATGTGATGGAGGAACCTATAAAAGTACGCCGCAAGATAGGCTATATGCCGGATTTCTTCGGAGTATACGATAACCTGAAAGCCATGGAGTATTTAGATTTTTATGGCGCTTCATATGGCATCCCTTATAAAGAAAGGCAAAAGACCGCGGAGGGTTTGCTCAACCTTGTGGGTTTGGCCAATAAGCGCGACAATTATGTGGATTCATTGTCGCGCGGCATGAAACAGCGCCTTTGTCTTGCGCGTAGCCTCATGCACGACCCTGAATTGCTGATACTCGATGAGCCGGCATCGGGCATGGATCCGCGAGCGCGGGTGGAATTGAAGAATATTCTCAAGGAGCTTAAAAATATGGGCAAGACCATATTGATAAGCTCTCATATACTGTCTGAATTATCCGAGATGTGCGACAGCATAGGCATTATAGAGCATGGCAGGTTGGTGGTGAGCGGCGATGTAAAGAATATAATGGAAACCGTATCCGGCAGGTTAACGGTTAGAATAAAATTACTGGACGATATGGATAGGGCTATAAATATACTTAAAGAACAGCCGTTGGTCAGCGATATATTTCAGGAGGACGATATGCTGGAGATCGGGTATAAAGGTAAGGACGAGGACCTCTGGCCGCTTTTAAAAACCCTTGTGGCCAGTGATGTGCCTATAATATCGTTTAGTAAAACCGATGGCAATTTAGAGAAGGTATTTATGGAGGTGACGCAGGATGAAGAGATGGTTTAATAACCCGGTGCTGGCCGGCGAATTGAAGATACGCATGAGGAGCTGGCGCACAGTGCTTATGATTATGGGTTACCTGGCCATTATGTTGGCGATAGCCTATCTGTTTTTAGAAACCAGCATGCAGACACTATCGCGTTATGGAAGTGTGAATATCAGCCGCGATCTCGGATTACAGTTGTATACGATTTTGGCGGTTATACAATTTATGCTCATAATCATACTTATACCTGCGCAGACGGCCGGCTCTATAAGCGGCGAGCGCGAGAAACAGACACTGGATCTGCTGCTGTGCACACCGCTGTCGTCACTTGCCATAGTTTTGGGCAAGATGCTGTCGTCCATGAGCTTTGTGCTGCTTCTGACCATAGCGTCGATACCGCTTTTCAGCCTGGTATTCTTATTCGGGGGCATAGCACCGATGGATATCATCACGCTCTTTGTATTCTACCTTATTACGGCTTTCGCAGTGGGCAGTATAGGCATATTTTGTTCGGTGCTATTTAAAAAGACTGTAACGGCTACAGTGGCAGCATATATCGTTATATTTGCCCTCGGTATAATCACCTTATTGCTCGGCGCATATATGACGTCGGAGTTTGCAGGCAAAAATCCACATTTTAGCGGTGTGTACATAGCATTTCCATTTTACTTAAACCCGGCTATCGGTTTATTCGACCTGCTGGGTCAACAGTCGGGTGGTACTGGTGGTGTAGGCCTTACCATATTAGGAGTATCATCTGCTATGTATAATGCCAATGTTGCGATGACAGGCGGCCTGTCGTGGATGGCGCAAAAGCTAGGGGTATGGGGTACCAATTCTGTTGTTATATCGGTCATAGCGATTATTCTGCTGCTAATAAGCGCATGGGTTGTAAAGCCGGTGCGGGTATTGAAGACGCATTCGTCAAAACGCCATAGCGCCGATGCGAGCGTGAATTGAGGTGGCTGGTATGAGAGCAGCTATTGACGGCGATATTTACAGAGCTATATTGCCGCTGCGCAGAAGGATATCGCTCAGGAATTTCGTAAATTATGTTTTTCTGGGCTCGGTAGCAGCGCTCGCTCAGGCCGTGATATGGGTTATCGCGTCGTTTTTTTACCCTATAATGGGATTGAACTCGTATATATTGCTTGGCGCTGCAGCTATCTTGGCTGTGTTTATGGTACTGGGCATGGTATTCAAGCCGTCTTTGACCAAGGTGGCTTATGAGATCGACGACTGCGGCTTACAGCAGCGCGTTATAACATCTTACGAGATGAGCGGCAGGAATGATGCTTTTGCCGTGCTTCAGCGGCAGGACACGCTCAAGCGCTTGAAGTCGTTCGACTCCGGAACGATACCTGTATGGATTGTACCGAAACGCCGGTTATATGCAGGCGCTGCCATAGCGGCAATTTTAATCATCCTTTCGCTTATACCCAATCCGCAGGACGATGTCATACGCGAGAGATTGAGGGTGCAGGAGGCTATCGGTAAAGGCTTGGCCGATATAGACAAAGCGGAGGATGAATTGGTGCGTGAGGCACAGATAAGCGATGAGCAGAAACAGGATATAGCCAGGCTGTTGGAGGAATTAAAGCGAAATCTCAAGGATGAATCCGATTATAAAGAGGCTATGAAGGACATATCCAAAACCGAAGAGGCGCTGAAGAAAATGTTAGAGCAGGCGAGATCCGCTCAAATGGCATCCGTTGCCCAGGGCCTGGACAAGAGCGATGTCACCAAAGCGCTGGCCGATGCTGTGAAACGTCAGGACGCCGAAGCTATCGAATCCGAAATGGAGGGGCTTAAGGACGTGTTGCGGCAGGGATTGGACAAAGAAACCGCAGCTGATTTGCAAAAGGCGCTGGCCGATGCCTCCGCTGCTGCGAGCGATCCGCAGTTGAAAAGAGGGCTGCAGGCTGCCGCCGATGCTATGGCGTCGGATATGGTCGCTGGTACGAGCCTGTCTTCGGCCGCTCTGGATGGATTGCAGGGGCAGCTCATGCAGATGGCGCAAGGCGTATCGGGCGACCCTGCCGATATACAGTATGCGCTCCAACAGATGAAGGGGCAGATAGCTCAGGCAGCGGGCCAGGGAGATATGCAGATGGCTTCGTCCGACAGCGCGGGTTTTCAAAACGACGGCTCGGAAGGGCAGGATGGGTCCGACGGGAACTCAGGCAGCGGCAGCGGTTCGGGCAGCGGCAACGGTTCGGGCAGCGGCAACGGTTCGGGCAGCGGCAACGGTTTGGGCAGCGGCAACGGTTCGGGTAACAGCGACGGTTTGGGTGGCGGCAGCGGTATCGGTGGCGGACATACAAATCAAGATGCGGGTTACAGCGATAGCAGTAGCTCGGGTCGCAGCACGAATAAGCCGGAAGGCGATCCCGATTCCTATGCCGAGTATGAGCGCATATATGACCCGACGCGGCTGGGCAACGGCGGAGAGGCAAGTCATGTAACCGATAAGCCGTCGGATAGCGGCGACAGCCGGCAAACCGATGCAGGCAGCGGCTTAGGCAGCTTTGATGGCTTTATACCGTATAATGAGGTGTTCGGTGATTATCAGAGCCAGGCGATGGAGAATATGGAGCGCAGCGTTATACCGCCGAATATGCGCGAGGCTGTCAGGCAATATTTCAGTT
>JASGMM010000064.1 GCA_030156435.1 Clostridiales bacterium | reverse complement strand
CATCCCGGGGTATCTTGACCGGAATAACGTAGCCCGCTAGGGCTGAGGCTGGTCAACTTCGAGGCTTCATGCCTCCGTCTTTAGACGGGGGTAGTTGACTGCTTTGGTCTTGCCGAAATGCTTCTTGATCACTTGTACCTGTAAAACCATCGAATTTTACTCCTTTATCTAATCTTTCGGAAACATTTTTTCCCGCGTCGTATTCAACCCCTCCGATAGCATCTATAATCGGCGCAATAGCTTCCATATCCATGCCAAAATAATAATATCCCTCTACCGCTTTCTACATTGAGGCTATCTCTTTCATATAGTCCAGCGTTAATAATAGTATAGCATATTTTAACATTAATAGCTATCGCAGATATCGCGATTCAGATAAGTGCGCAAATATATTTTCGCATTAACAGCAGATCAGGATCAATGTGACAACAATCCCGTCCCCTTGTCACATAAGTTTCACAGTTACTATCTCGGGATCGTTGTTTATCCTCGGCATAATGGTGTTGTTGCCAAGGCCCCTGCTTACCACCATCCGGCTACCGCTTTCCTCATATATGCCGGCTGTATACTTAGGCAATAGGCCTTGCCCTGGAGCAAATAGGCCGGGTATATGCGGCAATCTAACTTGTCCACCGTGTGCATGACCCGCAAATACAAGATCGATGTCGTACGAGCTAAGCAGCGGAAACATCTCCGGTCTATGGCACAGCATTATCTTATAACCCTCTTTCGGCATCTCAGCCATGAGTTCAGCAACGCTCTTCTTAAAATCCTCATAACCTTTATCTCTGCTCCCTTTTGCGTACCTTTGCCTGTCATCCACCCCTAATATGTATATATGTTCATCGCCTCGGCTAACCTTCTCAAAACGATTATCCAATATCTTTACGCCGCATTCGCGCATATGAGCGCTTAATTCATCATAGCACCCTGATTCCCAATCGTGGTTACCCGATACAAAATAGACAGGTACAAAGTCTGTTACCTGCCTTATTAGCAAAAGAGCATTACCCCCCTCTCCCGTCTTCTTATAAATAATATCACCCGTTATAAAAATAACATCTGGCTTTGCACTCTTAATCCTATTGACCAGCTCGCATTGATTTTCACCGAACAGCTCATTATGCAGATCCGAAATCTGCAGAATTGTATAACCCTCAAAGCCGTAGGGAATATTATCGTCTACTATATCATATTTTGAAATATCTATTATGCTTTCTCTCATAACGTTACAGCTTGGATCAGCCGAGCCTATTCTCCTCTTTATTGTAGATAACGCCATCCCAGCGTTACTCTTTCAAATATTTATCCAGTTCCTTTATATCTCGCATATTCAATATGTTTTTGCCTATAGTTTCCAGTACTTCACTATCCTGTTTTTTTATCTTTTCTATATATTCTTCCGGCACAGCTGCAAACTTCTTTTTTAGTAGCTTGATAAGCATCCTAGCCTCGCCTTTGACCTCACCTCTAGCCTCTCTTTTCTGAAATTCCTCTTCCAGTGTCCGCTCAAGATTGTATATCACTGTGCTCACCTCCCCTATGTCGGCTTCTTTTTGGTTGAAAACCTGTAGTATTATGATTCATCTATCTTCATAACGGCATACTCATCTATCATGTCTACCCAACCCTCTTTGATGAAATTCTTCAGCAGTTGTATGAATACCTTCTTGAACGATAATAGGTATTTATAGCCCGTATCATGAGGGTTATGGATATCGCTCTGCCGCCTTTCTTCTTCCATACGCATTTCTTCTTCCATCTAGCTCAACGCTAATAGCATTATAGCATATTTTAACATGAATATCTATCTACTGAAGCTTGCATCAGTGCGACGATAACCCCGTCCTCGCCGGAAGGCAACCGGCTTGGCATAACAGGCCTGAAGACAACAGGATATATAGTGTATAGACGTCAAGGGTCAAGATGAACTCGCTTTGCTCACCCTTGACGTCCACCAACCACGGACATTGTATGATACATTATATGGGGTTGCCATTATTTAGGATGGCATCTAATATTACAATCTTCCCCCTATCTGGTAACATCGAAAACTGTTTTGACAGTTCAACAACTCCATGCTAAAATTTACATGTAACAGTCGTTACATGTAAAAGAAAGGGGCATATCGAAGATGGATGATATAAAACATCAGACAAACGGTTTAAGCGAAGAGCAGGCTCGTCAACGCTTGCAGCAGTATGGGCCTAACCGTATAGAATTAAGGAGAGAGGTTCGTTTCGCCGAGATATTCTGGGAAGAGGTAAGAGAACCGATGATACTGCTTTTACTGGCGGTAACATTGGGCTACTTCATACTTAGAGAACCGCTTGAGGCCGTGGCTGTATTGCTCATCGTTACAGCCATCCTTTTCGTCGAGGTCTGGACTGAATATCGCGCCAAGGCATCGGTGGCCGCTCTGCAGACCTTAACCGAATCATCGACCCTGGTGCTGCGCGACGGTGAAGTAAAGGCTGTGCCGGTGGAAGATGTGGTACCGGGCGATTGTATGGTACTACGCGCCGGAAGCCGTATACCGGCCGATGGATATCTGATACAGGCTTATGATATGGCCATAGACGAATCGGCTCTGACCGGCGAATCTTTCCCCTCAGAAAAAAAGGCCGTGCATGAGGATGAATCGACGCAGACCAATCGCGAGCATCAGGTCTTTCGCGGCACGCTTGTGATAAAAGGCGAGGGCCTGGCCATAGCCGCCGCCACAGGTCTATCGACCGAGATCGGGCGCATAGCCGGTATAACCCGTACCGCCAAGCCGCCGCGTACCCCTTTGCAGCAGATGATGAAACAGTTGAGTAAGGTATTGGCCATAGCAGCCCTCTTGTCCGCGACACTGATACCCATACTTCTGATCTTCATAGGCGGCCAAAAATGGTCTGATGCCGTGTTAACAGGCTTAAGCCTTGCTTTCGCCACCATACCCGAGGAACTGCCTATACTTGTGGTCATGGTGCTGGGGTTGGGTTCACTGCGTTTAGCGCGTTCCAACGCCTTGGTAAGAAAGCTGAACAGCGCTGAAACGCTGGGCCATATTACCGCCGTTATCACAGATAAAACCGGTACGCTTACGCAAAATCATCAGCAATTCATTGGAGCGACGATACCGGGCTGGGAACCGTTGATAAAACCATCCGATTTAATGAAAACGCCGGCCGGACGACGTTTAAGCCGCGTAGCGCGTTTAAGCCTTTTGTATTCAGGCGATGGCGAATCTCCGGCATGGGGTGATCCGCTCGAAACGGCTCTGGCCGAAAGCCTGCCTTTATTTGATTTCGAAGATCCTACGCCGAAAGAGGCAAAAACGCCGATACCTTTTTCCTCCGAAAGAGGTTGGTCCGGCATCACCTGGGGCCAAAATCATCGCATTATGAAAGGCATACCTGAAATCATCTTAAATTCTTGCAAACATGCCTTACATATTCGCAACGGCAGCGAAATCGAAGAGATCTTAACCAATGCCGTGTGCACGGATATACTACAGCATGTGGGTCAACTGGCCGAGGACGGATACCGCGTATTGGGGTTAGCCGAGGATGATACTTTCCTCGGATTGCTGGTCTTTGCCGATCCATTGCGTCAAGAAGCGGCAGACGCCGTATCCACCGTCCTCTCCGCCGGTGTAAAGGTGATAATGGCTACAGGCGACCATCCGAACGTAGCCCGGCTGATAGCCAAACAGATAGGTTTACCGGACAAAGCGATCGCAACCGGGGAGCAAATGGATCAATGGAACGATCAGGAACTCGGCGACAGATTGCATCAAACCACCGTCTTTGCGCGCATTAAACCCGAGCATAAGCTGCGTTTGGTACGCGCTTTGCAGGCTCAAAACGAGGTGGTGGCTATGATAGGCGATGGCATAAACGACGCGCCGGCCATCGCCGCCGCCGACGTAGGCGTGGCTATGGGCAAAAACGGTACCGACGCAGCTCGTGAAAACGCCGGCATAGTACTCACCGACGACCGATTTGAGACATTGGCCAAGGCCGTGCAGGAAGGCCGCGGTCTATTCGCGAATCTTCAAAAGGCCGTTCGGTATTATTTAGCTGTAAAGGTAGCCCTTGTGACGACCATGCTTATACCAGCCGTATTGGGCTGGACATCGCCTTTCTCACCCATCATGATAATACTGATGGAACTGTTCATGGATCTGGCGGCCTCCGCAGCTTTCGTAATCGAGCCGGCCGAAGAAGGCTTAATGGACCAGCCGCCGCGCCCGGCTGATAAACCATTTTTGGACTCGTCCATGAACCGTTCCATCATAACCGGAGGCTTGGCGCTGTCCGCAGCGATACTGCTGGCGGTATGGGCTGCAACGGGATGGTCGGCATCGTCGGCGGAAATGATTCGCTCATCCTCATTCACGGCCTGGATGTGGGGACACGTGCTGCTGGCTTTTGTATTCCGATACATGTATACGCCGCCATATCGTCATCCGTTTGCCAATCGCATACTCAATGCCTGGGCCATCGGTGCTATAACCACCGCCATCCTGTTGCTTTATGTGCCGATGCTCGAAAGCATCTTCGGCACAGCGGCCATATCGCTCATTCAGTGGGCGTGGATATTGGGCGTACCCCTTGTTATGGCCGTTATACTTGCGGCAACCCGGAGCTTATGGCAAAGCGAGGGTGTATAGACTATGTCCGATATTTACAAATGGTTGCTTGTAATCTATAAGATACCGGCAGAACCGTCGCGATACCGCGTATCCGTCTGGCGCCACTTAAAAGAATCGGGGGCTATATACCTTCAAAATTCGGTATGCATACTGCCGGAAACCAATGCCAATACTGAAATATTCAGATCCTTAAGCAACGAGATAGAGCAGGCGGGCGGCGAATGCCTGCTCCTGACCGTCAAACCCTCGGATGAATCGAACCGACAAAAAATAATAGATAGGTTCAACGAGGAACGCGATATCGAATATTCGGAGTTTATTGAGCAAAGCCAGGCTTTCTTGGAAGAGATACGCCAAGAAACCGAACGGCAGAACTTTACTTATGCCGAACTTGAAGAAAACGACGAGGGATTAAAAAGACTGGCCAACTGGCTTGAAAAAATAAAAGGCAGGGATTTTTTCTCCGCCTCTAAAGCGTCGGAATCCGAAAAATATTTTGCTCTATGCCAGGATGTGTTGGAAGGCTTTGCCTCTCGTGTTTTTTCGGCCAATCAGGGTTCTTAATATTTCTATTGAAGCGGTATATTGGCCTCTGCATTCAAAAACAGATCGGATATATAGCCACGCTGCCAGCGGAAAAACGCCGCACTGCCTATCATGACAGCGTTATCGGTGCATAAAATGGGCTGGGGATGAATAAATCTCAACCCGTTTCGCCGACAGGCCTCATCCATGGTCTCTTTAAGCGCGCCGTTAGCCGCTACACCGCCAGCTACAGCTATTGTACCGATATTGTATTCCAACGCGGCGTTTATCGCCTTATCCACCAACACATCGACCACAGCCTTTTGAAAACTGGCGGCTATATCCTCTACAGGGATAACCTGTCCTTTTTGTCGCGCTGTATTTATATAATTCAAAACCGCAGTCTTTAATCCGCTAAAACTAAAATCATATGGATGATCGCGGATTACGGGTTTTGGAAATTCTATGATAGCTCGTCCAAGAGCCGCTCTTTTCTCTATAGCTGGGCCTCCTGGGTAACCCAGGCCGAGCGTACGCGCTACCTTATCGAAAGCCTCTCCGGCTGCATCATCATGGGTTTTACCTATTATTCTATACTTGCAATAATCTTCGACCTCAACTATATAGGTATGTCCTCCCGATACTACAAGGCATAAAAAAGGAGGGATAAGGGACTGATCTGCTATATAATTAGCGCTTATATGACCTTCTATATGATGAACACCTATAAGTGGTTTATCTATAGCCAGAGCTATAGCTTTAGCAGATGAAAGCCCTACCAATAATGCACCTATAAGGCCGGGACCATATGTAACGCCAATACCATCTACATTGTCGAATGTCATCTCCGCTCTGTCCAGTGCTTCCTGTATAACCAGTTCAACTGCTTCCAAATGCTTGCGCGATGCGATCTCGGGAACCACACCTCCGAACTTCTGATGAAAGTCGATCTGCGACGATATTACATTTGACAGCACTCGGCGGCCGTCTTGTACTACAGCCGCCGACGTATCATCGCATGATGTCTCTATCGCTAATATGTGCATGGTTTACAATTTCCCCTCTATGTTAAATGAAAGTTCCACATTATTATAGCATCTTCATTATTGCTGAGATAATACCCCTTGCGTATGCCGCTCTCTTCAAATCCCAGCTTTTTATAAAGCTTCTGAGCTACTATATTGGATTTGCGTACCTCCAATGTCATACGGCTTATGCCGATATCCACCGCCATCTTCATCATATATCTCATCAACTTCTCACCTATGCCCCTATGTCTGTAATCGGGATGGACGGCCACATTGGTTATATGCGCCTCATCTATTACGAGCCACATACCTATATATCCCACTACCCTTCCGTTTAAACGAGCCACCGCATAGCGCGCACAAAAATTTCGCATAATTTCGGTGCGAAAGGCTTCTTTGGACCACGGTGTAGGAAAACAGAGCCGCTCTATCTCCTCCACATCATCCAAATCGCTTAAACGCATCTCTGTAACCTGCACTATGGAATCGTTTTTTTGTTCCATCTGTTATTATACCCCCGCTCTAATCTCTGCCTGCGATTTTCTCATATAAAACGGCAATAAAGTAATATAATTTTTTAAATCTCCGGCCTGTGCGATGTACTCCCCCAATATACCCGCCATAGATGCCATAGGCACACAACGATAATCCGGCATCAATATAGCATCGTCCTGAAAATCACGCTTCAAATCATCGTGATATACACTGACCGCAGGACCAGTAAATATCACAGGCGCCTCGTCTATAAGCAATTTTTTAAGTTGATAAAGATGGATTATCATATAATCCGACTGCCTGTGCATATGGCCATTTGACCAAATATAGCGCGCTGTATAAACATTTTGCTGTTGCGCATCTATCAACGGATAAACGGGATGATCTGGTAAAGCAGCTCCCTCGGCCAATATATCCAGAGAAGTTACAGCTGCTATGGGTTTAGCGGTCACATGAGCCAATGCTTTTATAGTAGCGCACCCTATACGCAAACCGGTAAAAGATCCCGGCCCTATATCCACCGCCCAAAGGTCTATATCCGCGATGGCCATATCTACCCATTCAAGAATATGCTTTATCATAGGCACCACTATCTGTGAATGACGTTTATTATAATTAAAAGATTCTTCATGCAGTACCATATCATCGCGTAATACAGCTACTGACGCCACATCGGTAGCTGTATCCAAAGCTAGAATATTCAATACTCATTCAATCCTTTCAAAATCTCTACATAACGCGGCCCTATAGCTTCCACATCTATAATTCTCTGATTCTCATCTATGCCATATAATATCCGTATATGCATATATTGAGCCGGAAGCAATCCTCGTATTTTCTCAGACCACTCTATAACCGTAATGCCTTTATCGAAGAAATATTCTTCGTACCCTATGTCGTATAGTTGTTCCGGATCCTCCAGCCTATATACATCAAAATGATAGAGCGGCAAACGACCGTTGTGTTGGCTCATTATAGTATATGTCGGGCTGGTTATCTCATCGGTTATACCCAGTCCTCTCGCTATACCTTTAACCATTTGAGTCTTACCGCTACCAAGATCGCCGTCTAGCGCTATTATATCACCTTCATGCAAAAGCTGTCCAATACGTTTGCCCAAGGCAAAAGTCTCCTTCGCACATTTAGTTATAAATCTCACATTCTCTGCACCTCATCATGAATTATACTACTATATAATTCACTTGCCAACTTTTTTAATCGGCAATTCGCTTACGCATCTGATAAGATATTCATACTTAACAAAATCCCATACCCCTGCATAAAATGTTTAGAGTAGTAATGGAGGTAGATGAATACGATGCTTTCTCATACACAGATAATATGCATTGGCATTATAGCAAGTTTAGCGGCCGGATTGGCCACAGGCGCGGGAGCCATCCCCATCTTTTTCACGCGCAATATATCAAAAAAGCTTATGGATGCTTTGCTCGGTATGGCAGCGGGAATCATGCTGGCCGCTACCGCATTCAGCTTGATCATACCGGCCATAGAAAAAGCCGGTGGCGGTATAAAAGGAGCCGGTATAACGCTTATAGGCATACTGGTAGGAGGAATTTTTCTCGATGTGGTAGACCGTTTATTCCCGGATACCAATTTACTATCCAATTCAATGAATGATGCGGAAAATGAAAATGGCGCTGCCTTGAGAAGGTTATGGCTGTTCGTTATAGCCATAACCGTACATAATTTTCCGGAAGGCATGGCAGTAGGGGTCGGTTTTGGCGATGGAGATATAGCCAATGGCACAAGCCTCGCTATAGCCATTGGCCTTCAAAATATACCGGAAGGTTTGGCAGTAGCATTACCGCTATTACAACACGGTTACAGTACCGGCAAAACGTTTTTGACAGCACTAGCTACAGGGCTAGTCGAGCCTATAGGTGGATTGATCGGCGTTTGTATCATTCAGCTATCCAGGCCTCTGTTACCATTTATCATGGCATTCGCAGCAGGGGCCATGCTCTTCGTGATCACCGAAGAGATCATACCTGAGATACACAACCATCAATACTGCTCAAAGTTGGCTACTCATGCTCTGCTCATAGGTTTCGTCATCATGATGTTTTTAGACAATGTGCTAGGATAATCTTATATCTTATCCTTGCGCATCAGCAAATATATTACCGTAAAACCTACGATTATCCCTATGACCGTTAATACGGCCTGAAGCCACAAAGGCATAAAGCAGCGCTCCTATTCGACATTATAGCCGGCATCGTTTATGGCCTTTTTTATATCCTCGCCATTGACATCGCCGCTATATTTCACTGTTACCTCTTTGGTATCCAGGTCAGCTCTTACATCGTCCACCCCGTCCAAAGTTTTAACAGCCTTTTCTATATTCTTCACACAATGATCACACGACATACCTTTTACGCTAAATACCATTTGTGCCATATCATATTCCTCCTGCTCTATTTCGTATAAATATTTGAGTACTAACCTATAATATTATATCTCATACCGCAAAAATTAAAAGTAGGTATATTTGAGCAGTTTAAGTAAAAAATAATCAGAGAGGTGAGCGGCAATGAAAATGATAGCGGAAATAATAATTCAAACCGTAATGGCTTTTTTCGCAATACTGATATTTACCAGACTTCTAGGTAAGCAACAGGTAGCGGAATTAACCTATTACGATTATATAAATGGCATAACCTTCGGCTCCATAGCCGGTGTAATGGCCACAGATATATCGCAGAGGACCAGGCAGCATCTTATAGGACTAGCGTTATTCGCTCTGCTTACATTCCTCATGTCTTACATATCGATGAAAAGCCGACCGGCAAGAAAGGTACTGGAGGGGGAACCCACCATTGTTGTTTTAAACGGTCAAATACTGGAAAATAACCTGCGCAAGATGCATTATAATATAGATGATTTAACATCAGAATTAAGACAAAAGGATATTTTTAATTTAAATGACATCAAATATGCCATTCTTGAACCCAGCGGCAGCTTAAGCATACTTAAAAAAGCCGACACCAAGCCATTAACGCCCAAAGATATGAATATTAGTCCGCAGCAGCAATCACTGCCATCAGAGCTCATAGTCGACGGCCAAATTATCTATCAAAACCTATCTCAGAACAATTTAAACGGCAAATGGCTTATGGATATGCTGGCAGCTCACGACATTCACTCAATAAAAGAGGTGGCATATGCTTCCATAGACCCTTTAACTAAAGAATTCTATGTAGATACATATAAAGATAGCGTGCCTAAAAATATAGATATAAGCGATGTATATAAAGGCAAGTTGGAGTAAAATGCCTTTATATATCTTCACTTAATCGCGATAATATATGTTCTAAACGCGATAATATAAGATTGCGTCCTAATAATGGTATTATAGTAACCATTTCCGGCCCATGACACCTGCCGGTCAAAGCCACACGTATAGGCATAAAAAGGCTCTTGCCTTTAAGTCCTGTGTCATTTTTTAGCTGATTAAAAACTTCCTTGGCAAATGTTTCATCTATATTCTGAGCCTGCTCGACAAGCTCTTTAAACCTTTGCAGCAAATCATATACGCCTTGAGCCTTCAAAACCGCTGCAGCTTCATCATTTTCCGGCTCTACGACATTACCGAAATATATTCTCAGAGGCTCTACTATTTCTGCCACATAACTTATACCTTCTTGTACGCTGGCTACTGCTTTCTCCAGCCATCGCATATCTACATTATCATCTATTAAGCCGGTCTCCTTAAGATGCGGGACAGCTAGAGCTGCTATACGACCAGGTGGACTTTGCCTTATATATACGCCGTTCATCCAGTTTAATTTATCTATATCAAATACGGCGGGTGAACGAGATGCTCTATTCAAAGAAAACGCCGATATAATTTCATCTTTACTCATGATTTCCCGCTCATCTTCCGGAGACCAACCTAGCAAGGCAAGAAAATTGAATAAAGCCTCAGGTAGATAACCTTTGTGCCGATATTGGCCTATATAATTATCTCCGTGACGCTTGCTCAATTTGGTGCGATCCGGTCCCAGTATCATAGCTGTATGAGCGAATAAAGGCGGAGTAAAACCCAATGCTTTATATATCAGCAATTGTTTAGGCGTATTAGCCACGTGATCATCTCCGCGAATAACATGGGTTATACCCATTAAATGATCATCTATGACTACAGCGAAATTGTATGTGGGCATATTATCAGAGCGGAATATTATCATATCCCCACCCAACGTATGACTATCAATCTCTATATGGCCTTTTATAAGGTCATCGAATGCGATCATTTCGTGATCGGGCACTATGAATCTTATAACCGACGGCCTACCTTCGGCTTCGAAACGCCTTATTTCTTCGTGGGATAAATGACGGCATTTTCCGGAATATCGAGGTATATCGCCAGCCTTTACCGCTTGTTCCTTATCGGCCTCCAATTCTTCGGGCGTACAATAGCAGCGATAAGCAAAGCCTTCATCTATAAGTTTCTGAAGATATCGCTGATAAATATCCAAACGTTGGCTTTGTCTGTATGGCCCAACAGGACCTCCTTTATCCGGTCCCTCGTCCCACTCTATCCCCAGCCATTCCAATTCCCTATATATATATTCCTCATATTCAACAGTAGATCTTGTGACATCGGTATCTTCTATGCGCAATATGAGGTCTGCTTTGCCCTCATGTTTGGCAAATAGATAGTTAAACAGCGCTGTGCGCATATTGCCTATGTGTATCGGCCCAGTAGGACTGGGTGCAAATCTCACTCGTATATCGTTCATCGTCATGATACTACCTTTACAGGCACTTTATCGAAACCGAGCTCCTTTGCGATGGTCAGCCGCCTAAACCCATCCACAAGATCGTACTTTCCGTTTACTGTCTGACGTACCAATAATGGTTCGTCTATCTTCCCCAGCTTGCTTATCCTTTCCTTCTCAGCCATGGTTTTTTGTGGATTCAAACGGGCATTTATAAACTTCGGATTAGTCACTGCTATGTCCGCCAGTGGTACCTCTTTTATCTCATTTTTACTAGTCGGCGCTACCATAGGTCTAGCTGGAGACGTCATCCTGTTTTGCCTAGGAGGCGGTGTAATATTCCTTGGTTTACCCGGCACCCTAATTTTGCTATGGCGCCATTCGAAACTTTTTTGTGGGTCTATGCCGCGCATACTTAACCATTCAAGATTTGTCATGTTTCTAAATATAACCGGTACGGTCTTAAGCCCAAGCTGCTTTGCAACCAAATAATTTTTCAAGCCGGATACCAGGCCTAATCTGCCACTTGGTAATATCCTAACTGTCAATGGCATAGTAATCCTGCCGATTATCTGGGCATTCGTTATATTGGGCTCAAGAGAAAATGGTTTAGCATTTAAATGAACCGGCTCCACCAAATCTATGTGCGAAAGCGGCACCTCTTCTATCTCTTCTGGCCTAAAATAAGATATATCCTCTTGAGGCACAAATTGTTTAACAAATACATTGTTAGTATTTACTTCTATATATGGAATGCCTTTACTGGTCATGCCCAAGTATGGTTCGCCCTCTACTACCAATATGTCGTCGTCTTTTATATCTTTAACTAATTCGAGCCATTTTGTTCTGGATACTTTTATGATATAATTTACATTCTGCTTTTTTTGTTGCTCTATAATCGCTGTACTAGTCCATTTAAAACGCACTTCATTTTCATTGCTTTTAACATTTTGAGGTACTAAGCCTTCCAAATGTATTCGAGCTTTGGCCAACTACCCATCATCCTTTGCATATAATATATTATCATCTAATGATATATTCTTTTTTGATTTTTATCAAGTGCTCATAGTAAATTCTCTTCGATTCGTAATATGACAAATTCAGCACATGCAATGATATAAAGCCTACGCCCGCTCATGAAATATTGCTGGCGTACTTACAATTCGTTTCGCTTGAGCAAGCTAACGCCGGCAATTCGCGTCCAT
>JASGMM010000063.1 GCA_030156435.1 Clostridiales bacterium | reverse complement strand
CCATGGGAAGATAAGAAAGCGGCTGTTGTTTATGATAAGGTGCAAACGTTCTTTCTTGTCTTGTATACTCCAGCCGATCCATCGGTCTCTATGCTCGAGGGCCCATGCCGATGCTGAAAATTGCAAACACCCCAGTTCTTTGTCTCCTGACTTTATGAAATAATGTAGTTGAGAGCCAAACACATTCTTGTAGCCGAGCGTATGATACTGATTTGCATATATTGTCAAATGGTAGTTTTGTATCCTAGGATGAAACCGAACCATCATAACGCACCAGTATCCTTATAATATTTCATATACCACCGCACCTCTTCGATATCGTTAAATGTAAGGTCCACAGTTATCCAACGCCGATTTTCTGCAAGAAATCATCATAGTTTTTGGCCTGCTTAAACCGAACATCGTCAGCGACACATCTGAAATGAAGCTCCCCGCATTTTATCTTGGTAGCTTCCATTTTGCTCAGGTCCCTATCGTCTTTATCTATCTTTGTCTCAACGACAAAGTAAAGCTTTGCTTTATCGTCTTTGTTTTTATAAATTACAGCCCAGTCCGGCGAATATTCACCATAAGGTGTGTCTATTACAAAGCCGCCTTTTTTGAGCTTGGTATAAAGCAGGACGTTCTCGTCGGCTTCCAGCCTTTTAGCAAATTCAAGTTCACCTTTGCTATCAAACTTATAATATTTGTTAACCGCTCTTCGATTCCTCGGATTGGTTTCCAATACAATACTGGTCGCATCATCCAACATGCTTCTATCGATTTGTTCGGCTTAAAAAATGGTGGACTCATCGAATACATAGCCGTCGATAGCCTCGTATCTGATAACCCCTGCGCCATAAAAGAGTACTTTTGAAAACTCCGAAATCCCTTGAAACCTACGTTCTAGGCTCGACTGTTTATGTCTTACCTTCAACATTCTCCATATATACCCATTTTTATTCCCAGGTATTTATTGCCTGCAACTTTTACCTGTCCTTTGCCCTTTAAACTTGATTAAAAATTTTCTTTGCATTTTTACTTATTATATCTCATTTATGTCCGGAAAACAACGTCGCTCTCTTCTCACATTGACATTATCGCAGAATATTTTCACTATGACAATATCACAGAATGATAACAATTGTAAAAGTTGGGATTGTATATATCGATGGTACATGCTATAATTCAATTATAATTTTTTGCAAATTAGGTGGTGTGTAAATTGAAAAAGCATATAGTTGCGTTGTTAAGCGTACTCCTCATAATTTCAATAGGTTTTAATGCATATCAATACAGCAGGCTTTTAAAGGAAAGACAAAAGGCTTATGACTTGGCAGGATATCATATGAGCAATGCTGAAGCGACGTTTTCAAATGGATTGGTAGGCTTGACACAACAAAACCTTGAGGATTATATCGGAAATTTGGAAAATATAAATAATATGATAGAGTACATACAGATGGCCGAGACATATTATAATGCGGCAACTCATTGCGTTTCCCAATTTCAACTTGCCGATACATCGGCGGGATTTTCGCAATCAGAATGGCTTATATCAAACGGTTATTTGAAAGATATTCGCGATTATAGGCAGTATCTCATAAGCGGGCAAGGTGATAACTATGAGCATATAGATCAGATAACCACCGACGTAGCCGATTTGCTGACTATAGGCAAATGGCTGGAGAAACGCTATAATAGTGGTGATTTTTCAGTTTATGACGACGATGATTTCTATAAAGAGGTTTATGACAATCTTAAAAGCGAAATAAAATATGAATTTTTCAACAATTTTACAATACATCATGAATAGACTTTACATATTTGGGCTTGTAAGCCTTATTATTTCGCGTTGATGAAAATTTTTATAAAATTTCGCATACATTTCGCATACAAAAAGGGGTTTGGGAGAACGTCCCAAACCCTGCAAACCGCTAAAATACTGGAGCTTTCGAAGGGACTCGAACCCTTGACCTGCTGATTACGAAAAGCATATCTATTATTTTTAACCGCGTCGCCTTATACATTGAGCTCCTTTAGCCCGCTATTTTACAGCATTTATATCCTTTATATACTTCATAATTTTATATGCTCTCTACCTTCTAATTAGAAGATCCATTAGAAAATTATGACCTACTATTGAGTAAATATTATCTATATAATTAGGTTTACTCAGCAGTAAAATCGCCCTTTACTAACATTATTTTCTTTTATTTATTTTTTGCCCTGCGTTTATCTTTAAGTAGGTATATGATATAATAAATCTACAGGACTTACGCAAAAGTCCACTGAACCTTGAAAATCTAACATTTTAAGCAGCAAAGTTTTCGAAGATGATTGTTCTAACGCTATCTTCGCCTATAACTTTCTGTATAAATTCGCCTTTACTGAGGGAAGTATATACTGTAAATACCTTATCTCTGACTTCTATCTCAGAAGCTGATTTGAGGTAATTTACAGTATCTCCTATAATATCGAAACCGTTAGATATCCTCGTGTATTCGATAAACATATAGGAGACAAAAACCAGGGTCAAATGTCCTTGCAGTTTCATATAACCCCGCATGCGGCATTTCTCAAAACCCAGGTGTTGCTTTATATCCCTGAAGAATACCTCAATGTTCCAACACATGAGGTGATTCTGTACAGTGCCGGCTGCTGTTAGATCCAACATATTGGTGATTATGAACCGAGTATCTTTGATAGCGGCTCGACGGCCGTTTTTGACTATCGACAGCCTTACGGTACCATAGTTCGTAAGTCCCAATACCATAGACCTTATATAGAAACCGACCGAGGGATAGTACCTGTATTGGTCATGGTTAAAGCTTTGCGCCAGTTCATCAGCTCTTATCGGTAAGTTGCTACCGGTAAGCTTAAGCTTACGGTTCTTCTTCACCATCGTTACAAAGTAAAGATGGTGAGCATCTAAGAATTTTAAGAGTTCTACAGATGCATACCAGATGTCGAAATTTACAAACGATACCGGTAGGAGCCTTGTAACTGGCGAATCAAGCATATCCATAGCCAATTGGAGCTTGGTTTGATAGGGATCGGCATTCTGTTTAGGACGCCATAATCTCCATGCCAATGGTATCTTTACTAAGCCATTGCTCCACAGCAAGACCACTACTTGGTATCCTTTAACATAGGAACCTGTAGTATGGTCATAGATCTTTGCGGTATAGGGCAATTTAGGGCCATAGGGTTTGCGGATTATAACGCCATCGATGATTAAGCACCCGCTGATAGCCGTCTGTGGCTTAAGAAGCTGGATGACGGACATGATAACCTTTGTCAAATCCTCTCCTATAGCCGATAATGCCCTATTTATTGCATCATGAGATACTATTCCCAAAGTAGCAGTTACAGAGAGAGCATTGGGTATATCCACAACTATGAGGCCTATACAGTAAGTAATGATAGCTAAGGCAGCACCTTCCTTAAAACGGCTGAGATAATTGCTGTTATTCAGGAAGCCAAAGAGCTCCTTGTTAAAGGTATATTTATTAAAAAACGGCATATTTTGTTTATGCATCTAAACTATCTCCATTCTTGAATTATATAGAGATAGTTTAGCATAACTGCGGTTACCATATAGCCGGCAATACTTGTAAAACCGCTATAGAACAACCTTTACACATAACTCGCCTCGCTTAAATGTTAGATTTAAGGCATTTACATCGTTTTGCGTAAGTCCTGAAATTTAGTTTTTGTGTCTAAAGCGATGGAGGAGAGAAATAGTTATGAAGATTCATTATTTTCAGAGATACCATGCGAAAGAAAATGTTGCTACAGCAAATACAATGTTGTTGTTGTCCCGCTTGTATCAATATTCTTCTGATAAGTTTTTCCGTTTCTTGAAGTCGGAGTTCTTCTCTGATTCCTTTGAGCCAGAAATCGTATTTAATTTACAAGAGAAAAGTGTTGATGGCATCCCTGATGCGACCATCACACAAGAGAGCTTTAAGATTGTTGTTGAAACAAAAATGTCTGACTGGTTTTATACTGACCAACTTATGCGGCATTTGAATTCTTTTAGTGATGAAAAGTACAAGGTAATGATTACACTAGCACCTGAGTTAATGGCAGGAGATAAAAAGAAAATTTTTGAACAACAATTGAAGGAGTATAATGCTACGCAAACGAGTCATGTTATTCACATCAATACTACATTTGAAGGCATAGCAAATGCAATACAAGAAGTAATTGATGATAGAGATTATGAAATGCAGGAGGTTTTAGATGATTATCTGAATTACTGTTATAACGATGGACTTATCACGGTTTCAGATTCGTGGAAATTTATGAGGATGCAGTTGGCAGGAATCACTTTTGATTTTAACGTAAGTGAAGATATTTATTATGACAATGCTGAGCGTGGCTTTAGGGCTCATGATTATTTAGGCCTATATAAGAACAAAAGTGTACGTGCAATCGGAAAGATTTGTGCTCGTATTATAGCAATTGAAACTGAAAACGGTATGAAATATGAAGCAGAGTATGGTGAATTAACTGAGGAAAGAAAACAGAAAATTCTTCGTGCAATTGCGAATGGTGATGAGCATGGATATGATTTAAGAACTATTAAGCATAGATACTTTTTTGTTGAGAAGTTCTATGAAACTGATTTTAAGAAAATTACGCCAAAGGCACCTATGGGCTCACGTATATTTGATTTAACACAAATTCTGGAGACAGAACATCTACCTGAAACCAAGGATATTGCAGAGTTATTGAAAACTAAAACGTGGAGTTAATTGTTGGGAGGATTTAATATGACTAATCCTAAAGTCCCTATTGCTAAAACGATTCCTTTATCCTGGCGGATGGAGAGGAATTTTATGCAGTTATTACTCAGGAAGAAGAAGTAAGAAAAAGTGGAATGTAATGTGGCTGTTCCGAAAAGGATGTGGAGTGGGTACACTTTTGCGTGAAGACAAGTGCGGAGAATGATGATGGTATCATGACACCAGATGGAATTAAAGCATTGAACGCTATAGGGCGTTTTGATGAAAACAAAGAAATGCTCCTTGAGGAAAACTAATGGCTAAAAGAAAACAATATGAAGTACTTGTTATACTTACAAATAATGCGGCTCTCATATGGAAAGAAGTTCGTGGGACTGCACCAGATTCGGCAGCAGATAAGTTGGACGATGTTATGCTCGAATGGCAAAGCGAATTAACAAAAACACTGAAAATTTGGATTGATAAAGGTCTCTCAATGACTACAGGTGAGCTGATTCTCGCTCGTGCAAATCTAGGTGCGATCGTCAACGAAATTTTGAGCCACCTTTGCAGGATTAAAAAGCAAATCTTGCAAAATAGCTCATTTTGTTTCCTTTCCGTTGCCCTCGGCACTTCTGACTATCCCTTTGGGTGGTCTTGTCAAGAGAAACCGGCGACTCCCGAGTGCTAGACACTAACTCTATCCTCGCTGGGCTGCTGCTTGCTGCTTGAACCGGTATGATGTACCGTTCATATTGAGTATATGAGCCCTAAAGATTAAGCGGTCTACTAGCGCTACTGTCAGCATGGTATCTTGAAAAAATTCTACCCAACGGCAGAACTCTAAGTTAGTGGTTATCAGGTTCTACCCCAAACCCCGTCCTCGCCGGAAGCCAACCGGCCTGGCATAACAGGCCGGAAAACAACAGGATATATAGTGTATGGACGTCAAGGGTTAAGATGAACTCGCTTTGCTCACCCTTGACGTCCACCAATTACGGACATTGTACGATACATTATATAGGATTGCCATTGTTTAGGATGGCATTTAATATTACAACTTCCCCCTAATAACAAATTGGAAAAAACCTATTGCAAAAAATAAAATAAGTGGTATACTAATAGTGTAAAAAATTTGTTTGGGATAACAAAGCTAAATTAGCTTTGGAAGCCCGAGCTGTCCAACGCCGCAACCTAATGCGGGTCCGCATACGCGGGTGGCAGCAAGTAGCGCCATACGGAAAGTAGGGGTGGCTACGTTATCGCCGGACGTACGTGCCGGTACAAAATTAAAGGTGGAATTATACCCAAAAGGCAACGTTAATATAGGTGTATTAAAGTTACCTTTTTTCGGGTTCTAAAAGCGGTAAAACGCAGTAAAAAGTGTTTTACCGCTTTTTTTATTTTTCTTATTTCCATTTTATGCCAAGGAGGTGTTAAAAGCGTATGGAAAAAGCAACCTATTCCGTGAAGGAGGTAGCCCAAATACTAGGGGTCGGGCAAGTGCTCGTATATAAAGAAATATCTATCGGGAATATACCGGCTGTCCGGTTAGGTAAGAAGCGCGTAGTCGTGCCAAAGTGGGCTATAGACGAGCTGCTGGGACGCCAAAACGGTCAAACATCAGGTGTATAGTCGTATGTGTATATTAGATTACCTTTGCCTCATGCGCCCGCAGATGTAGGCGGGAGGGTGGTCACGGCCCTCTCTCGCTTCGCTCATTCCGCCCGTGACCACCCTCCCGCCACGTGCTTTACAGATAGTGTGAAGAGCAAAAGGGGAAGTTGTTTATGCACCTGGCGCATGAGGCAACCGATATGTTTAGAAAGGATTATAAATTATGATTAAAAATATAGTGATGACACAGAGAGATACGAAAATACTCTTGGAATCGATTAGATGGAAGCTTTTATTAGCTCGTCAGATAAAATACATTGGCGGGTTTAGAAGCGATAACGCATTATATAGGCGTTTGAGGATACTAATCGATGCGCGCTACTTAAAAAGATTATATGTCATATACGGCGTGCCGGCGATATATATCACGACATCCAGGGGCAAGAAGATGGCGGGGTTAGACACAATGCTCTCGCCTGTGTCCAATGTCAGTCCGGTTTACATCAAGCATGATATATGCGTTGTTGATGCGGCGATATATTTAACTCAGTTGTTAAATGTATCGTTTTCGGAAATGCAAACCGAGCGTGAAATAAGGAAAAAACAAGGGTATGGGCTGCCGGAGCACGTGCCAGACATAGTTATACCGACTCAAGGCATATGCGTTGAAGTAGAGCTTACGCAGAAAAATGATGAACGCCTGAAAAAAATAATGAGTGATGAGTACAGAAAATACGATCGTGTTATATACGTCGTCCCGAATGCATCGGGTCAGTTGTACAGGAAAATAAAAAACATAGCTAACAATTACCCTGCTGTGGAAATTATAGAATTGGAGGTTATAGAAAAATATGCGAAAGGGTTATAAAATATTGTTAATCGGTGTTTTTATAGGAATATATCTTTTTTTAACCGCATGGCTATGCGTACCGCTCATCAAGGCATGGCCTTTCCTATCTTCCAAAAATCAGGTAATCGGGAAATTGCCAGATTTGAAACCTATTATGGCGTTATATAAAAACCCGCTTATATGCCTTCTGGAGTTAAGGGATACAGAAGTAGCTATACCATGGCTAGTTATCAGCTCGCTAATAGTTATAGCAATAATAATATGGATAGCATGGGAACGATGGAACGAAAGGGTATTGCATCCAACCGAAAAGAAGACAAAACGGCCGAAAGTCCACATGCCGAATCATACGGCTGATGCCACTGCCATAGGCATTAGCGATAACGGTAAGCCGGTATATATACCGGATAATGCCCGGCATATATTCGTCGCAGGTACGACAGGTTCAGGTAAGACAATAGCTTTGTCGAATTTTTTTGAAAGCGGCCTTACAAAAGGGTATGGCATGCTCATTATAGATGGTAAAGGGGATACGGGACCGGGAAGCTTGATGGATTATTGTTGCCGTCTGAGCATAAGGTACGGACGTCGAATACACATCATAGGCGGCCCGAGTCCAAACGCCAAATATAATCCGTTCAGGAACGCTAATGAAACAGAGGCCAAGGATATGCTCATAAGTATGACTGACTGGAGTGAACCGCACTATCGTTTTAACACAGAAAGATATGTACAATCTCTTATACGGCTTTTACTAATAGCTGGTATTCCACTCTCATATGATGTTGTTATTAAAAGCATGAGCAAAACAGCATATGAAACGCTCTCAGCTCAGTTAGTACGTGAGAACAAAATAACTAAAGAGGATCATATAGCTAATTTGGCTATATCGGCGGCTAGTTCGGATATAACCGCTTCAGCGACTGCGAGATTTGCAACAATAGCCGAAGGCGAGGGAAACAGTATATTTTCTGCAGATGGTATAGACGTATATACGGCACTCTCTAAAGGAGATATCATATTCTTTTGCCTTTCACCTTTACTTTACCCATCATTTGCTTCTTCCTTAGGGCGGCTAGCTGTGCTGGATGCGCGCAAGGCCGTATCCCGCATGTGGGGTGATCATAAGCCCAAATTTTTTATATTTGATGAGTTAGGGGCTTATATATCTCCGATGTTCATTACGCTTTTGTCGCAGGCACGGGCTGCAACAGTGACATGTATAGCGGCTACACAGTCGTTTGCTGACCTAGACATGGTTAGTACGTCACTACGCAGGCAAGTTGTAGAAAATTGCAATTCTTTTGTGATGATGCGTCAGAACAGTCCGGAAGATGCACAGCAGGCTGCCGATATAATAGGGACACACGAGGATATGGATATCACATATCAATTGAATGAACAAAAGCAAACCGGGCTTGGAAGCGCGCGCAAAGTGAGGCAATATTTTTTCCATCCTGATGTCATAAAAAACCTATGTGTCGGAGAGGCGGTATTCGTCTCTAAAGAAACTGGCCAGCGTACCAAGTTATGGGTTCGCAAGCCTGAATGATGTTTTTGTGTGCACTATGTACGTACAAATAAAAGGAGAAATTATGGCAGACAAAAGAAAGGCTGCATTGTTCTATGCTAAAAGATTGGGCTGGATGATAATACCACTGAATAATATCGAAGACGGTAGGTGTAGTTGCGATAATTCTCATTGTCAAAGCCCCGGTAAGCATCCTTTGACTCAGCATGGGTTAAAAGAGGCGACTGCAAATACTCTGGCAATAGCACGTTGGTGGGGAAAATGGCCTAATGCAAATATCGGTTTAATTTGCAGAGCTAATGGTATATTTGTGCTTGATGTAGACGCAAGGCATGGAGGCATTGATAGTTTATATCAGCTCATCGCTGAATATGGCGAGTTACCGTATACAGTTGTATGTAACAGTGGCGGCGGTGGAGCGCACTTTTATTTCAAATACCCCGTAAATATGGTAATAACGGATAAACAGGGTTTTAAGTCAGGATTGGATATCAGGTCCAACGGTTATGTGCTTCTGCCTCCATCTGACCATATATCAGGTAAATCATATATGTGGCGAAAGGGTTGTGATCCCCTTAGTACGCCAATAACTGAAGCACCGCAATGGTTGCTCAATATGATAGTTAACGATAGGCCTGTTGCTGGTATCAGAGGAGACGGTAAATGGTCAAAGCTGTTTTGTGATATAAGCGAAGGTAAACGTAATGACACATTGCATCGTTATGCATGTCATTTGTTAGGACATGGGCTAGGCGGCATGGAAACTGTGGCTATCATTCAAGCGGTAAACAAAACATATGGGAAACCACCACTATCTGAAAAGGAAGTAGCTGTTATAGTTGCCTCAGCCATAAAGTGGAGGATGAAAAATGAGGGATAAAGCCATCGATGATGTATTCGAACTCGCGGCTATATACGACAGCAAAAAGAATATAAATCACGCAAAAAATATTGAGGAAATCGAGGCTGTACCATGGCCGGATCCTATGAGATCATCTGCTTATCACGGTCTTGCCGGCGATGTTGTGCAGGCGCTTCTCCCTTATACCGAAGCCGATCCGGCTGCTTTGCTCATAAACTTTTTAGTGGGGTTTGGCAACATCATAGGCCGTACAGCGGTTTATGATGTTGCCGGCGACATACATTGTACCAATTTATTTGCATTATTAGTAGGCAGCACATCAGAGGGCAGAAAGGGCAGCTCTTGGGCTATCGTAAAAAGACTGCTATTTCATATTGATGCGGATTGGGTTCAATATAAAACGCCAAACGGATTGTCCAGCGGTGAGGGCCTGATATGGGCCATACGTGACGAGGTTAGCCGCTATGATCCGAAACAACAGGAAGATGTAGTGATCGACAGCGGCGTTAAGGACAAGAGATTACTGGTAGTGGAAAACGAGTTTGCTCAGGCATTGCGCGTTATGCAGCGGGAGGGCAATACACTCTCCCCTATACTGCGCAGCGCATGGGACGGCACTACTTTGCAATCGCTCACCAAAAACTATCAGGCAGTGGCCACAAATCCTCATGTATCTATACTAGGGCATATATCACCGCAGGAATTGCGAAAGCTTTTAACCAGTACTGAGAAATTCAATGGTTTTGCTAATAGGTATCTCTATATATGCACGAGAAGGAGCAAGCTATTGCCCGACCCTAAACCGATGCCTGAATCATTGCTTATAGGGCTCGCAAACGAGATAAAAAGCGTTATACCGCATGAATCAGTTGTGATGCAAAGGGATAAAGATGGTGCTGATCTGTGGCGCAATATATATCCGATGCTGACTGCTCATGAAGATAACTTGGTAGGAGCTATAGAGGCCAGAGCTGAGGCTCAGGTATTGCGCCTGAGTATGATATATGCGTTGCTAGACGGCTCGCATATGATATCCTCCCAGCATATTAACGCGGCTCTAGCCATTTGGCAATATGTACAGGCTTCATTGCAATTCATATTCGGCACTGAAGCAGATAATGACCCGTTGGCTGGCAAAATACTCTCAGCATTAAAAAGATACGGCGAGTTAACGCAAACGCAGCTTTACAGGGATATATTTCAATGCAATATAGCTGCTACCAGAATCGCGTCTGCATTGCAGCAGTTGTCAGCCAAGGGGAAGATAAGCTGCATATTGGAGAAAAACGATGGTGCCGCACGCAGTACAAAGAAGTGGATTCTCAATAACTGAATACGTATTTAACGTATTATACGTATTTCGTATATAAACATCGCTTTTACAAGGCTTATAGGGGTACATAAATAAGTACCGATATGTATTATTACGTATTTTTGATTCTCATGAAGCTTGTACGGTACAAGAACTTGCTTAGACAATATAACCGCTAGAGCCATCAATATGTAGAAATAAGTATGTGATACGTATTAAGAAATAACATAGAATAGCAAATTGCGTTAACTACGTAAATTATGTAAGAGGCAGCCTTTCCCCTATCTTGCTTCGTTCGATAAGGGAAAGCCATTATATGCGGCAGAGTACGGCTCCATTGTATTTCGCCGTACACTGCCTTATAACCGGTCATGCCTGAACACTTGTATTATCATGCATTATTGTGTATCATATAGTTGTATAAGGCGGCCGGTTGTTTGGAAAGGAAGACAATGTAGGTGGCAGTAGTTAAGAAAAACAATCGGTGGTACGTTGTATTATATATGTCGCCATACGGTCAGCAATGGTTTGCAGGCGGCACTACTAAGAAAGAGGCTGAGCTTAAGGAAGCCGAACTTAAGCTAAAAAAAGAAGCTGGTATGATAAGCAGCACTAAGTATGCACTGGGCAGTTTTTTGGACCAGTGGTTAGAAACCGTTAAATCTAATCTGGCCCCCAGTACATATGAGAGCTATGTACAAACCGTCAACCTGCACTTAAAGCCAGCTCTCGGCAATATAACGCTTGGCAAGCTAAAACCTATAGATATACAGAGGTATTATACTGCAGAGCTAAACGGCGGACGCAAGGATAATAAAAAGACTGTGGGAAGCGGCCTTTCATCGACTACAGTGCTCTATCACCACAGGGTATTACATAGAGCGCTTGAGACGGCTGTAAAGTGGGGATTGATAAGCCGCAATCCGGCCGATATGGTAGATCCTCCGCGCAAAGCTAAAAAGGAGATAAACACGCTCAACGAGGAGCAAATCCATATACTGCTCTCCAGCATTAAAGATGAATATCTGTATATGCCTGTGTTTTTAGCTGTTATGACCGGCATGAGGCGCGGTGAGATATTGGGTTTAAGATGGCAAGACGTTGATTTACAAAATGGCGTAATATACGTTACGCAGGCGCTATATCAACGCAAGGCCGGTGTCCCAACGTTTACTGAGCCCAAAACACCGCAAAGTAAAAGAGCCATACAAATATCGGATGCCGTGATAAAGACTCTAGAGAAGCATAAGGCTGAGCAGGACAAAAACAGATCGTATTTCACGAGCGAGTATGCACCTTATGATCTGGTATGCTGCATGCAAGATGGTAAGCCCATTAATCCGGAGTCATTGTCGAGCTATTTTGCCGATACGACTAAAAGGCTGGGCTTTCCCGTACGGTTTCATGATCTCAGGCATACTCATGCCAGCCTGCTTTTGAAAGCCGGCATCAATCCGAAGATCGTATCCGAGCGGCTTGGACATAACTCGATTGAAATAACGCTGAACACGTATTCTCATGTTATGCCAGGCTTGCAAAAAGAAGCGGCAGATAAATTTGAAGAGATGCTGAAAAACGGTACCTCTCATTAGAAGAACATTAGAAGGAAAGCTGATATATTATATGCTTTGTATTGATTAATGCTGTAAGATGGCTTAAAATGGGCAAAAAATGGAGCTTTCGAAGGGACTCGAACCCTTGACCTGCTGATTACGAATCAGCTGCTCTACCAACTGAGCTACGAAAGCTTGTCACGTATTATATTATGCCATAAAAGCTCTATAATTTCAAGCGTCTTTTTTCGCTTCCTCCACATTCTGAGGTGGTATCAATACTATTTTACCATCCTCCAAC
>JASGMM010000062.1 GCA_030156435.1 Clostridiales bacterium | reverse complement strand
GAAACGACGGATACGAATATCAGATATTTAACAGAAAGGAGGAATACCGCATTCCTCTCGCTACTAAAGTAGCGAGCCCCCTGCGGTAATTTTTCGTGGCAATAATTATCGGTCTACTCATTCCATTTGCCGGTACAACCCTCGGCGCCTTAACTGTTATATTTTTGAAAGGCGAAATGAAACAACGTACGCAAAATGCATTGCTCGGATTCGCCTCAGGAGTGATGATTGCAGCCTCGGTGTGGTCATTGCTTATACCGGCGATCGATATGGCTGCTGATCAAGGAAAACTGGCGTGGTTTCCCGCATGCGTGGGATTTTTGTTGGGAATCGGTTTCCTCTTATTGCTCGATAATGTTATTCCTCATCTTCATTTAGATGAAGAAAAGCCGGAAGGTATACGCTCAAAGTTAAATAAAACCTCTATGCTAGTACTGGCTGTGACGCTACATAATATTCCCGAAGGTATGGCCGTCGGAGTGGTATTTGCCGGTATAGGCAATGTAAGTTCCGGCATGAGCTTAGCGGGGGCTTTTGCATTATCTATCGGCATAGCGCTTCAAAATCTTCCTGAAGGTGCGATAATTTCTCTCCCTCTGAGAAGCGAGGGTATGACTCGGAAGCGCTCTTTATTATACGGTATTTTGTCCGGTATTGTTGAGCCGATAGCAGCTGCAATCACAATTTTGCTGGCAAATATGATTACTGCTGTACTGCCATATCTTCTGGCTTTCGCAGCGGGCGCCATGATCTACGTGGTTGTAGAGGAACTGATCCCGGAATCGCAGATCGGTGAGCACTCTAATATTGGAACCATAGGTGTGGCAATAGGCTTTGCATTGATGATGGTTCTTGACGTCGCACTGGGATAACGGAGATATTGATGGTTGTCTTTCTTGTTGAGAACATCATAAGTATGGCTTCTGCCGTATCCGGGCAGAAGCCATAAACCGATGTGCGCAATCCCTTTATATGCTTCTCGCTAACTCATATGCATCCCATATGGCCGCCATTATATTGCGTGCGCTGCTGGCATCGCCTATCGCATAGACATTCGGTATTTTGCCCACTATATCATTGTATAGCTTGGAATCCGGTTTGAGGCCTATGGATATAACAACCGTGTCTGCGGGGATGGTATTTCTTTTAAAGTTCTTGTCTATAACATCTATGGCACCATCTTTTACTTCTTGTAGGCTGCTGTTTAGAATAACCTTTACATTGTGGAATTTAAGCATATCGAGAACCATGATCCTATTGGCGTGGGGTACGGGTATGCCTGCGCTCATAAGTTCGGGAAGCATCTCGACGATGGTGACATTCTTGCCGTCCATTGCTAAGCTTAGTGCTGTCTCACAACCGACTAGTCCGCCACCAATTACAACCACATCTTGGCCGACTAGTTTCTTCTTAAGCAGTACATCTGTAGCCGTAGCGACGTTGGAATTGCCTATTCCAGGAACATTGGGCATGACGGGAATAGAGCCCGTGGCCACTATTACCACATCGGCCTTGCTGTTTTTGACATCATCGGGCTTTACTTCGGTATTCAGCTTTACGTCTATCCCAAGTTTTTTTATCTGTGTTTTATACCATTCGATGAGCCTGGCGTTATCCTCCTTAAACTCATCTACGGAGCCCTCTATCACATGGCCGCCAAGCTCATCTGTTTTCTCGTACAAGGTCACTTTATGACCTCTTAAAGTGGCTACCCTGGCTGCTTCCATGCCGGCTACTCCGCCGCCTATGACCATTACATCTCTGACCATATCAGCGTGGCCTATGCTGTATTCATCCTCTCTACCGCAAGCCGGATTTACGGCACACGAAAGCGGCTTTCCTTGGAAGCCTCTGCCAAGGCAACCGTCATGGCAGCCTATGCATGGGCGAATATCCTCCGGCCTTCCATCTAAGACCTTGTTGCTCCAATCGGGGTCAGCCAGCAGGCCTCTGCCGATATTTATCATGTCCGCCGCTTTGCCTTCTTCCAATGTCTTTTCAGCCAATTCGGGTATATCAATCCTTCCTGCTATTATCAGCGGGGCATTGACGACCTTTTTGAGCTGTTCGGTTAAAGGCAGATACAGACCGTGCTTCTGATAAATCGGCGGATGTGCCCAGTACCATGCATCATATGATCCGGCGTCCGCATCAAACGCATCGTAGCCGGCTTTTTCAAGTATGGGAGCTATGGTAAGGCCTTCCTGTATATCGCGGCCTTTTTCGACAAAGTCCTCTCCGTCAAGTCCGCCCTGATTCCAATCCTTTATGTAGCTCTTTATGCTAAACCTCAATGCTACAGGGAATTGTTCGCCGTTGACCTTTTTTATAGCCTTTACTATCTCTATAGGGAATCTCAGCCTACCCATTAAGTCTCCGCCGTACTTGTCTGTCCTTCTGTTGAACATGGCTATAGTAAATTGGTCCAAAAGATAACCTTCATGCACAGCGTGGATCTCAACGCCGTCAAAACCCGCCATTTTCGCTATAGCGGCCGATTCTGCCGCCATTTTGACGAGTGTCTCTACCTCTGTCGTGGTAAGCTCTCGGCATGTGACAGATGGATTCCAATAGTTTGGAATAGCCGAAGGGGCTACCGGTTGCCCTATGAGCATTTGAGGAGCAGCCACTCTGCCGAATCCTATTCCGAGCTGAAGGAATATCTTAGTGCCATAAGCATGTACCCTTTCTACTGTTTCTCCACATGTGCTCATAAAATGGCCAGGATCCATGGTCGGACAAGGTACGCTTCCCTCATGAAATTTTTCTATTTCATTTTCTATTTTTGCAACTCCGGTGATTATGAGCCCGGTACCGCCTTTAGCTCTTGCTACGTAATAGTCCTGAGCCCTTTTGGAAAAGCCACCCCTCTCAGTAGATAAACCGAGTATGCCCATCGGGGCCATAGCGATCCTGTTCTTTATCTCTACGTTTCCTACCTTTATGGGTTCGAATAATTTTTCAAAAGTATCCATTTCTTTACTCCATCCTAATATTGTTTTTTTATTTTATGTTATGCTCAATAGTATATCCCTTGTTGCTATAGATACTCTATTGCTTATCTTTGCGTACGCTCTGGACGAATTAGGCGTTATATTCGAGAAATTGTGTATCAGATATGAGTTATCGCATGTAAGCATTTGAAATCAATTTGTCTGTTTTTTAACATATTGCAACCGATATTTACCATATATTATATATCAGGCCGTATTAACACGTCCTGTGTATTTCTTAATTGCATCCGAGGCATCACTTTGGACGCTTTAAGCGTGAACATATATCTGGGTTTCAGCTCCCACACATATTTGCCTGCAAATGTGTAAAAGAAGCCTGTATTAACGCTTAATTCATATACTATAGGCGCGTAATGCGGTATCGCTTATTTTGCCTCACCTCCCATTTAACGTCCGGCATAATTATATCACAAGGGCATCCTTATTGTATAGCATTAATGATAAAAATTTAACGATGGAAATTGTAATATGAAGTGCCGTTTTGACCGTCGGTTGCCTGCGTTTGCTTATCAAATGGCGCACCGGCTATGTCACCTCTGTTACCTTGTTGCATTTGCCCATCCGGCATTGTCGGTGGATTGCCATTTTTGGGCTGAATGCGGTCCTGCCCGTCGTTTTGCTGTTGCCCTTGCACTGGGCGAAAACCTTCGCCGTTGAATCTGCCGCTGATAACCGATCCTATAACGGCCAAAGGTATAAGACCGGTGCCTATTATTTACCCGAAGCATAGTGGAATACCAACTCCTGAGAGGCTTCATGACGCGCTAATTCCTTTGCTATGCGCCCTTTATGAAGCACCAGTAGCCGATCGCACATACCAAGCAGCTCGGGTAATTCAGGCGATATCATTATTATACCACTGCCGCTGCGGGCCAGTTCATTCATGAGGTTGTACACTTCAACCTTTGAGCCTATGTCCAGCCCGCGCGTAGGCTCGTCTAAAATAAACACGCGAGCTTTTGCCAGCATCCATTTAGCTATCAATACCTTTTGTTGGTTACCGCTGCTCAGCTTTGAAACTGCCTCTCGACTTTTCGGCGTTTTAATGCCCAGCTTTTTTATATACATATTAGCCAGCTTGTCCTCTTTATGCTTGTTTATCATCAGATCCTTAGTGAATTGATGTAGATTGGCTGCCACCATGTTAGCTGATATGCTCATATAAGGGAATAAGCCTTGTTCCAGACGGTCTTCGGAAAGAAGCGCTATCCCATTTTCTATGGCCTCTTTAGGTGAGCTTATTCGCACTTTTTGCTGGTCTACGAATATCTCGCCCGTGCTTATAGATTCGGCGCCGAACAAAGCCTTGGCCAATGTGCTGCGCCCAGAACCTAAAAAGCCTGCTATACCCAATATCTCGCCTTCATGGAGAACAAAAGATATATCGCTTAATTGATCTTTAACGCTTAGGTCTTTTACGCGAAAAACCTCCGCGCCTTTTTTTATGGGAAGTTTCGGATATTTATCCTTTACGTCTTTTCCTATCATTTGAAATATGAGCGAATCTGGATCGGTGGCATTTACCGCTTCTGTACTTATAAGCGTGCCGTCGCGCATGACGCTTACGCTATCGGCTATCATCCATATTTCTTCTAAACGGTGAGTTACGTATATGATAGATGCACCGCGCTGAGAAACTATGTTTTTCAGTACAGAGAATAATTGCATGATTTCCTGCTCGGCTAGAGCTGATGTAGGTTCGTCCATTATCAATATGCGGGGTTGTTGTGCTAAAGCCCTGGCTATTTCCACCATTTGGCGCTTTGGCATATTTAGATCCTCTACTATAGCGCGTGGATCTATGGGGAAACCTAATTGTTCTAATAAAGCCTTGGCTTTGCAAAATAAGGCACGCCAGTTTATCAAATCAACAGAGCCTTTTATCATAGGCTTATTGCCTATAAATATATTTTCGGCTACGGTAAGATGAGGAAATAGGGCAAAATCTTGATATACCATGCTTATGCCTAGTTTTTGGGCATCGGCGGGGGAGGAAATGGTAACTCTTTTTCCATCCATGTATATTTCGCCGCTGTCCATGGGTATAGCCCCGGTTAAGACCTTCATAAGCGTGGTTTTTCCGGCGCCGTTTTCTCCAAGGAGGGCATGTATCTCGCCCCTTTTTAATACAAGAGATACGTTACTTAATGCTGCGGCGTTTGCAAATTGCTTGCACACATTTTTGAGCTCCAATATTATTTGATCCATAGCTAGCACCTCCGGCCTCTCATAATTGATAGGTAGTGAAGATGGGTATTTCTTCATCAAAAAAGTATTTTTTAAATTCAATGGGTACTTTATCATTGGTTATGACTTTATTGGCATTATGTATCAGCCCTATCTGATTGAAGGCTATTTTGCCGAATTTGGTATAATCTGCCACTATGATGACCTCTTTTGTTATTCTCATCATAGCCTTCGTGACGGAGGCCTGCTGCGCATTGTTAATGGTATAACCCCTATCTTCGGATATACCATCCACTTCAATAAACGCCTTATTTACAAACATATCGCTTAAGAATTTCTCAGTCAGATCGCCGTATAGGGACAGACTGGATCCAATCAAATACCCGCCGGGTATTATTACATTTATATTGGTGCAATCGGCCAATTCTATAGCGATATTAAGATCTATGGTTACTATTGTGAGGTTATTTTTATCTTTTAAATTCCTGGCTATTTCCAGGCACAATAAACCGGGGCCCAACAGTATGGCTTCATTGTCGTCTACCATATGAGAGGCTATTATACCTATCTGCTCGCGCTCCTCTTTTAATGGATCTTCTTCTTGCTGAGGAGGATTGCCGTCCGGTTCCTTCAATATGGCTCCGCCGTGAGTTTTGGTCAGAAAGCCTTGCCCTTCGAGTTTTTCCAGGTCGCGCCGTACTGTTACCTCGGATACATCCAATATGGAACTCAAGGTTACTACATCTATTTGTTTTTTCTCCAGGAGAATCTCTTTAATTTTTTCCAATCTTTGTGCTGCAAACATATATTATCCTCACCCATTTCATTTTATGATAATTTTGTTGTATTATCAATAGATTTTATTATTCTTTAGATGACTTACAATAGAGAAACATATTAATAAAAATTGATAAAAAATAATAAAAAAAATAACTCAGAAAAGAAGGAGTTTTAATTTTTATGTCGAATATATAAATATAATAATAAAAAGGAAGGAGGAAGAAAATTGCCTGTCAATGAAGTCCTATTGGATGTAAGGGATATAGTAAAGAGATTTCCCGGGACAGTGGCATTGTCCGGTGTATCACTGGAAATATTTAAAGGTGAAATACACGCGCTGGTGGGTGAGAATGGTGCCGGTAAATCAACGCTTATGAATATTATAGGTGGTGTATTGCAAGCCGATGAAGGCGAGATCTTCTGGAATGGACAGAAAGTATACTTTGCTGACACTCGTCATGCCCAGGAAGCCGGTATAGGTTTTGTGCATCAGGAACTAAGCTTGTGCCCGGATGTCAGCGTGGCCGAGAATATATTCATGGGCAGGATGCCTGTTAAAGCCGGTGGAATGATAGACTATGATGAGCTTTATAAGAGGTCATCGGAGATACTCAAGACGCTCAACAGCAATATTTCACCCAAAAAACAACTTAGGGAATTAAATGTCGGCGAACAGCAAATAGTGGAAATAGCCAAGGCATTATCGCTTAACTGCAAGCTGCTCATATTGGATGAACCCACGTCATCGCTTACTGAAAATGAGGTTGAAATTCTTTTCCGATTACTGCGTTCTCTAAAAAGTCAGGGTATAAGCGTGTTGTATATAAGCCATAGATTGCAGGAAATATTCGATTTGTGCGATAGGGTGACAGTACTAAGGGACGGGCATTATATAATGACGCGTCTGGTGAGTGAAGTTACCGAAAATGACCTTATACTATCTATGGTAGGCAGGAATATAGATGCTATGTATCCTGATAAATCTGAAGAGAGAGGACAGCTTATACTTAAAATCAGCAATCTATCCCATGCCGACGATTTTAAAAACGTGGAATTTGAGTTATATAAAGGTGAAATATTAGGTTTTGCTGGCCTTATAGGTGCAGGCAGGAGTGAGATGGCGCGCGCTATATGCGGCATAGACCCAAAAGACAGCGGTGAAATATATGTTTACGATCAAAAGCTGAATATATCCGGATATGGCGACGCCATCCGAAATGGCATAGGATATATGACTGAAGACCGTAAAGAACAGGGCCTTTTTCTTAATCTGGAAGTGAAAAAGAACATATCGGCTGCCAAGCTGTCCAATATTGCAAACGGCATCTTCATAGACGATGACCGAGAGAAACGTCTGGCCGAGCGTTTTGTAACCTCGCTGAATATAAAAGTGTCGTCCATAGAGCAACCGGTAGAAAGCTTAAGCGGTGGCAATCAGCAAAAGGTTATGCTGGGTAAATGGTTGGCTATAGAGCCAAGGATACTTATTATGGATGAGCCTACAAGAGGCATAGATGTCGGGGCAAAAGCAGAGATACACGCTTTGATGCGGCAACTCGCTGAGCAGGGTGTGGGTATAATACTCATATCGTCTGATATGCCGGAGATAATCGGTATGAGCGATAGGGTCATAGTTATGCATGAAGGGTGTATATCGGGAGAATTGAGCGGTTCGAATATAACTGAAGAAAACATAATGACATTGGCGTCAGGCGTCTGTCAGACAAAGTAAATTATAGATTGGAGGAAGAATATGGCGCAAATAAATAATGAAACGAACCTAACAAGTACCGCTAAGTCGTCATTTTGGCAGCGTATGATGGCTATACGCGAAATGGGCCTGCTGCTCATAATAATATTGCTGATGATCGTGCTTTCACTGGCTAGTCCGCACTTTTTTACGGCCAGCAATATAACTACTACCCTCATAGGTCTGGCTACGGATGGTATTATAGCCGTCGGAATGACTATAGCGCTGGTATCGGGAGGTTTCGATCTATCGGTAGGGTCGGTCCTGGCTTTAAGCGGCGTGACTACAGGAGCACTTTATATAGGCGGTATGAACATATGGCTTGCTACTGTATTGGGTCTTGTGATTTCTGTGGGCTGCGGCATGGTAAACGGCTATTTTATAGGCAAGATAGGCATAAATCCTATGATAACGACATTGAGCATGATGAATATAGCTCGAGGCGCAGCCTATGTTTTGACAGAGGGATCGCCTTTATCTCTGGCCCAAACGCCGAAAGCTTTTACAAATTTAGGTGGAGGCACAGTGCTGGGTATACCAGTCATAGTATTGATATTTATAGTAATAGCGGTCATAGGCGATTATATGATGAGGCACTCAGCATTTATACGGCAGGTATTTTATGTGGGCAGCAATTCCAAAGCCGCTTCTCTGTCAGGTATAAATGTGAGCAAGGTTAAATTTCTGGTATTTATAATTGTAGCTGTACTCTCGGGTATAGCCGGTATATTGACGTTGTCGCGTTTTAACGTAGCGACTCCGTCGGCAGGGCTCGGCACTGAAATGAGAGTCATGTCGGCGGCCATAATAGGTGGTGCCAGCTTGAGTGGTGGCGAGGGTACGGTCTTTGGCGCCGTATTGGGCGTTATACTTCTGGCACTGGTCAATGACGGTCTTGTGCTGCTGGATGTATCGGTATATTGGCAAGATTTGATAAGCGGCATAATATTACTTGCGGCAGTTACTCTTGATTATATAAATCATACAAGACGTAGGACTGCATAAAAATAAGAATGGAGGTTGTTTGACATGTTTAGAAACAAAGGCAAAAGGATATTGGCATTGGTCATGGCGATAGCGCTTATGACGGGATTGATGCTGACGGGGTGCAGCAATGCAGATAATGCTTCGCCAGCAAATTCGTCGAATAGTAGCGGTACAGCATCATCTTCTTCTGATTCGTCGTCTCAGTCACCGTTTGTAGGGAGCAAAGACGAGGAATACTATATGGTCACATTTTCCTCAGGTATAGAATACTGGAAAGGCTGCTTTAAGGGATTTGAGGATGCCGGGAAACAGCTGGGAGTAAAGACTATATATACCGGCGCAAATCAATACGATGTGAATCAGGAAGTGACGGTATTAGAACAGGTCATAGCTAAAAATCCGGCCGGTATAGCGGTTACATGCATAAACCCGGATGCTTTGGCGGCGCCTATAAAAAAGGCGAAGGATGCAGGCATACCCATAGTTACATTCGATGCCGACTCCCCGTCGTCAGGGAGGTATTCATTCCTGGCTACAGGCAACAAAGCAGCCGGTGCTATGGCGGCCGACTATCTTGGCAAAGAGCTGAATGGTAAAGGTAAAGTAGCTATATGCACGCTTCCAGGCCAATTAAACCATGAAGAACGCGTTGCGGGCTTTAAAGAAACTATGGCCAGCAAATATCCGGATATAGAGATAGTATCCACGGTGAACGGCAAAGCCGATCAAACCATAGCGGCTACTATGATGTCTGGTGTGTTGCAGGCAAACCCCGATGTAAACGGCATATTTGCGTCAGACGCTACCAGCGGCGTGGGCGTTGCTACAGCGGTAAAAGAGGCCGGTAAAGCAGGACAAGTAAAAATAGTAAGCTTTGATACCGATAAAGGTACGTTGGATCTTATAAAAGAGGGCACTATAACGGCTTCGGTGGCACAGGGTACATGGAATATGGGTTATTGGTCCATGATGTTCCTCTATACCTTGCATCATGACCTGGTCAATCCTGTAGATGGTTGGAAAGATAAGGATATAAATCCTCTGCCGCCATCGGTAGATACCGGTACCAATATGGTTACCAAGGATAATGTTGATGCTTTCTATATAAAATAGAGGTCTATTTATAGAGCATTAAGAAACCTCCTTGATTTTGCGCAGTGGGGCTACAAGCCCTCATTGCGCAAAATTATTTATATTCATCATCCAATATTTTCTCTTAAAGGGATTTATATACTATAAAGCGAATATCATATAATAATCCCTTCTCATTTTTAAATAAAATGGTGTATAATATCATTGTATTATACACAAAACGCTTGGTGGGAGAGAATATTGAAGATAAAGAATAAACTTCTCATATCCTATATGCTGGTAGTACTTCTACCGGTGTTGCTGGTAGGCATAATATTGACTAACGCTATTAAAGAAATGGCTCTGGACGCGGCTGTCAAAGAAGCTTCAGATAATGTTAACAGAATATACAATAAGTTAAATGAGACATTTAATACAGCTATAGATATATCTCTGCAGGTGCAGGGAGATGATAACCTAGAAGCCCTTTTGAGCGCAAGCTATACATCGGTGTCAGATATATTGGATGCCTATAACCACTATAAGACATTTGATAGCTATTTGCTTTTATGCAGCCAGTTGCAGGATATCAAACTGTACGTTTACAACCTATCTATACTAAATAGCGGCTATTTTATAAGAATAACGGACGATGTATACGAAACCTCATGGTATAAAAATATTTATCAGAAAAAAGGCCAAATATCATGGCAGTATATATATGACGAGCAAAAGGATGAATATTCCCTATGCGTGACAGGCCTTTTAAAAAACCGGTATGCCAGTAGTCCTTTAGGAGTAATGCTCATAAGCCTGAAAAACGATTACTTGAATTCTATTTTTGAGAATGAACCTTTCGATGTTATGCTTATAGACGATACAGGCCATGTAGTTGCCGCGAAGGATAGGGAGTTGACAGGGAAAACTGTAAAAGAGACTGGCCTTTATGATATTGCCGCTGCATCGGACGGCATATACAAGATGATGTATGGCAATGACCTTTTTCAGGTTATAGTGAGGGATATAATGCCCAGCGTTAACAACGAAAATTTCAAAATTGTATCTCTATTTCCTATTAAGGAAATAGAGGCTAAGACTGCACCGGCAAGCCGTCTCGGCTTTTCCATAATAGGCTTGAGTCTGGCTGTGGCCCTTGCACTCATATTTATTTTCTCCAACACCATGAGTGCAAGGATCATGGCAATAAGCAAAGATATGCATAGGATTGCGGGAGGCGATTTTGATTTTTCTCCTACGTTAAAAGGGAAAGACGAAATCGGACAACTTTCACGGGATCTAGGCGTGTTGACTAAGAGCATAAAAACACTTATACATGAAGTATATGAATCAAATATGCAGAAGAGTCAGCTTATGGCAAAACAAAAAGAAATAAAACTTCAAATGCTGGCCAGTCAGATAAATCCTCATTTTCTATTCAATACGCTTGAAACTATACGCATGCAGGCCCATTGCTCGGGAGAAAAGGAGATAGCTCGGGTAGTGAAGTTGCTCGGGAAAATAATAAGGAGAAATCTTGAGGTAGGAAATGAACTAGTAAAGCTTAGTTCCGAGATAGAGGTAGTCAACGATTATCTGGACATAGAAAGATTCAGATATGGCGATAAAATTGACTATAATATAAACTGTCAGGAAGGTATTGCAGATTATATGATATTGCCGTTGCTGATACAACCAGTAGTGGAAAATGCTATAGTACATGGCCTTGAACGAAAGCAGGGCAAGGGCAACATAGATGTTGATATTTTAAAAGAAGGCGGTTTATTGAAGATAATAATCCAAGATGATGGAATGGGCATGGACGATGATGAGTTGAATAAGGTAATAACTGCACTTGATAAAGTAGATGATATGCCAGGATACAGGATAGGCTTGAGAAATGTGCATCAACGTATAAGGCTGTTTTACGGTGACGGTTACGGTATAAAGATATACAGTAAATCTGGAAACGGTACGCGCGTAGAAATAATTCTGCCGGGGAATGAAGTGATACCATGCTGAAAGTCCTACTAATAGATGATGAGCCTATTATCAGAAATGGGCTTAAAACAATTATAGATTGGAATAAATATGGTTTTGAAATAGTGGGTGATGCTGCGGATGGTATGGACGGTCTCAATAAATGCGAAGAACTTAGCCCCGACCTGGTAATAGCCGATGTAAGGATGCCGGGTATGGATGGTTTGGAAATGATAGAGGCATTGCAAAAGAAAGGTATAAATTGTAAATTTATAATACTTTCCGCTTACTCTGATTTTGAATATGCGCAAAAGGCCATAGAGTTGGGAGCTAAATTTTATATATTAAAGCCTATAGAAGAATCAGAACTTATAGATAAACTAGAAAAAGTTTATGAAACAATAAAAAATGAGAGGAAAATAAAACAAAGTATCTTTCTGTCGCGCGACAAAGCTTTGGAAAATATAATTTTAGGCCGCTATGAAGAGTCTTATAATGAAATATATAATTTAGGATTTCCGTGGAAAGTATATCAGGTTGTGCTCCTGCACTTATGTGAAGAAAGTACTCAGGCAAAAGAAATTGTAAGAGATAAGATGTCAGAACTGGTATTATATCGCTTCAGAGGTTACGCGGTTGATGTTGAAGGCGATACATGCCTGCTTATGGAAAATGATAGATATGATCAGGCGCTTATATGCTTTTTTGCGGATGTATTATCCCGATTGGAAAGAACATTGAATATAAGGTTATTTGTAGCCCTTGGCCAGCCTGTTTGCAATGCCGGAGATATTAATGCATCCTATGTACATGCCCGGCGGTTGATGAATCAGAAATTTCTTCTGTCTCAGGATGGCGTCATAGCGGATATACAGGGCCGTCAATTCGATATAACTGTATGTGATATGGATGTTTTGTTGGATAGGTTATATGGAGCCGTTGATTCGGGCAATACGCTTCGTGTAGCTGAGCTCATAGAGGACTTTAAAAACTCGTTTATTCTAAAGAGTGCATCGGAGGAGCTTATTAAAATAAGTTATGTTAATCTTTGCACCATGATAGTTGACAGGATCAGAGCAA
>JASGMM010000006.1 GCA_030156435.1 Clostridiales bacterium | reverse complement strand
GGTGCGCCCTCATCTCCCATAGGCGGCGGTATGCGCTGCACTATCTGCTCTAACACCTCTTCTATGCCTGTACCCATTTTGGCTGATATGAGCGGTGCATCCGCGGCATCCAGCCCAAGGACTTCTTCTATTTCACGGCGCACCATATCTGGATCAGCGCTGGGCAGGTCTATCTTATTTATAACCGGTATTATCTCAAGGTCATGTTCCATTGCCAGATATACATTGGCTAATGTCTGAGCTTCTATGCCCTGCGTGGCATCAACCACCAATACAGCCCCTTCGCATGCTGCAAGGCTGCGGGATACCTCATATGTGAAGTCTACATGCCCTGGCGTATCTATAAGATTAAGCTGATAGATATTGCCGCCTTTTGCTCTATATGCCAGCCTTACGGCCTGGGCTTTTATAGTTATGCCGCGCTCGCGTTCTATTTCCATTGTATCCAGTAGCTGAGCCTGCATATCGCGCTGGGCCACCGCCCCGGTTCTTTCTATCAGCCGATCGGCCAGCGTGGACTTGCCGTGGTCTATATGGGCTATTATGCAGAAATTCCTTATAAATCTTTTATCTATAGCCAGGTCACTCCTTTTGACTCAAATGCATTATAAAATCGTTTCTAGCAAATATCGTATTCGGATGCAATAAGCGCTTACGAGATATAACGCGTATTATGGTATTATCGAACGCCATAAGTAACGCCTTATCTAAATCCCGCTCGGACATCTCGCGCAGCTCATTCACACCGGGAAAATCCCGATTGGGCTCTATATAATCAGCAAGGTAGACTATTTGCTCAAGTAACCCCATACCCGACCTGCCTGTGGTATGATAACGTATAGCGTTCAATACCTCTTCATCATTTATATCAAACATATCACGCGCCATGTGCGCTCCGAGCGGCCCATGTATAAGCGCTGGTTCATGGCTGCTCACATCATCCAACTCCATATCATATTTTGTCATCAATGCCTTCATTTGTTGATAATCCAAATCTTTAGCGCAATCGTGCACCAATCCGGCCAAAGCAGCTTTATCGCAATCCGCTGCATATATATTTGCCAGATGTACAGCAGCCTCACGCACGCCCAACGAATGCTCAAACCTGCAAGGCGTTAACATCTCTTTGATCTTTTGCTCTATATATTGCAGTTCCATCATACATCTCGCTTAATATAAAGGTTGCACTTTTTTATATAATATTCTACCGATTCCGGCAATAAATATTTTATCGGCCGTCCTTCACGTATTCGTTGCCTTATATCAGTAGAAGATATGGCCAGCGATGGGACCTCCACCGAATAAACCTCTTTACCGTATCGCGATGTTATATGTTCCAATTGAGCCTTTATATCATTATTATTGAAACCTGGCCGCGTCGCAGCTATAAACTCGCAAAGCCCAAGTAATTGTTCGGCATCTTTCCACGTCAATATCTCAAATATAGCGTCGGCGCCGGTAATAAAATAAAACTCATATTCATCGCCATATTCAGCCTTAAACTGCTTTATGGTATCTATGGTATAAGTCGGCCCCTGCCGATCTATTTCCATACGCGATACCTCAAAAAAGGGATTAGGAGCCGTAGCCAGAAACGTCATCAAATATCTGTGTTCCTGGTCGGATACATGCCGTTCTATCTTATGAGGCGGATGACCAGACGGCACAAATATCACTTTTTCTAAATTGAATTTATCCCGGATTTCTTCAGCCGTAACCAAATGGCCATAATGTATGGGGTCGAAAGTGCCACCCATCAGCCCTATTCTATGCATCTGTTTATAAACTCCTCTGATCGCTATAAATAAAGCGGCAGAAGCTGCCGCTCATATTAGAGATTATACTATATGTGATGGCCTTTTACAATACCTGCTCCAAACCATAATATTTTAATCGGCTATGGAGTAGCTTATTGGAAAACTCTGTTCCGCATCTATATAAAGTTTTTCAAAAAATATGACACCTATATCCTCTTTGATCTTGCGCCTTTCATAATAATCGCTGTTTTGATCATCGTATAAAATCGTATAGACCTTCTTACCATCCGTATCTACTGTTGCATTTTCTATCTGGCACTCCAGTATAACCTGATTACCTACTTCATCTGTCACCTGTTGTGTCCATGATGTACCTGCCGCCAACGGTGTCCTTATAAGCTCTATCTCGTCAAAGTTCGAGTCCATCATAACTTGCTCTTGTTTCTGTTGAATCAAACGAGTCGGTTCTACAATATACGTTATAGTCAATGAAAAATCTTTATCAGATTCGCCGTCCGACATATCTGCCTCTTCACCGGTTATATTGTATATAACACGGTTCTGATCGTGCTGTATAGAATCTAACGTCATTGTATGAGCATATTCGGCAAATCCGAAATACCGCCACTCATATCCCGTTTGACTGGGCAAAAGCCCTGTTATGATCGGTATATTTAGCCCCGGATCAGCTTGTGCGTTTTGTACGTTGGACGCCTCGTCTTCAGGTTCTTCATTCTCAGCCGGCGGTTGCTGGGAAGATGTGGCAGGCTGTTGCGATGACACCGACACTTCTTGTGCAGAATCCACATTTCCAGTACTTTCAACATCATCTGTCCTTCCGTTCAATCCGCTATCCTGGCATCCTACAGCTATGACCTGAAACGCAAGTACAATAGCTATAGCTAAACCCAACCAACGCCTCATAATCATCCCTTCTTTCTGCAACAGCAAATTCTATGTGTATTATAACATTTTTTATTTATCTATTAAACTTTATGCCATATCTTCTACAATTCTTTTGTCTTTCCACTTGCCTTTTCTATAAAAGATCGTCGTGATAACCGCACCTGACACCCACGCAATGACAAGGGATATAAAAAGCGATTCGGGCCTTCCCACAGGATAAGCTTCACTCCTTGTGAAATAGGCAATTCCATAAGCAAGCGGCAATCGCAGAACAATCGTAGTAATAAGCGAAAGCCACATCGGTGTCATAGTATCGCCTGCACCACGCATAACACCCGATAGGCTCTGCGTCACTGCCACTGCGATGTACCCTATTGCGAGAATACGCATCATACGCATGCTAAGATCCACCAGTTCAACCGTATCAGTAAATAGGTACATGAGGTATTTACCAAATATTAAAATAATAATAGTTATAGCAGCAGAAACTCCTACTGCTATTTTTGTACCGTCTCGTACCCCTTCTTCCACCCTGTCCATTCTTTTAGCCCCTATGTTCTGACCGACAAATGTAGTCATTGCATTACCAAAGGTAAAATTAGGCATCATAGCAAATCCATCCACACGCATGACAATAACATTGCATGCTATTACCATTTCCCCGAAACTGTTGGTCAAGGATTGCACTACAATCATTGCCAGAGAAAATATAGCCTGGGTCAGCCCAGACGGTAAACCAAGATTTATAAGCTTAACGGTGTATTGCTTTAAAGGCTTTAACATTTCAAGGTTTAAATCAAAAAATTCATTCATTTGCATTAGCTTCCTAAAACACAGGAGCGCCGATATCCCCTGGGCTATTATCGTTGCCAACGCTACTCCTCCGACACCCATATTAAGGCCTACAATAAACCATATATCTAATACCACATTAATGGCAGTAGAAATTAAAAGAAATACGAGTGCAGAAATAGAATCTCCCAGTCCGCGTAAAATGCCAGATAATATATTAAAATAAGAAAATCCTGCTATCCCGACAAAGAAGATTATAAGATACTCGCTGCTCCAGTTTAATATTGTTTCCGGTGTATTGAGAAGCACGAGCATAGGCCGAGTAATCAGCGGCCCTATAATCATAATTATCAACGACATTATAGCAGTGAGCGTAATGGATACACCAATGGAACGAGAAAGCCCTTCCCGATATTTTGCTCCAAAATATTGTGCAACCATTATCCCCGAACCCGTCGCGATGCCTACAAAAAATACAAGCAAAAGATTTAATATGGGAAAAGCGCTGCCTACCGCCGCAAGCGCATTATCGCCAATATATTTTCCAACAACGATAGAATCAACTGTATTATAAAGTTGTTGAGCTATATTGCCTATCAGCATTGGTATAGCAAACTCCATAATTCTCTTCCAAGGTTCCCCTTGAGTCATATCCTTCGGAGTAAGAAGCTCTCTAAATCTTGCCATAAAGCCCTCCAATTATTTTCTATTTAATTTGTTTTCTGATCTCATTATTTCAGCAAAGCATAAACAGTAAAAAACGGCTTGTAGATTAGCTACAAACCGCTATCTTAAGATTTATTTTTGGTGTGCCTGATAGGAGTTGAACCTACGGCCTTCTGGTCCGGAGAATAACTCGCACCGCTTTTTGTCGTCATAAATCTTTTGATATTCGCTTATTTAGCGAATTCTTTATCATTTCCCCTGATGAAATATTATATTTTCTTATCCCTGTTGCAACACGGTTGCAACATTTATGTGGCAAGTACGGGAGTCCCTCTCTTTAGCCACGGGAAGACTCGTAAATTAAGTTTGTCCCATATAGTTCTCATTTCTATTATAATTCTACCAGAATATTTGCTCTTTTACAACATGTTTTTTCCCTACTGTACGGCGTGAGCATGAATACATTTACTTCCAAAGCCTTCGCTGAAAGGCTCTTTTTTTAAACTGCCACAACTTTATTATCTTTGACAAATATATACTTCCCAATAGTTTAGCCCTTATATTATCCATTATTGTTATCATATACCAGACGATACATCGATACTATACCTGCTTTTTCTTTTTATTGCCTTTTATAAATTAGCATAACCAGGTGGTTCAGTTAAGGATATGCTGTTATAGGCCATAAGTTTTAGCAATAAACGTGGTATGTTTAGTCAATCTCACTGTCAGAAGCAAGCTAACCACATTACAGCATTTGGTAACATTCATCAGTCATTTCTGCTGTGCGTCAGAGTAAGTATCGTGTATGGCCTCTGTCACAACGAGTTGCATAGGAAAATAGATAAAAATGCAGTTTTATCTATTACAACTTGCAAAATATCACTTAAAAACTGTAAGAACCGCCGATTATTGCATTTAATCTATTAGTGACATATAATTTTATATAGAATTAAGGATGGGAGAAGAAACGGGAAAAGAAAATGGATATAATAATCATTATATTGGCTGTTGTTTCTGTTGTTATGGCTATTGCTGATTTAGTTGGAACTGCTGTTACTTTAAAACCATGGTTTTATCCTTTAGATTCTATTATATTAGTGTTTTTTGCCATCGATTATTTCTTTCGTTTATTTACCGCTAAAGATAGAAAGGATTTCTTTAAGCGTAATATCTTTGATTTAATTGCAATTATTCCATTCGGGCCGTTATTTTCGTTTTTCCGTGTATTCCGCATATTCAGATTGACCAAACTTGTTAAGCTTTTCAAAATAATTCGTTTTATCGGCATAAGCGGCAGGTTCAAACAAAGAATCAACGCTTTTTTACATACCAACGGATTGATTTATGTTATTTATATTAATATTGTGTGTCTATTAGCCGGATCTATAGCAATATATATAACTGAAAAAGGTCTTACTGTCCAATCATTCGGAGACGCTGTGTGGTGGGCGTTTGTAACTACTACTACTGTAGGTTATGGTGATATTTCTCCTAAAACGGGTATAGGCCGAATTATTGCTGCTGTTCTTATGATGTGCGGTATAGGATTAATTTCTATGCTTACAGGAACTATCGCAACTTATTTTACGGCCATTACTAATCAGGATGCTAAAACAAAAAAGATGGATGAATTAAAAACTATTGTTGATACCCTCACTGCTGAGCAACTTGATGAATTGATAAACTTTGCCAATAATATATCTGCCCAAGATAAAATTGTGCAATAGTCTACATATTAATCGCCGTCACATTCTCATCATTTTGCTGTAAAATAACTGCCTTAACATTTATCACTACAATGAGCAATATTCAGCTTAACATTTGACTTATCAAGTGGTAAAGTGGGGTAAGTGAGGGAAGGAACAAACGAGGGAAGTCACACATGAGCTATAGGTTTGATATGACTCCGCGGGCTGGAACACTCGTTGATTACGCAGATTCGGTGCGGTTGGTCAAGGTTGATGAGACCAAGCTGGAAGCTTTTTGGGACGCCTTGGTCGCAAAATACCATTATATAGGTTATGAAGGGCAATTTGGGTGCGCATCAAGTACCTGATCGCCATAGGGAAGCAACCAATCGATGCCATCGGTTTACAAGTTGGATCCGCGCGATCGGTACATCGGATGGGACGAAGCGACGCGCATGTTGATGCTGCCGCACGTGATCAACAGCAACCGCTTTTTGATACTGCCATGAATCAAGATAAAAAACCTGGCCTCCTACGTCCTTTCCGCCAGTTTAAAGCAAGTACGCATTGACTGGCAAAAGCAATACGAGGTAGAGCCGTATATGGCAGAGACTTTTGTGGACAGGCAACTTTACAGCGGAACGAGTTACAAAGCCGCGAACTGGACATATTTGGGCATAACCCAAGGTTATGGTCGGCAGGGCGACACGTTTGTTTACTATGGCCGGCCGAAGGACATATACGTCAAGATCATGAATCGGCGGTTTGTGAGCCAGTTTCACCCCAACCTTGGACGACTTCGCAAAAACGAGGCAGAGGAGATACTGACCATGATCAACGGTGTTCCTATGTGGTACCCATCTGTATTGGATACGATGGGAATAGATAATATCAATGGCAGATATGTTGGTGTTGACAGTTCCCTTGGCAGCGACAAGACGTTTCTGGACTCCTTGCTGGAAAACCTTATCTATTTCGTTGACGTCCATTGCAACTGCGAGGTTTTCAAGAGTAGGCCTGATATGGCTGTTTCGGAATACTCCGGTAGAGGGAAGCAACCACCCAAGTCGGCGCCCTCCGTCGCGCCTGTTTCGGTGAAAGAGATTGCGGAGGATGATTTGATCCCTCGAAATGATGTTGTGTTGGGAATTGGTGCGAAAGGGTCAATTATCACCAAGGACAAATGCGTACCCGTCGTTGAAGTCAGAGACGGCAGCCCTGGCAAAGATATCTGGATTTACATACGCAAACTGGAAGACGCCTCTTTAAAATATGCCTTGTGCAATGAATCCTATGGATGCGACCATTGCGGGCATCCGCAAACCTGCTCTTCTTATGCGGTGAGCCATCAAACAGTGTTTTAACGAGTGCAAACAGCATCTCGGGGTGGATCATTACGAGGTTCGCACATGGCAGGGCTGGCACCGCCACATTTTGCTCACCCTTATTTCTCATCTTTTCGTGGTCAAAATGCGCAAGCAGCTGAGTGTTCCGCCACACAGTCCGGGAGCTGCAACGTATGTGGATAGCCCTGTTTCACTTGACGAATATCTCGATGCGTTTGAGAAGCTTGACTTTGTGCCATAATTATTTGCTCCTCCCAACGCTTATTTATATGTTATCATATTTAAAATATGTTGTCCAATCTTGTTAGAGGGCTTAATAGAATAGCAATTGACAATATCTTCATTAAATTTCGCGGTATGATAAGGTTCCAACGATTGTCAAATTCATTCGCTTCACGCTTCAATCCCCGATAGAGATAACGGACACTTTTTGACACCTTGCTCTCACATATTTCAAAAAAGCAGTCAGATAGTCGCAAATCCTTTTTGAAATATGAAAGTATATACCCGGCTTTTTAATACAGTGCCTGTTTGCCGTATAGTTCAAGATAGGCAAGCAGTTTATCCTCATTTGCAAAAGGGATAAGTTCCAGACAGCGTAGCAGTTCTTCCAGCCCCGCAATTTTTTCAAAGTTGTTTATACTGTCAAGAACTGTACGCTCCATATCCGTAACACGAACGCCATCCGATTTCAATTCTATGCCGTCATTAATGCGTGGTGCTATGTAAAGGTAGGTTACATTGTCGTAGTTAAATGCCGCAAAGCGGTTGTTCCCCGAAACATAGACTTCATAGAATACCTGATTGGAACAACCGTAATATTCAAAAGCCGAATGGCGTGAGATATATGCTGTTTTTGTGATGTTTGAACCGATGCGGTATCGATTTGGAACAGGCTCCCCCGTTTCCACGCTTATGGTAACATAAAGGTTGCGCTGGGGGATAAATAATTTTGTGCATAGAGACTTTTAAGCCCTTTCTGGCGGTAGACCATTTGTTACGTTTTTGTAGCAATTGTACGACCTTTATATTCATATTATTGCCTAAATCTTGTATTTTTATGCATAAACCTGTATGTTTTAGGCAATAATTGTTTATATGGCGTAGTGTATGTTTTTTCGGCCTGTTTTTGTGGGGTCTAGCCCGCCTGGTGGTAATATATGTTTTCATATCATATTAATGTAAGTTGCTAAAGTTATATAACCAGCTTACGGTAATATCATCTATATTTAATGTCCCAATTATAGTAAATCTATGCCTCGCTATGAAATTTTCGTTGAATAAATATCAGTCATTTACTATGACATTTTCGCTGACTATTGACACATAAAACATTTTCAAAATATAGGTCACAGGGAATAATATAAGTAGTGGATATGCCATATTATTCTTTTAAGCAATATATATTCTGTATAGGTATATTAGTGAATAGCAGGGAAATCTGTGATTTCAAGTTTGAGGAAAATATATCAAATGTTCCCCTCAAGATTAACCATTGACATGGCAGGTATGCTGACTATCACAAAATTCGTTGTTGAACCAAAATTTTTTATCGTTAAGACATTATAATAGTCATTCACAAGACATCTTTTATATATAACTCATAGTGTTCCCGCAAATCTATAAAACTGCCATCCGCAAGCTCTATAAGCGGTCTAGTAGGCAGCGCTTTATCCAAATACACAACCCTCCCAATTTCACCATTACTTAACTCTACATTATCGCCAACAAATAAATCGACTATATGGGAAATAAACGTCCTGACTATGTCCAGATTCAATTTGCCTATACAATTCCACTGCAGTACATCTATTACATAATAAGGCGAGTAATGATCTTTATATGGGCGTTGGCTTATCATAGCATCATATGTATCCATGACAGCCACTATCTTTGCTACAATCGGTATTTTAGGAGCATTTAGGCCAAATGGATAGCCGCTGCCGTCTTCCCTTTCATGATGGAATAATACACCATAATATATATTCTTATCAAATTTACCGGATTTAGATATTATTTCGTATCCGTATAATGGATGATTCTTCATCACGGCAAATTCCTTTTGAGTAAGTTTATCTGGCTTATTAAGTATATCTAACGGAATTTTAGCCTTGCCTATATCATGCATAAACCCAGCATAGACTAGGTGACGTAGACTCCTGTCAGAGGCTTTAAGCCACCTTCCCATAAGTCCACACAAAATAGCCACATCCACACAGTGCTTGTATGTATATTCGCTTTCGGTCTTTAGCTCCTGTAAGCCACGTACAATGTCAGTACAGTTATTTATCTTATCCACTATTTCCTCAACCACATTCATGGTGGATGCTACATCTACTCTGCCGTTATGCCGTACATTGTCCATAGTATTTTTGATTGCATCATGAGCATTATCATATACCTCTCTTAACACATCCTGACTTGCGGCTTCTTGGGGCAAATTTGCATCGGATGATAATACATATACGCCTTTTATATCCAGCATTTGTAATCTTTCTATCGTACGTTGAGTAAGCACGGTATCCTTCGGTATTAATACCGCACCGAATTCCAACGATACATCTTCATTCAAAACCATCCCCGGTCTTAAATCTTCTGTCTTTACAAATATCCTATGCAAACTTTCTGTACTCATGGCAACCTCCGACGAATTATATCTTTATGAATATAATATCGGCACTTGTAGACAAAAACTAGATAGGGCCTAGGAACTACACAGCTCCAAAGCCCTATCTATACAAACCATTATTTACCAGTTTCATATGCCACTATGATTGCTCTGGCTATATCACGCATAGGCATGCCCTTGTCCATGCTCTGTTTCTGCATTTTACGAAAGGCTTCTTTTTCTGATAAATTGAGCACTTCCATCAATATTCCCTTGGCCCTTTCGATATCCTTCCTGGCTTCAAGATCATCTTTTAATTTAGCAACCTCTTGTTCCAGTCTTGATATGCGGCGATAAGATATAGCCACCAATTGCATGGCTTGTAGCAATGTCAATTTGGTAAACGGCTTATTTATATAGGCGAAATCCCATTGACCGCAATGTACATCAATGAAGGTGCTTTGGGATATAGGCGCCATAACGAGAGCCGGTGCTATATGATCCTCCTCGGATATTTTAGCCACTTCAAGACCTCCTGTAACCGGGAGGTCAAAGTCTACTAATACCAAGTCAGGATGAATCATGCGTATCTTACGTATAGCGCTTGGTCCATCAGTTGCACAATCTATAATATGGTACTCGCTATCAGCCAAATACTGTTTTATCTTCTCTAGTTCCTGGGGTTCGTGTTCGGCTACAAATATATCCTTCCCATCCATCTAAACGGCCTCCACCCCCAAATCTTTCTTTGTAAAGTCATTAAAACTGGCTTATATATTTGTCTATTTCCCATTGAGATATCTTTGTTTTATACTCATCCCATTCCAGCATTTTGGCTTCTACATATTTGGTATATATGTGCTCGCCTAGAGTTTCGCGAATAAGCGGATCTTTGTCCATCTCTTTAAGCGCTTCATCCAGGCTACCCGGCAAGTTGTCTATGCCGCGTTCTACTCTTGCATCTTCATCCATGTGGAATATATTTTCATCAACCGAAATCGGCGGTTGAATCTTGTTCTTTATGCCATCGAGACCAGCCTTAAGCATAACGGCTAATGCCAGATATGGGTTGGCGGTAGGATCCGGATTGCGCAATTCCACCCTGGTGGCCGCTCCGCGTTTTGCCGGCACGCGTATCAGCGGACTGCGGTTTTTGGGTGACCATGCCACATAGACGGGTGCTTCATAACCAGGCACAAGTCTCTTGTAAGAATTCACGGTGGGATTAGTAATAGCCGCCATAGCCTTGGCATGTTTCATGAGGCCGCCTATATAATAATACGCTTCCTTGCTAAGGCCTAATACACCATTAGGATCATCAAATGCATTCTTACCGTCTTTAGATAATGATTGGTTAGTATGCATACCTGAACCATTTATGCCGAACACAGGTTTGGGCATGAACGTGGCGTGCAAGCCATGGCGCTTGGCGATAGTGCGTACCACCATCTTAAATGTCATGATTTTATCAGCCGTGGCCAATGCATCATCATACTTAAAATCGATTTCATGCTGCCCCGGTGCTACTTCGTGGTGCGATGCCTCGATCTCGAACCCCATTTGCTGCAGTGTCAGGCACATATCGCGCCGCGCATCCTCTCCTAAATCCACAGGAGCCAGATCAAAATAACCGGCATTATCATGAGTAACGGTAGTCGGCTTGCCTTCGGCATCAGTTAAAAATAGGAAAAATTCACATTCAGGTCCTACTGACATACCATAACCCATTTGAGCCGCTTCATCAAGCGCTCTTTTCAGCACATTCCTTGGACAGCCCTGAAATGGCGTACCATCTGGGTTGTACACATCACATATCAATCGGGCTACTTTCCCCTCATTAGGTCTCCACGGAAATATTGCGAAACTTGAAGGATCCGGTCTCAGATACATATCGGACTCCTCAATGCGGACAAAACCCTCTATAGACGAACCGTCAAACATGATCTCATTGTTGAGAGCCTTATCCAACTCATTAACCGTTATGGCCACATTCTTCAATACACCGAATATATCGGTAAATTGCAGGCGTACAAACATAACGTCTTGCTCTACGGCTATTCGCATTACATCTTCCTTCGAATATTTTGGCATAACATACACTCTCCTTTATACTTTTATGAATATAAGAAAAAAGGCGCCTTAACTCTTTGATGTTAAGAACGCCATTGTTCTAAAATTATTCTTTCACTATATGATAACAAATTCAATGTATAAACGCAATAGAAATTTTTTAGCAATTTTTGTGCTTATGAATAAAGTTTGCCATATGGGCGTTTGCCAAACGGTATAAGCTTAGTAAACGTACCACTTAAAATGTCTTCGGCATCGTAGCCGAAATGGTCAGCAAACTGCTCTACATACATGCCCAATACCTTCTGATCTTTATCATCTATAGGCCGCACGTCAGCCTCCTTGCCTAAACGATATTTATCCACTTGACCTCTGATATATATGACGCCTCCGTGCATGCCGGTACCGCAGTAATTGCCTACTATAGGTTCATCGGGATATAACCCCATGCCCAGCAGTATAAGTATACCGCCAGCCATATATTCTCCAAAGAAATCTCCTGCTTTGCCACCGATTACTATAGCCGGTACCTTATCCTCATATTCCTTCATGTGTATGCCTACCCGATACCCTACATCATCGCGTATGAATATGGTACCGCCACGCATGGCATAACCTACCGTATCCCCGGCATGGCCGTGTATCATTACTTTGCCTTCGTTCATTGTATTGCCTACAGCATCTTGTGCATTTCCTTTTACAACGATCGTGGGGCCATCCATAAAAGCGGCCATATCGTTGCCGGGCACGCCTTCCACCGTTATAGTCGCATCGCCGCGCATGCCGTCGCCTATATATCGCTGACCCCGCACATTCAGCACCCGTATATCATCTTCGCCCGATGCTGCAGTCTGCTTGATCAAAGCGTTCAGTTGCTGATAATGAATACCGTTAGCATCTATAACCTTCATTTGCGCTTCACCCCCAGCAGCCTTTCCTTTCTGTAGCTTTTTGGCATATATACGAAACCGAAGTCTTTATCCAAAAGCTTATCCTTAAAAGGCGATATATCCACCTTATCCTTTATAAGCCCTGTCAATATACCGGCGCGATCGATATCTGTCAAGCGTATAAAGCCTACCAATCTGTTACCTTTGAACACTGCTTTTTTATATATCATTTTCTCCGGTTGCACCGTGGATACCGCTTCATAGTCATCGCCGACAGGTTTTATAATACCGGCCGTTATCATCGGCAAGCCGAAGAAAGCTATGGAATTTCTCGCAAAGCCGCTATCGAATACAGCATCGTCACCAGCCATATTACGTCCCGCTATCTCACCCTGCATGTAAGCGTTGGGCCATATGGGCGTCACACGCTGATCCTCATATACAATGTCATAAGCCTCGGCCACATCGCCCGCCGCATATACATCCTCTATATTAGTGCACATGTGATCATCGGTTTTTATGCCGCGATTTATGCTTATATCGGTGTTTGCCACCACATCGGTATTGGGCCGCACCCCTATCGCCGTTATGACCATATCGCATTCGATACTTTGACCGCTTTTTAGTATAACCCCTGAAACCCCGTCATCGCCGATAACCTCCGTTACAGTGTCATTCAATATAACGTTTATACCATGCTCCTCCAACACCTCTTGCACCATAACAGCAGCCTGCTCATCCAATATAGTGCTGAGTATCCTATCAGCCAGCTCTACCACGGTCACATCGACACCGCATTTTACCAACCCTTCAGCCGCTTTCAGACCGATAAGGCCTCCGCCTATAACCACCGCTTTTGTCCCACATTTAGCGACAGATTTCAATTGCTCAGCATCGTCACGCTTTATAAAGGTATATATACCCTTTTTGTCGCCGCCCTTCATGGGCAGCACGAAAGGCTTGCCGCCCGTAGCTATGAGCAGTTTATCGTACGCTACCATCTTGCCATTGGAAAGTATGACTTGTTTCCCAACCGTATCGATAGAAACAGCCCTTACCCCCAGCAACAGCAATACACCGTTATCTTTATAAAAACCGGCATCCCTATATGCCATTTTTCTGTCGTCGGCAGTACCGGCCAGCAGATACGATATCAAAGGCCTGGAATAAGCATAATAAGGCTCTTCCGATATAACGGTTATATTGCCGGTATTATCCCTCTGCCTTATGCCCTCCACAGCGCCCACAGCGGCTGCGGAATTACCTATTATAACATATTCCACCATGCTCTACCCCCTATCCACATATATAAGCGCTTCATTCGGGCAATGCGATACGCATGCCGGCTGCGACAGATCGGGACAAAGATCGCATTTTGAAACCACCTTGCCGTCATTTTCATTGGCCTTTATAGCACCATATGGGCAGGCCATGATACATGTCCAGCATCCAACGCACTTATCTGTATCACATACCACGGTGTCACGCTCATCCCTGTGCATAGCGCCAGTTATACATGATTTTATGCATACGGCATCATCGCAATGCCGACACTGCAAACCGAAAGATATAGGCCTTGCTTCTTCTACTAGTATACCCGGCAGAGGACGCGGCTCTTCTACCTTAAACGCCCAGATAATATCCTTGGATTGAGAATGAGCTACTATACAATTTATCTCGCATAAGCGACATCCCACGCAGTATTCTTCTAAAGCATATACGCGTTTCATGTTCTAATACCTCCTTATTCTCCGGCAGCCTTTATACCCAATATATCCAGTTCCTTTTGGGTTAAACCAACGCCCCTCAACATCTCGCGGTTGCCGCGCAGGCTTTCTATAGAGTTTATCCCCATACCGCCCAGCATCTCCTTTATCTCATGTTCCCATGCCGTTACGAGGTTTACCAAGCGACGTGCTCCTATATTGGGGTTTAACCTCTTGACCAATTGCGGATCTTGAGTGGCTATGCCCCAATTGCATTTGCCGGTATTACACTTCTGGCACATATGACATCCTATGGCTATCAAAGCCGATGTAGCTATATAGACCGCATCCGCCCCCAACGCTATAGCCTTTATTATATCGGCGCTGTTGCGTATGCTGCCGGCAGCTACCACAGATACCTGATGGCGTATGCCCTCTTCCTTAAGCCTGGTATCCACCGCTGCTATAGCCATTTCTATCGGTATGCCTACGTTGTCGCGTATACGAAGCGGCGCCGCACCTGTGCCGCCGCGGAAACCATCTATGGCTATGATATCGGCGCCGGCACGTGCTATACCGGATGCTATTGCGGCCACGTTATGCACAGCTGCTATCTTGACACTGACCGGTTTAGTATAATTTGTAGCCTCTTTAAGCGCATATATCAATTGACGAAGATCTTCTATGGAATATATATCATGATGGGGTGCCGGGGATATGGCGTCGCTGCCCTCCGGTATCATACGCGTAGCCGATACCTCGGCCCCCACCTTTTCCCCAGGCAAATGCCCACCTATGCCCGGTTTGGCCCCCTGACCTATTTTTATTTCCAATGCCGCGCCGGCATTTAGATAATTGGCATGAACGCCAAATCTTCCGGATGCCACTTGCGCTATGGTATTCTTGCCGTAACGATATAGACTGCTGTGAAGGCCTCCCTCACCCGTATTGTAGTATATGCCGAGCTCAGTGGCCGCGCGAGCCAACGATTCGCAAGCATTTAAGCTTATGGAACCGAAGGACATAGCGGAAAACATTATAGGTACATTAAGCACCAACTGCGGCGTAAGCTTGGTTATGAGCCTACCTTTTTCATCAAACTCCAACTTATCGGGTTTGCGTCCGAGATACGTCTTAAGCTCCATCGGCTCACGCAGCGGATCGATGGAAGGGTTTGTAACCTGGCTGGCATTGAGCACTATTTTATCCCAATATATTGGATACTCCTGAGGATTGCCCATGCTCGTCAATATTACAGCGCCGCTCTCAGCCTGTTTCTGCACCTCGGTTATAGCCTTTTTGGTCCAATTGGCATTGGCTTTAAATTCTTGTGGATTGGGTATTATGGTCAACGCATGCGTAGGGCAAAAAGTGACGCAACGCTGGCAATTGACACATTTGGCATCGTCGGCCTTTACTTTACCATCCTTTTCATCAAGATAATGTACGTCGTTGGCACATTGACGGACACATACCTGGCATTGTATGCATCTATTCTCATCGCGCATCACCAAAAATTCCGGTAAAACGTAACTTATCATGCTTTCACCTCCTCTAACATACCTATAACCGGTTCTCCTCCTCTAGGCGTCCATATTTTGTCCGGTTTTGGGCATATCTCTATAATAGCCGATTCCTCGCTGGACACATACAGTACGTTGCCTTTTTCGGCAGCCACGAGCGGCCTTAATTTTATCCTGTCGTTCAACGCAACCATGCCGCTATTAAATGCCGCTATGATGGAAAATGGCCCGTTCATCAAAGCTTTGCCATATACCGTCCTCAAAGCGGTATAAAGCGTTCTTTCATCATCGGGCATACGCTCTATCTCATCCCACATAGGCGGAGCCATGATCTTACAAGCTATTTCCAGAGGCATGCCCTGCCGGCGTGTAAAAAGATCTAAAAGATAGGCTGCTACCTCGGTATCGGTTTGCATGGTGCATTCGTAACCGAATTCGTTGAGATAACGGCGATTTGTACCATAAGAAGACAATTCGCCGTTATGGACCACCGATAGATCCAATAGGGTGAACGGGTGCGCGCCGCCCCACCAACCGGGCGTATTGGTCGGAAAACGGCCATGTGCTGTCCACATATAACCTTCGTAGTTATACAACTGATAAAACTCGCCTATGTCTTCGGGATAGCCCACACCCTTAAATGCGCCCATATTCTTGCCGCTGGATACCACAAAAGCACCATCTATTCTTTTATTAAGATTGATGACGCATTGAGCCACAAATTCATCTGATAAAAGCCCGGAAGAAGTTAGTTTTTCTTCTTTAGGTAATACAAAATAACGCCATATCATGGGTTCGTTAATTATCCAACTCACTTTTTTTGTAGGTATAGGCCCTGCCTCAGCAATATTGAAATGCTCATTTAAGAAACGTTCACTGATTTCCCGTGCCTGTTCATCATCATAAAACATATGGAAGGCATAATGGTCCCTATATTCCGGATATATGCCATAGGCTGCAAAGCCACCGCCCAGGCCGTTAGAACGCTCTCGCATAAGCGCTATCGACTGTATTATATCATTGCCGGAGAACCTTCGACCGCTGCGATCCAGGATACCGCTGACTGCACAGCCCGACGGCACCCTCTCGTATTTTTCTCTTAACATCCATAAAACCCCCTCAACGGATTATGAATTTTATTTATCAAGTATCATGCATTTATAGAAAACATCAATAAATGCATTTACCTATATTGCCGCATCTTATTGATTATATCCTTAATATATAATCAATAAAAATGCATAATCCCAATCTAAAACTTGCATAAAAGGGTTAAAATTAAGCGCCTCATCAGAACATGCTCAAATGTTCTAATGACGCGCCGAATAAACCTATCTCTGCGCACCTGATCACGTCATTGTGTTCAGGTAATGATATTCTAACATGCAAAGCACAAAAATGCAAATATTTTTTTCAGACTTCTGCAATTTGCAATATTTAGGGTGCATTTGCTATTATGCGTGTGAATCCCTCTGTTTGCTGGCAAATCGTTCTAACACCTCCTCAAGATTCAAAACATCAGCCATATCATAAACGCCCTTTCGTCCGACAATAAATTTAGCCGCTTTAATAGCCCCTTTGGCGAATGCAGAGCGAGTAAAAGATTGATGCATTATCTCCACGCTATCTTCGTCGCTGGCAAACATTACTTTATGTACACCAACTATACCACCAGCCCTTAGAGAATGTATGGGTATAATATTCGCTCCCCTTAAAGATGCGACGTCATTTTCAGTTAATATCTTAACACTATCTTCTATACCCCGCCCTTCGGATATGCTTTCCGCTATTTTTATAGCCGTACCGGATGGTACATCCTTTTTCTCTTTAAAATGCTCTTCTATTATTTCCACATCATAATCATCCAATAATTGAGCTGCAATTTTGCATAAAAACTGCAACACATTTACGCCAAGCGTAATATTAGGTGCTATAACCATACCTACTTTGTTTTGGACGGCTATGCTCCGAAGTTTCTGAAACTGTATATCGGTAAACCCTGTCGTTGCTATTACCGCATTTACCTTATTGCGCGCCAATACTGTTGTATTCGTTATGCAAGCCTCTGGATTAGTGAAGTCTATCGCTACGTCAGGTTTAAAAATCCTTAATCCTTCATTTAGCAAGTTGCTACCCATTACTTTTATGCCCGTCTCAGATATGCCTAACAGGGTTCCCACATCCTGTCCTATCTTATCGCTGCCAGGCCTGCACACAGCCATAACCAATTGAACATCCTTTCTGCCTATCATGTGCTTCGCTACTATCTTGCCAGTTCTGCCTAAACCTATCATGCATACTTTAACCATCTCTTACCTCCTTAAAATGACATTATTTGGACTTAAACATCAAATTTGTATCCACATTATTGCATCTATGGGAAAAATAAAGCCGTGGAGTAAACCACGGTTTTATTGTTATATAATCATATCACCGTTCACTCCCTTTCAACGCTTACGAGGTTAGCTGACAGGCTCGAGCTGAAAGAGTTGCTCTATCCTTTCGGAATACGCCTCATATTATCTTAAGGGGTCCCCCGTTTTCCTATATTAAGGAAATTAAGCGAATCAAATTTATTTTATGTCTACATTTTAATATTTTTCAGTACTGATGTCAAGCAAGCGCTTCCTATAATTGGTATGTTAGTATTTATATTATAGCCATAATATAAATACTAAAAAGGCGCTGCCACATGGCAACGCCTTTTTAGTACGAGTCTTATACAGCTACTACCTCTTTTATCTCAGGTACGCTTTCTTTAAGCGTTTCCTCTATACCCTGTTTCAATGTCATCAGGGCAAACGGGCATGCACCGCAAGCCCCGGTTAATTTAACCTTTACTACACCGTCATTTGCCACATCGACTAATTCTACATCGCCACCGTCAGCCTTTAAAGCTGGGCGTATTTTTTCCAATGCTGCTTCTACTTTTTCTTTCATAGGATTTATCCTCCTCTGCATAAAATAATCGGTCAGCATATATCGCTATATCGCTGTATGAGTATTATATCATAGAAAACCTATCATTTCAATTATATTTTTATCTAACAACAATATTTACCAGCTTATCCGGTACAGACACAACCTTTATGATGCTTTTATCAGCTATAGACGCCGCTACCTTAGGCGACTGTATAGCCAGGCTTTTCATTTTATCCTCATCTGCCCCGGCAGGCATCATAACCTTATCGCGCACCTTGCCGTTTACTTGCACCACCACCTCTACCTGCTGTTTCACCAGGGCATCAGCATCGTATATCGGCCATGCTTGCAGGTAAAGTGGATCACCGTGACCCGTCCTATGCCACATTTCCTCGGAAATATGCGGCACAAACGGAGCCAGCAACAGCAACAACGTTTCTACGGCTTCCATCATAACGGTCGATGAACTATCAGTAGCGTCACATTGATACATAGCATTGACCATTTCCATTATAGCGCTTATAGCGGTATTGAAGTTATAGCGTTCGGCTATATCATCGCTGACCTTCTTTATAGTGTAGTTTATGATATAGCGCAACTCTTTATCCCCATCGCTCAGTAAATCGGCTTCAGGCTTTCCATTTTTCACCCACTCTTTTACGGCATCAGCATATTGATCCACCAATCTCCATACGCGGTTCAAAAAGCGAAAACAACCTTCTACGCTTTGATCGCTCCATTCCAGATCCCTTTCGGGCGGTGCGGCAAATAATATAAACAAGCGTGCCGTATCTGCACCGTATTTATCAACAATATCTTCAGGACTGACTATATTGCCTTTGGATTTGGACATCTTGGAACCATCCTTGAGCACCATTCCCTGGGTCAACAAATTGACAAAAGGCTCATCCACATCTACCAGCTCCAAATCATGCAACACTTTGGTAAAGAAGCGCGAATACAAAAGATGAAGTATTGCATGCTCTACACCACCCACGTATTGATCCACCGGCATCCAATATGATGCCTTCCCTTTGTTGAATGCCTCTTTATCATTCCTCGGATCGGTGTAGCGCAAATAATACCATGAGGAACATACAAATGTGTCCATGGTATCGACTTCACGCCGTGCTGGGCTGCCGCATATGGGACATTTGGTATTCACGAAGCTTTCTGATGTAGTAAGCGGCGATTGGCCTGTCCCTGTAAATACTACATCGGTAGGCAACATAACCGGCAATTGGTCCTCGGGTACTGGTACCTCGCCGCATTTTTCGCAATACACTATCGGTATAGGCGCACCCCAGTATCGCTGCCGCGATATAAGCCAGTCTCTAAGCTTATAAGCCGTTTTGCGTCGACCTAGCCCGTTTTCTTCCATATAATTTATGATACGCTCTATACCGTCTCGATTATCAAAGCCATTAAATTGACCTGAATTTATCATGATGCCATCATTCTCATAGGCCTGCTCCAGGTCAAAATCCTGTGCGGCATCAACTGGTTTTATAACAGGCACTATAGGCAATCCATATTTCTTTGCAAATTCAAAATCCCTGCTATCATGGGCCGGCACACCCATCACCGCACCAGTACCATATTCCATCAGCACATAATTGGCTATATATATCGGTATACGTCCGCCATTGAGCGGATTTACGGCATATCGGCCGATAAATAAACCTTCTTTTTCGGCTTCGGTCGATGTACGCGTTATCTCGTCGAGCGCCTCTATCTTTTTCTGAAAGTCTTTTACTTGTTTGTAATACGGCGTTCCCTTTGCCAATCTGTCTACCAGCGGGTGTTCGGGCGCCAACACTACAAATGATACGCCGAATATGGTATCCGGTCTGGTGGTGAATACCGTGATTTTTTCGTTCTTTACATTCTCTATGCCAAAGGCAACCTCAGCGCCGTAGCTCTTGCCTATCCAGTTACGTTGCATGCTTTTGACCTTATCTGGCCAACCATCCAGTTTATCTATATCCTGAAGCAACCTTTCAGCATAGTCGGTAATTTTGAAAAACCACTGCTCCAAATCCTTTTTACCTACCGGCGTACCACACCTTTCACAGCAACCAGCAACTACTTGTTCGTTAGCCAGCACCGTGCCACATGACGGACACCAATTAACGCGCGCCTTTTTCTTATAGGCCAGACCGTTCTTATAAAGCTGAAGGAACAGCCACTGAGTCCATTTATAGTAAGCCGGATGGCAGGATGCCACTTCGCGATCCCAATCATAGCTTATACCTAATTGTCTAAGCTGCCGGCGCATATTGTTTATATTATCCCATGTCCATTTGCTAGGCTCCACACCGTTTTTTATGGCGGCATTCTCAGCCGGCAGACCGAATGCATCCCAACCCATAGGATGCAACACATTATAGCCCTGCATGCGTTTATAGCGTGCTATGACATCACCTATGGAATAATTGCGAACATGGCCCATATGTAATTTCCCTGACGGATACGGGAACATCTCCAACATATAATATTTGGGCTTTTGATGGTCTTCCGTCACCTTAAAAGCCTTGGTTTTTTCCCATTCTTCTTGCCATCGGCCTTCTATAGCCTTAAAATCATAAATCAATTACTGTCTAACCTTCCTCTCTTAATAGACATCTATGTATCGACAAATGCTTCGAGCATACTACCCGAAGCATTTGATAAATGCATCCTTATAAATTATGCTTTGGCAGCGACATGCATATTGTCGCCCTCACTCCATAATCTTTCCAGGCTGTAGAATTCTCTTTCTTCCTGCCGAAATATATGAACTATCACATCGCCATAATCCATAACTATCCAGCAGCCTTCCCTGTATCCTTCCAGGCGTTTGAGTGGAATATGACACTCATCCATCTTCTCTTCGATATAATCGCACAATGCCCTAGACTGTACCGTCGACCTCACGCTGCATATCACAAATTCATCCGCTACAATGGTCATCTCCGCCACATCCAAAACGATTATATCCTGCGCCTTTTTGTCATCCATCATGCGCTCTATCATCAGCGCCATCTCTTTTGAATTCAATGCCAAAAAATCATTACCCCCATTTATTTTTGTTTACAAATATATTATACAACCTTTTGGCTTAATTGCAATATTATATCTTAACCGAACAATTTGGCCAATATCTGTATAATTATAAAAATAACTGGGCCGGCTATAATATATACGATACCTATAGCGCGAGAGAAATGCGCTTCCTTAGTCAAACCTTTACGATGCATCTCCGGCGCATCCACTATGATATTGAATAGTCCTATAACGACTACCATGACCATCGTCCATATATTGTAGATGCTCTTTGCGGCATCCATAATACCTGCCATATATCTAATCCTTTACCCCCTTTATAGTAGCTAGTGTATATAGAATTATTGGAATAATGAATAATATACCTATACCATATGGTATTAGAAAGCGGAAGAATTTATCTACCCCTATGATATTTTGCGGTATAAGGGATATTATATATATGATCGGTACCAAGGGCATAATCAGCGGTTTATATTCGGTAAAACCCAACATCTGGGACAGCACCAGCGCCGCGGCCCACAACAATCCGGCTATAGTAGGCAAAACCATCATCAACCATAAACCTATAAAAATGGTGGGCAAGCGTTCTATGAACATACCGGGATATTCAGCCGCCGACAACGCTGATACCGACGGCACAATAGATGTCTTTGCCCCGTTTGCTCCTATAGCGCTTATAGTAAGGGTTATGATAAAAATCCCGATAAAAGCTACGACGATAGAAGCATATAAAGCCCCTTTACTTACATCTTTCGGCTTGTTTAAAAACGGAACTATAATAAAAAGAAGGCTCATCTCCTCCCAATCAGCTATTCCTTTCACCCCAGCCTTCAATATGGGTATAGGACCTCTTGCCATAAAAGGCAGCAAATTATCGAGCTTTGCCTTCGGTATGACGACTGCAAATAGAAGCAATATAAGCGGCAAAACGCTTATGCCAAGCAACAGCGACATACGTGATAGCGGCTCTATACCGTATCGAGCTATGTATATGGCCGCGATCAAAAAAGAAAACGCTACGACCTCCGTAGGGGTCTTGTCCAACAGCGTCAACTTTGTTATCTCACACTCATACCTAAGCGTTCTAGCCGATACAAGCAGCCAGTATGCAGCCAAAATGATTGACAATACCCCTCCTATCCATGATCCTACTATGATGCGGCTGTACTGTACAAATCCGTGTTTATAGAACCTTCTGCTCAATGCGGCCATGGCCAGTATCCCAGGCAAGGCAAAAGCATATCCCGTCAAATATGCCAACCACGAATCTGTTCCCGATTCCTGTGCTAGAAGGCGTGCATCTATCAGCGATCCGATCTCTATCATAGTAGCCACAAGAAAGAACACTGCTTCTTGTGCATTTATCCTATCATTATTTTTAAACATAACTACACCTCAATATCTCATACCAACACGTCGTATCTTAGTATCTACATGCACCGATATCGGCATGGACTCATATATATCATCCCACTCTTTTTCAATATTCTTCCATTCTTTATAATGATGCTTTTCCATATAATCGCCGAAACCCAAAGCATCGGTCTTATACTGCTTCTGCAGTTTATCTATCATGAAATCTATTTCCCGTTCTAACTCTTCCGATACCGCCTGCTCGGCTTTAGCTATATAAGCCTCATCCGCTGTCTTATCGCCGTTTATCTCAGCAATGTTGCCTTCCATCCTTATCTCTATAACTATAGAAGGCTTCTTATCTTTAAAGTCGGCTTTTAACTAATTTTGATACCGCGAAACAAGACTGTGAGGCAAGCTTCTTATCTTTAAAGTCGGCTTTTAACTGAGTATGCTCGCTATATATTTCAAATGTCAAAGATCCTGTCTTGCTTTTAGGATCCTTCACTACTATCTCGCCACCTTTTATCTGTCCCATGACGAACTGCGCGGCTCGGGTCTCCTGCTCTCCCAACCATCCCGCTAACTTACCGTCCTTTATAAGGCCACTACCGGCTATTTTTATGTCTTTATCTTCAGATATGCTTATGCGCCCCGTAAGCATACTGTACCCATCGCCGAGTTTATGCAGAAAATCACAAAGATCGGTATCTATAAAGCGCCCGGTCTTAGCACCCTGCTGTAGTTGATCTGATATAAACATGGAGACCGACTGGGCTATTTGCGGCTGAGCAGAGAATATATCTTTAGCGGAACCGTCAGCTATAAGCACCTTTATGCCGCGCATACTTTCGGGGTCCCTCGCCCAGAAATCCAGCACATCGAGCAGATTATAGCGCTCAGCCAGTTCTTCCCCTATAATGAGCACCTTCTGGTGACCGAAGAATAAGACGCGGTCGGAACGAGTGGCCATTTGACGTTCTATCTCAAAGAAACTCGTACCGGTGCTGCTGTACACCCAGGTAGGTTTTTGATTCCCAGCGCTACCCGCATTGTTACTTCCACTGTTCTGACCTAACATGAATCTAAACACGGGTATCTCCAATGTCAGCATAAAAGGATTAACATTATGCCCTTCTATATCTTCCATGCCTTTATTCTTATTGCTTTCCGGCGCCACATCGGCAGCAGCACCCAATACAAAGGCCCGCTTATCTATTTCTACCTTATCCCAACAACCTGTTAATATCAGCATCAATATCAATCCCAATATCCACAGTTTCTTCAACGTTTGGCCCCTTTCTCTCGGTGCATAATGCCATCTATCTTGTTTGCATTCATGCGCTGTTCATCCTGCAGATTCATATAGCTCTCCCTAGTGCGCATAGACACCCACGGCGCCCGTATTAAGGTATCTTTAAGGTCGCGCAAATTCAGCGGTATCCAGGGAGCCATATATGGGATGCCGAAACTTTTTAAGACAGATAGATGGCTGACTATCAACATCACAATCAATATGATGCCATATAATCCTAGGGTTGTAGCCAAAATCATTAAAATAAAGCGCAATATACGAAAACTTATGGCAAGATCGTAGCTCGGTATAGCAAAATTGGCTATGGCGGTCAATGCTACCACAACTACCATGGCAGGGCTTACTATATTGGCTCCCACTGCTGCCTGGCCTATGATAATGGCGCCAACAACACCTATTGTTTGTCCCATGGCACCGGGCAGGCGCATGCCGGCCTCACGTAGCAGTTCCAGCGAGCCCTCCATTATAAAGGCCTCTATAAAAGCCGGAAAGGGCAATCCCTCCCGGCCTCCTGCCATAGATAAAGCCAGCGACGTTGGTATCATCTCTGGATGATAGGAAAGCATAGCAATATAAAGCGACGGTAACAGTAGAGCTACAATAGTTCCTATAAAACGTGTAAAACGTATTAAGCTGCTTATAAGCCAACGCTGATAGTAATCATCGGGTGCCTGCATGAAACTATTCAGCGTCGTAGGCAGCAACAGTATGAATGGCGTGTTGTCGACGACAATGCATACCTTGCCCTCCATCAGCGCAGCAGCCGCTTTATCTGGCCGTTCTGTGGTTTGGATTTGCGGAAACGGTGATATCCAATCGTCTTCTATAAGATGTTCTATTAAGGCGCTGCCTACGACATTATCGACATCTATCCCATCTATTCGTTTATTTACTTCATCAAGCACATCAAGGTTAACAATACTTTCCATGTACATCACGGCCACATCGGTTTTGCTACGACGGCCGATATGATAGGTCTTAAGCTTAAGCTTTGGATCGCGTATATGTCGCCGCACCAGCATTGTGTTGATGCGTAAAGTCTCGGTAAAAGCATCTTTGGGACCGCGCACGGTGGGTTCGGTAGCAGGGTCGCTTACCTGGCGATGTTCCCAACCTTTAACTTCCACTATGACACAACTGGCTATATCATCTATAAATATAACTGTACTACCGCTCATGATATTAAAGACTATGCCATCCATGTCATCGCCTTCTCGCACGCTTGCTGCTGATATCACGGCTTCTTTGGCATAGCAAAAGGCATCATCCGCATCTTCTATTTCAATGTCCGCCATGCGCGATTCCAGCATCAATGGCTTGATTATGTAGTTATCGACAAAATCTATATTGATCAGGCCATCTAAAAATACCAGCTCGGCTTTTATCTTGCCTGCTATCCTGAAAGGGCGATATACTATGTCATCGCAATCCCTAAATATGGCCTGCAGCATTTTTGTATTTTTATCCAGGTTTTTATCAAGTTTAACGCCATGGTACGATCCATCGGCCGATGCAATGTTGTCGTCGGGATCTTTACCAAGCACAAAATCTTTTAATCTATGGTATATGGTAGACAAATGCATATAAAAAACCTCCGCTACAGATAACAAACTTTAGGTTAAGTATCTGCAATCGGAGGGTATATTATTCTTGACCGGTCAACCGTTCGAATTCATTTTCATCTATGACTTTCACGCCAAGCTGGAGCGCCTTATTCAATTTGCTGCCGGGATTATCTCCGGCTATCACGTAATCGGTTTTTTTACTGACGCTGCTGGTTACCTTGCCTCCCAAGCCTTCGATAATTTCGGTAGCCTGTTCACGCGTATATTTGGAAAGCGTACCAGTCAACACAAATGTAAGGCCGGCCAACGGGGCATTGCCTTTTTGCTTTTTATCGGCCCTCAAGCGCACGCCGGCCGCTTCTAAACGCTTTATCAGATCTCTGGTCTGCTCCTGCTTAAAAAAAGTCACAACGCTCTCGGCGATCTTAGGTCCTATCTCCGGTATAACGGTAAGCTGTACCTGGTCAGCCTTCATAAGCTTATATATATCGCCAAATCGTTCCGCCAATATAGATGCAGCCCGTGTTCCAACCAGTGGTATGCCCAAAGCGTATAGAAGTCGCGCCAATCCTCTATCCTTACTGGCCCCTATGGCATTTATAAGGTTTTTGGCCGATTTAGGCCCCATACGCTCCAATTTTACGAGATCCTCGTACTTGAGATAGTATATATCAGCTTCATCGCGTATGAGTTTTTTATCCAAAAGCTGTCGAACAACAGCAGGTCCAAGCCCTTCTATATCCATAGCATCGCGCGACGCAAAATGTATAAGCCCGCGCTCTACCTGGGCAGGGCATGACACGCCTGTGCATCTTCTGGCCGCCTCTCCATCGATGCGCACAGCATCAGCACCGCATATAGGGCATTTGTCCGGCATTTCAAATATACGCTCGTCACCAGTACGCTTCTCTTTTACGACCGACACCACTTCGGGAATGATATCGCCGGCCTTTTGCACTAGCACATGATCGCCTATGCGTATATCCTTTCCTTTTATATAATCTTCGTTGTGCAGCGTGGCTCTGGAAACGGTGGTGCCAGCCAGTCTGACCGGCTCCAATACGGCCGTCGGCGTAAGCACGCCTGTTCGTCCGACCTGCACGACTATATCCTTTATAATCGATTCCTTGCGCTCAGCCGGAAATTTATAAGCTACTGCCCAGCGCGGCGTCTTGGATGTGTTACCCAGTATCTCTCGTTGGCGCAGGCTGTTCACCTTTATCACAAGACCATCGATCTCATATGGCAGCTCATACCGCTTGCCTTCCCATAAACGGCATTGTTCTATGGCCTCATCTATGGTATCGCACGGTATGAGGTACGGCATGATCTTAAATCCTTGTTCTTTGAGAAACATAAGGGTTTCGACATGTGTCTCAAAAGTATATCCCTCTATGCGCTGCAGGTTGAATACAAATATATCAAGATGGCGCTGTGCCGTAATAGCCGGGTCGAGTTGGCGTACCGAACCGGCTGCGGCGTTGCGCGGATTGGCGAATAGGGGCAAGCCATCCCTTTCTCTCTGTTCATTAAGTTTGTAGAAGTACTCCTTAGGCATAAAGACTTCACCGCGGACTTCTGCATTTATGGGCATCTTCAGGCGCAACGGTATCGAACGTATCGTCCTTAAATTGGCTGTAACATCCTCTCCGACAAATCCATCGCCGCGCGTAGCGCCGCGGATAAACAGACCGTCCTGATATGTAAGCGCTACCGATAAGCCGTCTATTTTGGCCTCCAGCACATACTGCACATCCTCGCCGAGCGCTGCACGCACTCGCCTGTCAAAGTCTCTGATCTCGCTTTCGGAGAATACATCGTTCAAGCTGAGCAGCGGCACGCTATGAACTACCGGCTGGAATTGGCCGGACACCTGACCGCCTACCCTCTGTGTGGGTGAATCAGGTGTTATAAGTTCCGGATACTCCGACTCCAGTTGTTCCAATTCGCGCATCAGAGCATCGTATTCGGCATCAGATATTTCGGGACTATCGAGTACATAATACATATAATTATGATGTTCTATAATCCGCCTCAATTCATTCACGCGTTGCATCACATCTTCTGTAACAGCCATATTTCACCTCGTCATGTTATATCGGTTCTATCGGTGCATATTTTACCAATAATTGCTTAACACCGCCTTTTGGAAACGCTACTTTAAGTTCTATATCTTCGCCGCTGCCTTTCACCTCTACTATAGTGCCTACACCGAATCGCGGATGTTTTATCTTCTCTCCCAATTTATAAGATGCTTTGGCATCAGCATCGCTCTGATCATGTGTTTTGGTAACAGCTATGGAATCCTTGCCTTCAACCGCCTGGCCTACCCCTTCGAGCAATTCCTGCGGTATCTCATCGAGGAATCGCGACGGTATGCCATCCATTATATTGCCGAATATCATGCGCTGCCCGGCATATGTCATGTAAAGCTGCTGTCTGGCACGCGTTATAGCTACGTAGCACAGCCGCCTTTCTTCTTCCATCTGGCTTTCCTCATTAAATGCGCGGCTACTCGGAAAGAGCCCTTCTTCCATACCCGATATAAATACCACAGGGAATTCAAGTCCTTTAGCACCGTGAATGGTCATAAGCACGACAGCATCGCCATCTTCCGACAGTTCATCGGTACCAGATATAAGCGCTACATTTTCCAAAAAAGCCTCCAAGGTCGGCTCATCGGCCGAATCTTCAAATTCTTTAACTGCCGACACCAGCTGCCCTATATTATCTATACGTGCCTTGGCCTCATCGGTATCCTCTGTTTCCAAGGCCCTAATATAGCCTGTGGTGTCCAGCAACTGTTGTATGAATTTCGACGGCTGCAGCAACTCTTTCATAGCCATAAGCTGTACCATAGCATCGGCAAAAGGCTTTATTCTGTTCTTAGCCCTAGATGACATTTCATCTATTTGATCTATATTCCATATTATATCGAAAAGCGACTGTCCACTTTTTTGTGCTAAATCCTCCATAGCACGCACTGTAGCATCGCCTATGCCGCGCTTCGGCTCATTTATTATGCGTCTTAGACTGACGCTATCCATCGGATTGACTATAACGCGCAGATAGGCTATGACATCCTTTATCTCCTTACGGTCGTAGAAACGCAAACCACCTATTACTTTATACGGTATGCCGGCATAAACCATATTTTCTTCTATAGCCCTGGATTGGGCATTTATGCGGTATAATACTGCAAAATCGCCATAGCGGCGCCCGTCATTCTGCACGCCTTCCAGTATACGGTGGCATATGAACTGGGCCTCGTCATGTTCGTTATAGGCCGCATAGCATTTTATGCGCTCTCCCGGTTTATTGGCAGTCCATAGCCTTTTGCCTTTACGTCCTCTGTTATTCCCTATAACGCTGTTGGCTGCTTCGAGTATATTCTGTGTGGAGCGATAATTCTGCTCCAGCTTTATCACCTTAGCATCCGGAAAATCCTTCTCAAACTCCAATATATTGCGTATATCGGCGCCGCGCCATCCGTATATGCTCTGATCATCATCGCCCACGACACACAGATTTTTATAACGGCGCGACAACATCTGCACCATCATATATTGAGCATAATTAGTATCCTGGTATTCATCCACCAGTATATACTTAAACTTTTGCTGATAAAAATCCAATACATCCGGGCGCAATTGAAATAACTCTATGGTCTTCATTATGAGGTCATCGAAATCCAACGCATTATTGCTTTGAAGTTTTTTTTGATAGAGGGCGTAGAGCTGAGCTATCTTGTCGGCTCTAAAATCGCCGCCGAAATATTTAAGGTAATCAGCCGGCCCTATCAGGTTATTCTTGGCGTCGCTTATCTTAGCCTTTATATCCCTATCGGAAAAATACTTGTCGTTAAGGGCCATTTCCTTTACACATGCTTTTATCAAAGCAGATTGATCACCATCGTCAAATATGGTAAAATTGCGCTCATAACCTATCTTATCTATCTCACGCCTCAATATGCGGGCGCAGCACGAATGGAAGGTGCTTATCCATATGTCCTTCGATGTAATGCCAACCAGTCCTGCCACCCTCTGTTTCATTTCATCCGCGGCCTTATTGGTAAATGTTATAGCAAGTATATTCCATGGCGATACGCCTTTATCGTTTATGAGATGGGCTATCCGATAGGTCAATACCCTCGTCTTGCCGCTGCCAGCACCAGCCAGCACCAAGAGCGGCCCTTCCGTATAAAGCACCGCTTTTTGCTGCTGTTCATTCAACTGCTTCAAGTAATCCATCAAGCATCGCCATCCTGTCCAGAATTCAATCGATCCAATATAAGCTGATATCCTCCGGCACCGTATTCCAGGCATCGGTTGACGCGGCTTATAGTAGCAGTGCTGGCTCCTGTCCGCTCAGCTATCTCATTATATGTTTCTCCATTTCTCAGCATCTCGGCGACCTCTAAACGCTGGGCCAACGATTTTATTTCATTGATAGTGCACAGATCTTCAAAAAACCGATAACATTCATCGATATCCTTCAATTGAAGTATAGCCTCAAACAGGCGATCGACAGTCGCATTTTTTATTTTAGATTCATAAACCACAGCCATCACCTCACGTAATTTTCCAGCACACCTATACCCTCTATTTCTACTTCTACTACATCGCCGGGTTTTATGGGTGAAATGCCTGAAGGCGTGCCTGTAGCTATCACGTCACCCGGCAGCAATGTCATGACCTTAGATATGAAGCTGACCAATTCCTCCACATTATGCAGCAAAAATGATGTATTGCTGCTCTGCTTGACCTCTCCGTTGACCCTGACTTCCAAATCCAGATAATGAGCATCCAGCCCTCTCGCTATCCACGGCCCCATCGGCGCAAACGTATCGAAGGATTTGGCCCTGGTCCATTGACCATCTATCGACTGCAGATCCCTTGCCGTTACATCATTAAAACAAGTAAATCCAAATATATAGTCATTGGCATCCTCTTCTTCAACGTCTTTACATCGTCTACCTATGACCACCGCCAACTCGCCCTCATAATCCACCCTCTGCGACATAGCCGGACATACTATATAATCCTTATGGCCTATAACGGCCGTCGACGGCTTTATAAAGAGCACTGGATCTTTCCTGGCTTCCTCGGTCATCTCGCTTATATGGTCGGCATAATTCAAGCCCACAGCTACTATTTTGCTCGGCATGCACGGTGCCAAGAGCCTTACTTCATCGAGCGCGAAACGCTGCGTGGTAATCTCATAGCTGTTAAATACATCGCCTTTTATACGACGCACCGTATCGCCATCGGCTATGCCGTAAGATACGAGATCGTCTTTCGCAAATCGCACTACCCTCATCTTACACCTCCTCATCTATCTAACATTGTGGCAAACCGCGCTCATCGGTATCACGGTTTGCGCTGCAACAACGCTTTGGCCTCGTCGACTATATCATCTGGCGTAAGCTTATATAGTTTGAGCAAATCACCAGGTTTACCCGATTGACCGAATTGGTCATACAAGCCCATGCGCTTCATTATTGTAGGCCTGTATTCCGAAAGCACTTCGGCTACAGCCCCACCCAGACCACCGTTTACCACATGTTCCTCTACTGTAAGTAAGGCTCCAGTTTCTTCGGCAGCTTTTATAATTATGTCCTTATCTATCGGCTTTATGGTATGAATATCTATCACTCTGGCGTTTATGCCCTCCTGGCTCAATTTTTGCCTTGCCTCCAGAGCGCTGCCTACCATCATACCGGTAGCGATAATAGCTATATCATTACCCGGAGCTGTCTCTACGCCTTTGCCCAGCTCGAATACATAATTATCCTTATCGTATATGACTGGAACGGCCAAACGACCAAATCTAAGATATACCGGACCATCGTACTCAATGGCCGCTTTTACGGCAGCACGGCTCTCCACAGCATCAGCTGGGCTTATGACCACCATATTGGGAACGGCTCTCATAAGCGCTATATCCTCTACAGCCTGATGTGAGCCGCCGTCCTCACCCACCGTTATTCCTGCATGGGTAGCACCTATCTTGACATTAAGCCTGGGATAAGCTATAGAGTTGCGCACCTGCTCGAAAGCACGTCCAGCGGCGAATATGGCAAAAGTACTGGCAAATACTATTTTACCTGTGGTAGCTATACCAGCAGCCGTAGCCATCATATCACTCTCGGATATTCCCATATTTATAAACCTGTCGGGAAACTTTTTCTTGAACTCTTCGGTTTTAGTAGATTTGGACAAATCCGCATCCAGCACGACTATATTTTCATATTGTGCTCCGAACTCGGCCAGAGCCAAACCATAAGCCTCTCTTGTAGCTATTTTCTCAGACATTTACCTCTACCCCCAGTTCTTTTAATGCTTGTTCCTTCTGTTGCGCATTAGGTGCTACACCATGCCATCCGGCCTGACATTCCATGAAGGATATGCCCTTGCCTTTGACAGTTTCAGCTATTATTACCGTAGGTTTACCTTTGGTAGCTTTAGCCTGTTCTACAGCTTCTAATATCTCATTCATATCGTGACCATTTATACACAATACATTCCAACCAAAGGCCTTAAATTTCTCATCCACCGGCTCGGGCGATTTAACATCGGTGATAAATCCGTCTATTTGCAAATGGTTATGATCCACAAATGCCGTGAGGTTATCCAGCTTATAGTGAGCCGCTGTCATGGCCGCTTCCCATACCTCACCTTCCTCTAATTCTCCATCGCCTAAAAGAGCATATACGCGGTAATCTTTTTTATCTATCTTACCTGCCAATGCCATCCCGTTGGCCGCCGATATACCTTGCCCCAATGAACCGGTCGACATATCCACGCCAGGTGTGCGTTTCATATCGGGATGACCCTGCAATATCGAACCTGCCTGCCGCAATGTCCACAGGTGATCCCTCGAAAAATAACCCTTATGCACCAACACTGCATACAGAGCCGGAGCAGCGTGTCCCTTTGATAACACAAATCGATCGCGATCTGGCCATTTCGGTTGGTCAGGCCGCACGTTCATCACTTCAAAGTACAACGCCACCAATATATCGGCTGCAGACAGTGAACCGCCGGTATGGCCCGAATTAGCCGATGCCAATGAGCAGATGATATCCGCTCTTACCTGTTTGGCTTTTTCTTCTAGAAACTCAATTTTATTCTGTTGCATACTTCTCCTCCTATGTAATATAATATCTAAAAGCCTTCACCGTGCACCTCACGGGCATCGGTTATTATAAGAAAGGCTTTGTTATCTATAGCTGTTATTATTTCTTTAAGTCTTATAACCTCGGTGCGGCTGACCACACAGAGTATGACATCTTTCTTCCTTTGGGTATAAGCACCTCGTCCCTCTAACAGTGTAACACCTCTGTCGATATCATGCAATATGACTTTGGATATTTCGTCCGCTTTATCCGATACAACTATGAAGGCTTTGGCACTGCCCAAGCCTTCTTGAATGAGGTCTATAACATATGAACTGATAAAAAGCGCTATTATCGCATAAAGCGCTTGCTCTGGTCCGAATACTGCGCCTGCAAACGTCACTACGGCGGTATCTATCATAAACAGCAACCAACCCATGGTAATATAAGGCATAAATTTATGCACTATTTTGGCCGCCAGATCAGTCCCTCCTGTAGTAGCATCCGAACGAAATACTATGCCAAGACCTATGCCCATAATTATGCCGCCGTATACCGCTGCCAATATCTCATTATGTGTCAACGGCTGCAATTTTATAGCGTCTATGAAAAACGAGAGCAATACCGTAGCTATAAGCGTCTTAAACCCAAAACCAGCGCCATGTACCTTTACGCCGGCCAAAAATAGCGGTATATTTAATATTAACATGGTGGTACCAACAGGAAATTTAAATAAGTAGTATAAAACTGTAGCTATACCGCCTACACCGCCAGGTGCTATTTTATTCGGTACAAAGAAGAGATTAAAAGATAAGGCTACTATGAGGGTACCCAAAATAATACCAAGATAATCATAAAAAACGTCTCTATACTTGCGCCACATATCCGCCAAGCATTGTCTCAAATGCACACCTTCTTTTCACAATCTGGTAATATTATATACAATTTATTTTAGTTTTACCACTGTAACGCCCATCTCACCTTCGCCGTAACGTCCTGTCCTATAGGAGGCAACATGGGGATGATGGCGCAGAAAATCCTGTATACCGGTGCGCAATACGCCTGTACCTTTGCCATGTATTATAAAAACCTCTTCCAATCCGCTTATAGCTGCATCATCCAAGTATTTATCTATATTAGCCAGTGCTTCTTCCAACATCTGTCCCCTTACATCTATCTCTAATCCAACATCTCGCGAACGGGATGTGCTCGCTGCTTTACCCGTCGGTTGAATTTTGACTTGCGCCTCATGTTCAGGCAATTCTGCTAGATCGGATAAGCTTGCTGCGGCCTTCATTATACCGACCTGTACCTGCACATTGCCATTGGCATCAGGCGGCGTAAGGATGAAACCGCTAGCTCTGAGAGGAACGATATATACCTGCATACCAGGCTTAACATTCGTAACCGGTTTATAATGCTCTCCGGCCCCCTGCTCCGGGCTTAGCTCCTCTATTTCCTTTTTAAGCGTTGTGCGCGCTTGCTCTATGGTTTTATTAGCCTCTTTCGAAGCCTGCATCTGTGCATCACGCAATTCTTTGATTATTTGGTCAGCCTGGCTCTTAGCCCGATTTAATACAGCCTTAGCCTCTTGGCGGGCTTTGTGTATTATATCGTTTCTCTTTTGTTCAAGCTGCGTATTTAATTGCTGATACTTTTGCTCCAATAAGCGTGCCTGCTCCAATGCCCGCGCAGCCTCTGCGCGTTCCTTTTCTGCAATGTGGCGCTGTTCTTCGAGCTTGCCTATAACATCTTCAAAACGCAGGTCGCTTTCATTTAGCAAAGCCTGCGCTCTTGCTAAAACTTCATCGCTCAGCCCCAATTTACGCGATATGATAAAGGCATTGCTCTTACCCGGTACACCTACTATAAGGCGATACGTTGGCCTTAGCGTTTCTACATCGAACTCCATACCGGCATTTATCACGCCAGGTGTTTTCAATGCATATGCTTTAAGCTGACTATAATGCGTGGTAGCCGCCACTATAGCGCCTTTATGCCTTAATTCATCCAATATGGCCATAGCCAGGGCAGCTCCCTCAGTAGGATCAGTACCAGCGCCCAGCTCATCAAGCAGTACAAGCGAGCGATGATCAGCCGAATTTAAAATGTGCACTATATTGGTCATATGCGATGAAAATGTGCTAAGGCTCTGTTCTATACTCTGTTCATCACCTATATCAGCATATACGCCTGTAAAAATCCTTATCTGCGTACCGCTACCAGCCGGCACATGCAATCCCGCCTGAGCCATAAGCGTAAGCAAACCTATGGTTTTAAGCGTTACGGTTTTTCCGCCAGTATTAGGCCCGGTAATTATGAGCTGGGTAAATTGACGGCCCAACTCCAAATCTATAGGCACTACTTTATCAGGATCGATGAGCGGATGTCGGGCTCTTTTAAATATTATGCCATCATCCTCTGTAAGCAGCGGCCGTACGGCATTCATCTCAATGCTAAGCTGGCCCTTGGCGAATATCAAGTCCAATTGAGCGAGTATCCCCAAGTCGTTCAATATATCTTCGGAGTGCTGGCCGATCATATGGCTGAACGAAGCAAGAATACGTTCTATTTCCTCCTGTTCCTGAAGCATGTATGCCCTCAAGTCATTATTGGCCTCCACCACTGCCATAGGCTCTATAAACAGCGTCGCGCCACTGCCCGATTGATCCTGTATAAGTCCTGCAAAACTGCTGCGATATTCCTGCTTTATCGGCACCACATAACGGCCATTCCTTATGGTGACTATAGGGTCTTGCAACATGCGTTGATACTGAGTAGAATGGATTATATCGTTTAATTTATCCCTTATTCTTTGATTGGCCTGCGCTATATGCCGCCGTATATCCTTAAGCTCCGGCGTGGCATCATCGGCTATCTCATCCTCGGATAATATACAGCGATATATCTCATCTTCCACAGCCTTCATGCTGTGGAGGCTATAACAGAGATCCGCTATGAGATCGGCGTTTTCATTCTCTTGCGCATATCCTTTCATCAATCGGGCGGTCTTTATCACAGATGCTATATCGAGCAATTCTTTAGGCCTTAAAGTAGCACCAACATCAGCGGCATTAACAGAATCCTTTACATCCTTTATGCCTTCCAGTGGCGGTAAACCGAGCCGCCGAATATATGATACCGCTTCATCGGTCTGACGCTGCCAGATATCAATGGTATATCTATCCAGCGAAGGCGATAAGGCCTCTGCCGTATCAGCTCCCAATGCTGAAAAAGCTTTGGATTTAAGCTTTCGGATTATCTTGTCGAATTCTAATATTTTTAAGGTTCGATGGTACATTTATTTTTAAAAAGAAGCCCTAGGCATTGCGTTGTTCGCTACCCGGGGCCTGATCCTGCCTCTCCGTTTTTTTGTATTTCTGATTTATGTCATAAAGTTGCGGCGACCTGCTCAAAGCATCTTTGAGCCTTTGAACCTCTTTCTCTAGTTTGCTAATGCGTTCTCTTTCTTTCAGAAGCTCGTCGGCCACATTCAACGCCGTAAGTATAGCCAGCATGGTGGTGCTCAAGTTAGGATTTATCTTTTCGATATCTTCCATTTTACGGTCCACATAGATAGCCACTTTATGGATGTATTCCTCAGATTCGGAAGCCTTCATGACGTATTCTCTGCCGCGAATCTTAACAGTGGTACGGGTCTTGGTATCGACTTTATCCATTTCTCCACGGCCTTTCTTTAATATCGAATAATCTATTTCTATTATACATCACCACCATCTAATAAACAATACTTTTGTCGAATTTTGTAATTATCCGCGCAACTGTGCTCCTATTTGCTCTCCTAACGCCTTTATTATGCGTTCCTGTAGTTTATCTACCTCCTGATCGGTAAGCGTCCTGTCAGAAGCTCTGTATATTATGGAATAAGCAACGCTCTTATAACCTTCTGGAATCTGAGATCCCTCATATACATCAAAAAGTTTCACATCCTCTATAAGTTTGCCACCGCTTTTCTTTATCACATTTTCTATATCTCTAGCCAATGCATGCTTTGGAACCGTTATGGCAATATCCCTTTGTACGGCCGGGAATTTCGGCAACGCAACATAGGTCCTATCCAAAGTACCGTTGTCCAACAATGTATCGAGATCCAGCTCGGCTATATAGATCCTTTTTTCTACATCGAAATTATCCAGCACATCGGGATGAACTTCCCCCATGACACCTGCGACAGCGGTGCCAAAGCCAACCTCAGCCGTTCTGCCGGGATGAAATCCGTCGCATTGGACAGGCGAGAAGTATATGCCTTTTATAGCTAAAGCCTCTAAAATGGTCTCTATTATACCCTTTAATGTAAAGAAATCGGTGTTCCCATAGAGCCCTATAGCTAATCGCATAGGCTGCTGCGGTAATGTAATCAATGGCAGTTCATTTGCTAAAAATACAGGTGCCGTTTCAAATACGCCAAATGAATCCACCCCGCGGTTTATATTACGCACCAATACCTCCAGCATCGATGGTATTAAAGTAGGACGCATGAGGCTCTGATCTTCACCTAACGCATTTTTTATAGTTACCGGCTTAAATGATTCGTCCATTTTTATTCCGGCTTGTTTGAGCTGTCTATATCCGGTAAAAGAATAGGTATTTACCTCATACAAACCGCATGCCGTCAGCACATCCTTTATATATTCCATAAGCTGTTGCTTAACATTGCGCCGTCCCACCGATATGCCGCTTTTCATAAGCGTAGGCTTTATCCTATCATATCCGTAAAAGCGCGCCACTTCTTCGGCCAAATCGGCCATCTCCACAACATCCTGCCTGAATGACGGCACTTTTACCGACATACGGCTATCATTGCACCCTACTTCAAAACCGAGCGGGATTAGCATAGCCTTCATCTCATCCGCTGCAATAGCAGTACCTAACAAGGCATTTATACTTGCGGCATCCGTTTGTATGACGCGCTGTTCCGGCTTAACCGAATATACGTCTATAACGCCTTGCATGGGCGTACCAGCTTCCAACATATTAAAAAGTTCAGCCGCCCTATTTAGTGCCAACATGACCAGCTCGGGGTCCAATCCTTTTTCAAAACGCGACGAAGCTTCGGTTCTCAAGCCCAGCTTACGCGACGTATTGCGCACGCTGACTTTATTGAAATTGGCCGACTCCAATAATACGGTGCATGTATCATCGCTTATCTCGCTGTTGGCTCCGCCCATAACGCCGGCCACGGCCACAGGGTTCATACCATCGGTTATCACAAGCATATCGCTGTCCAGCCTGCGCTGCACGCCATCCAGCGTTTCGAACAGCTCTCCGTCATGTGCCGTTCTAACCACTATTTTATGCTGTTCTAATCTGTTTAGATCAAAAGCGTGCATGGGCTGGCCGCATTCGAGCATAACATAATTGGTTATATCGACCACATTGTTTATAGGCCGGATACCGGCAGCCTTAAGCCTGTCGCGCATCCACTTCGGCGACGGGCCTATCTTTACGTTGGTTATAATGCGGGCGGCATATCTTGGGCAAAGCTGAGGGCATTCCACTGTTATAGACGCTGCTGTTTCTACCATCTCAGAGCCTTCTTTTACCACTGGATCTAATGCATTGAAAGGCTTCTTAAAAGTCGCAGCAGCTTCGCGCCCTATCCCCATTATTGACAGACAATCCGGTCGGTTTGGCGTTATCTCAAAATCTACAACCGTTTCCTCTAACCCCAGCACTTTTTTTATATCGGCACCCAATTCATACGGCTTATCCAATATCAATATGCCATAGGTTTCAGCTCCCGGATAATCCTCTTCGGTAAGACCGAGCTCCTTACCGGAACACATCATTCCTTCTGATACTTCTCCGCGCAATTTGCCGCGTTTTATTTTAATACCGCCGACCAAATCCGCTCCATGCAAAGCCACCGGTATGTAATCGCCCGTCTCTATATTATCAGCCGCAGTGACTATCTGAACTATAGAGTTGCCTATATCCACCTGGCAGACCTGCAGGCGATCGGCGTTGGGGTGCTTACGCCGCTCTATAATGCGGCCTACCACAACGTTGTTTATTTCTCCGCCGATCTGTTCCACAGTCTCTACCTTGCTGCCGCTCATGGTCATACGATCGACAAAATCTTCTAATGATACATCTATGTCAACAAAATCCTTTAACCAGCTCAACGGAACTTTCATCTATTATCCTCCCGATTAAAATTGCTTTAAAAATCTATAGTCATTTTCGAATAACAAGCGCATGTCGTCTATACCGTACTTAAGCATGGTCAGCCTATCCAGACCAAGGCCAAACGCAAACCCGCTGTATTCATCCGGATTTATGCCCACAGTACGCAGTACATTAGGATGCACCATACCTGCCCCCAGCACCTCTATCCAGCCCGAGTAACCGCATATGCGGCAGCCTTGACCGTGACACCACGCACATGTGACATCGACCTCGGCGCTCGGTTCGGTGAATGGAAAATAGTGCGGCCGAAATTTTGTCCTGGTATCCTCTCCGTACAACGCTTTGGCGAATACATCCAATACGCCCTTCAGATCGCCCATGGTGATGCCGTGATCCACAACCAGCCCTTCCATTTGATGAAATATGGGCGAATGCGTGGCATCCACTTCATCCGAGCGATAAACCCTGCCCGGAGCTATTATGCGTATAGGCGGTTTATGGCTCTCCATGACGCGTATCTGTACGGGTGATGTCTGCGTCCTCAAAACGATATTATCGGTTATGTAAAAAGTATCCTGGAGATCTCTCGATGGATGGTCTTTGGGGATGTTCAGCGCTTCAAAGTTGTAATAATCATATTCCACTTCCGGCCCGTCCGCTATCTCAAAGCCCATGCCTATGAATATATCCTCTATCTGACGGCGCACTATGCTGAGCGGATGCCTTTTGCCTATAACCGGCCTTTTGCCAGGCATGGTGACATCTATGGTCTCGGCCTCCAATCGGCGCTGTCTTTCTGCAGCCTTTATCCGACGCTCTTCATTATCCAACAATGCCGCAAGTTCCTCTTTAAGCCCGTTTACAGCCTGACCGGCCGCCGGCCGCTCTTCTGGCGGCAAATCGCCCATACCCTTCAACAGCAAAGTGACAAGGCCCTTCTTACCCATATATTTAATCCTCAAAGCTTCCAAAGCCTCAGAATCGCTTATTTGTTTTAATTCATTTATGAATTTCCGTTTTAATTCGTCCAATTCATCACGCAGCATCTGCAATATTTACTCCCTTCGCAACGCATCTATATGCTTACCATTGTAACAAACTTTCTATTAAAAGGCAATAGCCGCGCTTCGACCTTAAACTCGTAATATAACAAGTTTGGTTCGATGAGCGGCTATTATAGCAAGAGAGACCTGCTAATAAGCAGATCTCTCTATATTTTTAATATATTTCTCTTATTTTGACAGCGTTATTTTATTTTACTTCTTATATACCCTTCCACGCTGCTATCAACCACGCCTGTGCCGCCCATTATCATGATCCTGCTATCGGCATTTATGATACCATTTAAATAGGCATCAACATTTTTATCCAATTGCTTTTGCTGCGTATAAAGTACGGCACCTGTCTCAATCGAGCCTACATATCCAGCCGCCACGGCATCGGGCAATCCCTTATAACCTACCATGATAGCGTTCGGCAGGTCCAGCTCTTTAGCCAACGCTATGCTGGTCGCTATTCTATCGGCTCCGCCGGCGCGTTCAACAGTACCGCTTACCAACCCCTTCAATTCATCGGCTATTGCTGAGGATACAACACCTGTACCGCCCGCTATTATTATATTCTTTATGCCGAGTTCTTTCAATGCATTTTTGGTAACATCAGGTATGCCATACTTATTGACCATGAGAAGCGGCATACCGTCTGCTGCAGCCGGTCCTGCCGCCAAGGCATCGGCCGGTGCATAACCGTTAACCACAATAGCAGTGTCTTTTAACTGTCCGCCCAGTTCCTTAACCTTTTTGGCTATCTCTGCGGCAGTAGCTTCTCGATTATCTCCATAAATTCTCGTTACCTTATATTTCTTGTCTGTCAATTCTTTCTCTATATCCTGGGATATTATCGTAGTCCCTCCAAGCAGATATACACTATTAACACCGGCGTGCATCATATATTCATTTACCGCGGCCGGAATTTCATCGGTATCGATCAGCAATACCGGTGCTTTTAAAGTCCCCGCCAATACGTTTGCTGCCAATCCATCTGCAAAATCGTTGGTATTTACAGCCAGTATCACTGTAGATGTCAGAGGATAATATTTTTTGGCAGCCGCCACTCCGGTTTCAAATCTATTTCCACCGCTTATACGTGCCGGGGGTACAATATCAACCGTTATGGGAACCAGATTGCTTATATAGGTATCCTCATCATAGTCGACCTCCGCCCATACATTTACGGTCATATCGTCTGCCGGCCTGTTCTGCACCGTTACGGTACCGTCCGCAGCTATCTTCAATACGTCGTCATTATAGGATTCATATTTTACAGTAGCTTTGGAAAGATCGATATCTTTACCTGCTTCGTCTTTGGCTGCTATGCTGAGTTTAACAGTTCCGTTTGAATCGGCTGATATTGAATCTTCATCCGCCGCAAGCGATACATCGACATCTGATTTGTTTAATGTAAAGCTGTCATAAAGGAATGTATCTTCTACTATCGTATTGGTCTCACTGTCAAATCCAGTCATATAAGTATCGAGTTTGATGTTGTCCTCGGATACAGTCACCGCCACAAAAGTGGGAGCCCTATAAAAATCAGGATTGGTTTCTTCCTGTTCATCGTCAGTGCTCGGCCCCAGCGGATTGAGCTCATGCCCCACAGGCATGGTCGAGTCGATGTCCAAGAAACCGTAATCCGGCGCAACGGGATCATATTCCGAGATCCAATCGTTACCTTTAAGAGGAGAATAGAATTTGAGAGTGCTTCCGCAATTTGCCACATAATACAGCGGAGCATATCCCGGGGCCGTAGCGCTATATGTTCTATCCCCTATCTTTTCCGTAACATCAGCCTTGTAACCGTTCAACTTTACAAAGCCGCGGCTCAAGATATGGTCGTGCCCTTGGAGCACCATGTCCACATCTAACTCGGCAAAAACCGGAGCCAGACGCTGCCTCAATAACTTAACGTCCGCATCGTCCATATGATCTCCGCCCGAATAAGGGGTTTTATGCATACCGACCATCGTCCATTTGCCATTATCTTTGGCTTTTTTAACTTCTTCGCGCAAGAAAGAGATTTGTTCCTCCAAATTTTCCTCAGAACGGTACTCGGTATTAAGTATTATGAAACGGGCTGCTCCATAGTCAAATGCATATGTTACAGGAATACCATCTATTTGGCTTAACAGCGTATAGTGGCTTGTTATACCGTCTGCTCCGTCCTTTTTAGGACCACCGTCATGGTTGCCCATGGTGGCTGCCAAAGGCAATTCGGATATCAAGCTTCCGCTGTATTTATCATTATACTGCTCATTGCCCGGCTGGTTGAAAAAGCCTTCCCACTGCCCTTCATTGGGCGTCTTGTCTGTGAGGTCGCCGGCTATATAGATAAACTTTGCATCCGGGTACTTTTGCTTTGCGATATCAAGATTTGCATGCCATGCTTTAGCATGAACGCCGCTCACTTGTGGATCGGCTACATAGATAAATGTATATGGATTCTCCGATGACGGTGCTGTTTCGAAGCTTCTCACACTTCCGACTATTTCAGCTTCACCATCGTGAGCTATAAGACGATAAGAATACTCCGTATCCGGTTTCAATTCATCTAATGTCGCTGAATAGAAGTTCTTCTCGGTTATGACTTGTCCTTTCTCGTCTTTAATGGTTGATTCGGTTACAGTTCTTTTTTCAATGTTCGCCTCGTATGCTACCGCTGTGCTTTCATCAGCACCCTTCTCCCATACCTTAACCTGTGCATCGGTCAAAGTCGTATCGATCGTCGTCCAATTGATGCTGATACTGGTCTGCGGATCATCGGTCATAGCAAGGCCTATCTGCTGCGGCAGCTTAGCTGCAGGCACCTCTCCTTCGGCGGCCAGAGCCGTTTGGCTGACAGCGTATGGCGCAATACCTGATACCATTACTGATATCGCCAACAATAACAATAAGAAACCAGCACATAATTTCTTCAAGCCTTTAGACATTGTATTTTACCTCCTCTATAGTATAATTAATTTGTATAGATTCTCTTACCGGTTAGAATCCTATTATAGAATAGCACTATAGAGAAAATTTGTGTTAAATTCACGTAAAGGCTGTGTTAAGTTCGTGTAAAATCTGTTAACCGGAACTTTTTGACCTGTTTATACGTCTATATAGGTAAGAAGGAGTGAATGTCATGAAGAATATTCTCATAGCAATATTTCTGGCATCGGTTATAGCACTTGGAACATCAGCCTGTTCGCCATCTGGTGGCGGAGATATGACGCAAAGCAGCATAAAATACGAAAAAATAGATATCTCGGATGCTCCGTCAGCATTACAGGAAACTATAGAGCAGGTAAAGAAGGAAAAAGGTTATATCTATTACACTGAAAATGACAGCGGCTACATTTATGTTGCAGCCGGTGAAAAGCCAACCGGCGGATATGCCGTTGAAGTATTGGACGTTATCGATAACAAAAATGACAAAATTACTGTTACCGTGCGCTTTACCGAACCTGGCAAAGACGATATGGTAACACAGGTTATTACTTATCCTTATGCGTTGATACGAATTAATGCATCTGGCAAAGCCGTTGAAGTAACAGATGAGAGCAACAACAAACTCTCTCAATTAAACCGGTGATCAGCCGGCAGAATACCAGCGACGTGATATCTCATACATTATTATGCCGGCTGCGATAGACGCATTGAGCGATTCTGCGCGGCCTGGCATATCTATACTAACTGCATAAGTTGCCCTATGCATAACTTCCTCGTTTATACCGCGCGCTTCATTACCTATAATGATAGCTGTCCTCTCATCCAGAGGCGCTTCATTTACAGTTATTCCGCCGCGTGGCACGGCTGCCAATGCAGATACTCGCCCTGTTAATTCGCTCAATGCTTCAGGCAATGGAACATCGTTATACACTGGCACATGAAATGACGAGCCCATAGCAGCGCGCAGTACTTTGGGGTTGTATTGATCAGCAGTGCCTTGACCGGCCACAACGGCGCTAAAGCCCATCGCATCGGCTGTGCGTATCATGGTACCCACATTCCCCGGGTCCTGTACGGCATCCAATACCAGCAGCAAACAACGTTCAAGCATTGCTATCTCGCGCCAATCCTTTTGTTGTTGCTTTAATACAGCAAGCACGCCTTGCGGCGTTGTCGTGTCTGCAATGTTGACAAATACATCAGGCAAAACCGAAAAATTATCTATACCCCTGTCGATAATGAGTTTCATAAGAGCGCTGTCGCTGAAATCGGATGAACAAATAATAAATAAGATATCCTCATTTGCCTCTATAGCCTCTTCTACCAATTTTGCCCCTTCAATAAAATATAAGCCGCTTTTCTTTCGTCCATGCGATGAGGCAAGGCTTTTCACCAGCTTGATGCGCGGGTTATCTTTAGAGACAATCATATATCAACCCGCTACTCTTCCGGATAGCGTCTCTAATTTACCTATATCGCCGGCTGTACCTACTATTATAAGCACATCGCCTTTACGAAGCACATCATCCGCTTTGGGCGTCACATTTATTGATTCTCCCCGTTTAATAGCTATGACATTTATACCATACTTTGCACGCATATTTAGCTCTTTAAGAGATTTGCCAACCCAAATGGACAATACTGATAATTCCATTAAGCTATAATTGGGCGACAGCTCTATATAGTCCATTATATTGGTAGATACGAGGTTATGGGCCACGCGCACACCCATGTCTCTTTCTGGAAACACTACCTTATCGGCTCCTATCTTATATAGTACACGCGCATGCATATCATTTTGGGCTTTTGCCAATACATATTTAACGCCCAGCTCTTTTACTATCATGGTAACCATTATACTGGCTTCTATATCGCCTCCAATAGCCACCACAGCTACATCAAAATTTTTTATGCCCAGTGACTGCAATACGCCCTCCTCGGATGCATCGCCTTGAACAGCGTGCGTGGTATAATCCGATACAGCGCTGATCAGTTCCTCATTTTTGTCTATAGCCAGCACATCGTGTCCCATTTCGTATAGCGTTCTGGCCACGCTTATGCCGAATCTTCCTAACCCTATAACTGCAAACTGCTTCATAAAACCTCCATATTATCCCACCATAATTTTTTCTTCAGGATATCTGCACAAGTCCCTCACCCCATGCTGCCTTTGCAACAGCGCCACGGCAATGGTGAGCGGCCCCAGCCTGCCGGCAAACATAGTAAGCACAATAGCTATTCTTGAAACCGTCGACAACGTAGTAGTTATGCCTGTAGATAATCCTACTGTACCAAAGGCCGATACAGCTTCAAATAATACTTTTATAAACGCTTGATTTTCGGCTAAAGATAGTATAATAGTAACCGCTGATATTAAACCTAATGCCAGCACAGCTATGGAGAGCGAACGCATTACAAGCGTCCATGACAGCCTTTTACCGTATACATTGACGTTCTCTCTGCCTCTGAGCACAGTGGCTACTGCCAAAAGTATGGTACTCAGGGTGGTGGTTTTTATACCGCCGCCCGTAGAAGCAGGCGAAGCACCGGTATACATGAGCAAAATGGTCACAAACTTGGATGCATCGGTCAGATCTCCTTCTGAAATAGTGCTGAATCCGGCTGTTCTCGGCGTTATAGATTGAAAAAGAGCAGCCATAGCCTTGGTCGGTAAAGGCAGGGACCCCAGCGTCTTCGGATTATTGTATTCTACAAAGAAGAAGAACAAAAAGCCAACAGCTATTAGTACAACAGTAGTGGTAAGCACCAGTTTCGTGTGCAGCGAAAGGCGCTTTGCATGCCAGTTGTAGAACACGTCCATTATAACGGCGAAACCTATACCTCCTATTACGACCAAGCCCATTACGGTGAAGTTTATAACTATATCACCTACAAATGGAGTAAGGCTGACAAAGTCCCCTATAAGATCAAAACCAGCATTATTAAATGCCGACACGGCATGGAACAAAGAGAAATAAAGACCTTTGCTTATGCCGTAAATCGGTATAAAGCGCGTCGATAGCAACGCCATACCCGAAAGCTCGAATAATACTGTAGCTATCAATATGCGCTGCGTTAGCTTGACCAAACCTTGCAGTGAAAACTCGTTCAGTGCCTCCTGTATCACCAGACGCTCTTTCAAACCTATACGCCTTCCAAGCAGCATAGAGGCGAGCGTGGCCATGGTCATAAAGCCGAGGCCACCCGCCTGTATCAATAGCATTATTACTATCTGGCCAAACAACGACCAATAAGTACCGGTATCCACTACTACCAGGCCGGTTACACACACAGCCGATGTGGCTGTAAATAGCGAGGTAACCAAGTCAGTATTTTGTCCCGCTGCAGAAGATATGGGTAACATTAACAACAACGTACCCATAAGTATTATAGCGGCAAAACCCATAACCAATATTTGTGTTGGAGTAAATCTAGTCAAGATAATACCTCTTATTCAACTTTGAATTTGCTCCAACTATTATACCATCAATAAATAAAAAATAAAGAGCTTTTGCGTAAAATTTTCTTTTATTTAACTCAAGCCAACGGCTTTGATTAACTCGTCGATTTGCTGTTCATCATTGGACGGCATGGATATATTATCGAATAGCAACCATTCTTCACTATGTTCCACCGATTGACCAGGCTGCAGCTCTACCATGGGCCCTAACGACTCTATCTCGGTCATAAAGTCCGTGGTATACGTCTCAAACGATACACCGAAATCAGGATAGGCAGCATCAGGCTGATGCTCATACCGTTTTACAAACATATGCCCGTGGTTGGCATAAGCTGCCCAGCCATATTCGTTTGAAAGGCCAAACTTAAACGGCGGCTCACAATCCGGATCCTGAAGCAGTGTTATGTATTTATCGCCCCAATACACCCTATGGTCGTTCATTTTTGAGTAAGGCCACAATACCAAAAGCCGATTGGCCAACAGACCTGTATCCTTTTGCGGCTGAGGTACTATCTCTTTTCCCCCGGTAGCCATAACCGTCAATGCCCATGGCGCCAATCGAACAGGCCAAAGCCCCTCGTTGATCAGCCTATGTTTTATATTGACAGCAGCTTTATCAGCAGCCATCGTTATTTCCATTTCTTTTTTTATATGGGTTTCTGGTTCGGTATCTTGGCTGAGTTTTATTCCATCATCTATGATGTTCCATGCTACCGGCTTATTGTCAGGAATGTAGGAGCGCGGCCTTGCCTCGGGACTATGCCACAGTCTATGCCCGCCATATATGTACCACTCATTCCCGCCTTTCTTGCCTACCTGATCCTTTCTTTCACAAAATTCATTTACATCGTCTTTAAAACCAAAACGTATTATGCGCGGGCCTACATCGGTAGTAGCCACTATATCAATTATTCCATTGGATACCTGGACGCAATTATCCCACCCTGCATAATGAATTTTATGCACATCAATCGTTGTCATATATACCATCCTCCTTTAACATGCTAGTGTAGTTATCTTCCAGTCGCCGCAATCGCTTCCCAATATCCCTTAATTCCATCTCATGCTCGCCGTACATTTCTAATACTATTTCAAATTTATCCCCGATTTTATCCAAACGCTCCACAATCATTTGCTGTCCTTGCTCTAACCCTGCTATATCGACCTCTACCTTATCCATGTGCTGCTCTAAAGCATTCATGCGCAGCTCTAAAGCATTCATATGCTGCTCAAGCCCATCTATGCGCTCATTGAAGCGCCGCTCTAGATTATCCATGGCATCCAGCACTCGATTAAAACCATCCATCATGAACTTCTCGTCTACCACAAATACTGGTCCTCCTTTGCTCAAAATTTACTAATATTATTATAGCGCTGTTTATAGAAAAAGTCACTAGCAATGTTACAACCAGCAGCAGAAGGTTCTATGCAAAATAAAATACCTGTTGAGAATTTTAGACTTCCCAACAGGTAATAAAAATTGGTGGCGGTGAGTGGATTCGAACCACTGACACTGCGGGTATGAACCGCATGCTCTAGCCACCTGAGCTACACCGCCATGGTTGCGGGGGAAGGATTTGGACCTTCGACCTTCGGGTTATGAGCCCGACGAGCTACCTGACTGCTCCACCCCGCGACGATATAATAATCTTGCTGGTGCCGGAGACCGGAATCGAACCGGTACGGCTCTTTCGAGCCGCGGGATTTTAAGTCCCGTGCGTCTGCCAGTTCCGCCACTCCGGCAATATTTTGACCAGCAACAACTATTGTACACCACTGTAATGCCTCTGTCAAGAGGCATTACAGCATATTTTTTATCCTTATTCTTCCTGTTGTGCTCGTTTGGCTTCTTCTATAATTTTAGCCGCTATATTAGAGGGTACTTCTTCGTAACGCTCAAAGCGCATTGTAAATGTCCCTCGGGCCTGCGTCATAGACCTGAGCTCGGTAGCATATTTGAACATCTCGGCCATAGGTACCTCAGCCACTATTTGCTGTAAACCGCCTTCTACCTGATTCATACCAAGTATACGGCCCCGTCTCTTATTTATATCGCCCATTATATCCCCCATATATTCTTCGGGGACGATAACCTCTACATGCATTATGGGCTCCAATAAAATCGGATCGGCCTCTGCTATACCCTTCCTGTATGCCAAAGAGGCTGCCACCTTAAACGCCATTTCCGAAGAATCCACCGGGTGATATGAACCATCATATAAGATAGCTTTAACCCCTATCAACGGATATCCTGCCAACACACCATGCTCCATGCACTCCCTAAGGCCTTTCTCTACCGCAGGTATGTATTGACGCGGTACCACGCCACCCACTATCTTGTCTTCAAATACAAACGTCTCAGAGGAATCGCTCAAAGGCTGAAATTCAATCCATACATGACCGTATTGGCCATGTCCTCCGGTCTGTTTTTTATGCTTGCCTTCCGCTTTGGCAGATTTACGAATAGTCTCCCTGTAGGGTATTTTAGGATCCCTTAATATAACATCGGTACCGAACTTGCTATGAAGTTTTTGAGTTATAGTCTCCAAATGCAGCTCTCCGATACCGGATATGAGCATATCGCCTGTTTCCACATTCTTTTCCACTGTAAATGTGGGGTCTTCTTCAGCCAATCTATGTAACCCCATGGATATTTTGTCTTCATCGCCTTTGGATTTAGGCTCTACCGCTTTAGATATAACCGGAGCGGGAAAATCTATACCTTTCAATTTAACAGGATGCGCAGGATCGCATAATGTATCCCCTGTAACAGTATACTGCAATTTAGCTATAGCACCTATATCACCGGCATTAATAGCATCTACCGGCACCTGCTTTTTACCCCTCATCAGATATATTTGTCCTACTTTCTCGGTTTTGTCCTGATTAGAATTATATACAGCAGTATCAGAGGTTAAATGACCTGATTCCACACGAAAAAGTGAGAGTTTGCCTACAAACGGGTCAGCCACTGTTTTAAATACTATAGCGGAAAATGGCTTATTCTCATCAGCCCCTTTGTCTTTAGGCGAGGGCATATAATCTATTATAGCATCCATAACCTGGTTTATGCCTGCCGCAGTGAATCCCGCGCCACACAATACTGGTACCACAGAACCATCCAAAACGCCTGCTTTTATACCCCGCTTTATCTCATCAATGGTTAGTTGTTGGCCATCAAAGAACTTCTCCATCAGTGCTTCATCGCCTTCAGCAGCTGACTCTATAACAGCTTCGCGCGCCTCCTGCACGCTATCGTTCATATCGGGAGGGATAGGGATCTCTTTGGTTTGACCATTATTATCTACAGCATATGCTTTGAGCCCGATCAGATCTATAAATCCAGCAAAACGATCGTTTTGCATGATAGCCAACTGCAATGGCAATATATGAGTGCCATATTTATCTTTGAGCTGAGATACCGTTTTATCGAAATCAGCATTTTCTCTATCCATCTGGTTAACAAACACCATTTTAGATAAACCATATTGGTCAGCATAATCCCATGCTTTTTCCGTGCCGACCTCTATACCGGATACAGCACTAACCACTATCATCGCGCTGTCTACGGCCCTCAAGCCTTCCAACATTTCGCCTACAAAGTCGAAATACCCTGGGGTATCTATTATATTTAATTTGCAGTTACGCCATTCAATAGGTAATACAGAGGTATTCAGCGATATCTTCCTCTTTATTTCTTCAGGATCGTAATCCGATACTGTATTGCCCTCGGTCACTTTACCCAATCGATCAGTGGCCTTACCCAAATACAACATCGCCTCAGCTACGGTGGTCTTGCCATCGCTGCCATGGCCTACCAAAGCTACATTCCTCAATTCATCAGCATGATAGTCTTTCAAAGCGCATTCCCCCTGATTCGAAATATTTAGCTTCCGCTATTGGTTTCATTATATCATAGAATTAATATTAATTTAACACGAATTTAACACAAATTCAACTTTATTTGCATCCCCGGAGTATATTGCGTTGAATGCCGTTTTGGTATAAAATAATTCCAATATATAAAGAGAGGACGGTTGCCCATGCTCAGATACCTTACGGCCGGCGAATCCCACGGGCCTATGCTAAGCGTCATAATAGACGGCATGCCCGCTAATGTGGATATAACCGC
>JASGMM010000061.1 GCA_030156435.1 Clostridiales bacterium | reverse complement strand
GTGCCTATATTTAAGAAGGTCAGCTTCAATTGGGATGTAATACCGTTCCCGACGAAAGATGGCAGCAAGGATCCTCAGAGCGCTATAGCTCAAGCATTTATGGTAATGAATAAAAGTGCTAAAAATAAGCAAGCCGTATGGGAATTTGTGGAATATTTTAACGGCAAAGAAGGTCAGACCTTTAGGTTGCAGGGTAATGGTAATGCTGTACCCTCGATATTTGGTATAGACGAAGTGGTGACTAGCGATACCAAACCGGATCATAGCGAATATTTTATAAATCTACGCAATAACGGTTTCGCTCCTTTTGTGCCTGAGATGGGTGTACCTGAGGTGCAGAATGATATATGGGATAACTTAGATCTTATATGGCTTAAAAAAGCTACTGTGGAGGATACAGTGCCTAAGATAGTAAAATCTGTAAACGATAAACTGGCTAATGCTGAGCCATAATAGAGCAAGATGATTTGAATGACATAGTAGGGCATATGCATACCATATGCCCTCTTTGTATGATTCAAAAGTGAGGAGGTAAATAGATGGACGAGATTAGAAAATCTACTCGTGATGGTGCCTGGGCAGCTTTGTTTTTAGCGCCGCAGGTCATAGGACTTATAGTTTTTTCGATAGGCCCTATAATAGCTGCTATTGTATTGAGTCTTTTCCAATGGGATGCTATAGGGACACCGCTTTTTATAGGTTTTCAGAATTTCGTAGATATATTCAGCGGCGGTTCGGATTTTTGGATAGCACTAAAAAATACTCTCTATTACAGCGTTTTAACCATACCAGTAGCAATAATACTGGCTTTAGTACTAGCAGTCCTCTTAAATAATGTTAAAGGTAAAATGATATACAGGACCATATATTTTATGCCTCAGGTTACTAGTTCAGTGGCTGTGTGTATGATATGGCTGTGGATGTATAATGGCGACTTTGGCCTTATAAATCAGCTTTTATCTTATGTAGGTATAAAAGGACCGCAGTGGCTGACTGATACGCGCTGGGTTATGCCTGCAATAGCTATATTATCTATATGGTGGGGATTAGGTTATAATATGACCATATTTCTTGCCGGACTGCAAGGCATACCGCGCAGTTATTATGAGGCTGCTACCATAGACGGCGCCAATGCCATGCAGCAGTTCAGGCATATAACATTACCGCTTATATCGCCGACCACATTCTTTCTGACTATAATGGCGGTTATCAGTTCGTTCCAAGTATTCGATCAGGCGTATATAATGACTGGTGGTGGACCGGCTAAAGCCAGTACTACACTGGTCTATTTGGTATGGAATACAGCATTCCAAGAGTTTTATATGGGTAGAGCCAGTGCCATAGCTTTGATGCTGTTTGTAATGATATTGATAGTGACGTTGATTCAGTTTAAATTTTCTGATCGCTGGGTCAATTATGAGATATAGGGAGGTGGCTTTTTGTGGCACGAGATGAAGATATGGTATTAAAATCAGCAGCTCCACGATCAGTTAAAGCTAGCCATATTATATCGCAGATCATATTGCATACAATATTGATATTGGGGTCAGCTGCCATGATAATACCATTTTTATGGATGATATCGACATCGCTTAAAGATTTTGGGCAGGTATTTATCATACCTCCTAAATGGATACCGGATCCCATAATGTGGTCGAATTATCCTAATGCGTGGAATGCGCTGCCGTTTGGCAATGCTTATTTGAACAGCATAAAGATAGCGGTTATAGTTGTTACCGTTCAGCTATTGACCGCTTCTATGGCCGCTTATGCTTTCTCTAAGTTAAAATTCAAGGGACGCGAGGTATTGTTTACAATATTCCTGGCGACTATGATGATACCGGGCCAGGTTACAATGATACCAACTTTTATATTGATGAAGTATCTCGGATGGATAGATACTCATCTACCGCTCATAGTGCCAGGTGCATTATTCAGTGCTTTCGGTGTATTTTTGCTCAGACAGTTCATGATGAGCTTACCGAAAGAGTTAGATGAGGCGGCCATTATGGATGGAGCCAATCATTGGACGATTTATTGGAGGATATCCCTTCCTCTCATAGTGCCAGCTATGACGGCATTGGGTATATTCACCTTTATGGGCACGTGGAACAACTTCATGGGACCGTTGATATACCTCAACACCCCTGAGAAATTTACAGTGCCTATGCTGTTAAATCAATTCAAAGGCCAGTATATCACAGATTGGACACTTATGATGGCAGCATCGGCTATCGCTATAATACCAGTGCTTATAATCTATCTCATAGGGCAGAGATATATCATAGAAGGTATAGCCTTGACAGGAATGAAAGCGTAAGATTATTTGAATTTGTAGCGCCTCGAATGGGGCGCTTTTTTATATATTGTATTATGTTCAGATAATTTCGACATATTTTACAACCCTTCACTTTAACGATATTATGCGTTATAATAAGGAGGATTGTCATTTATCAAATGGGGAGATAAATTAAGAGGAAAGGATGATAGGGGGATTATGAACGTGAAGACCGTGACTTTTAAGGGCGGTATTCATCCAAGTTATAATAAAGAGTTTACAGCTTCCAAGCCCATACGACCAGCTGCGTTGCCTCAGACGGCGGTAATACCGCTACAGCAACATGTAGGTGCTCCGTGTAAACCGTTGGTTAAGGCGGGCGATGAAGTGAAAGTGGGCCAAAAGATAGGTGAAGCCGGCGGCTTTGTAAGCGTGCCGGTACATGCCAGCGTATCGGGCAAAGTAGTGGCTGTAGAGCCTCGATTGCATCCGGGCGGGCAGCAGGTCATGTCCTTGGTGATAGAATCCGATGGGCAGGATACAGTGGATGAAAATGTACAGCCTAGGGGTGATATCGATAAGCTATCAGCTAAAGAAATAATAGATATTATAAAAGAGGCCGGTATAGCGGGATTGGGAGGAGCTGCGTTTCCTACGCATGTCAAACTGTCACCGCCGCCCGACAAGAAGGTGGAATTGGTCATAATAAACGGTGCCGAATGCGAACCGTATCTCACATGCGATCATAGGCTTATGCTGGAGCAAACTGACGATGTGATATATGGTACCAGAGCTATAATGAAGGCTTTGGGTGTAAGCAAGGGTATTATAGCCATAGAAAATAATAAGCCTGATGCTATAGCGGCTATGCTTAAAGCAACGTCGGCTTATGCAAATATAGAAGTAATGGCTTTGAAAACCAAATATCCGCAAGGCGCAGAAAAACAGCTTATAAAAGCTATTACAGGCAAAGAAGTACCGTCGGGCGGACTGCCGGCCGATGTAGGTACGGTGGTGGATAATGTGGGCACAGCGGCTACTATAGCCAGGGCCATCAAGACAGGTATGCCGCTTATAGAGCGCGCGGTGACGGTTACCGGCAGGGGTATAAAGGAGCCGGCCAATCTCATGGTGCGCATAGGCACGCCTTTCTCGCAGCTCATAGATGAATGCGGCGGATTTGCAGACAAGCCTGGTAAGGTGATAATGGGAGGGCCGATGATGGGCATAGCCCAGTATTCGCTCGATGTGCCTGTTATAAAAGGTACATCTGGAATATTGGTATTGACAGAAGGAGAGGCTCAGGCACCGCAGGTTCAAGTATGCATACGATGCGCACGCTGTGTGGAGGCATGTCCTGCGGATTTGCTGCCGTTGTATATAAGCCGGTATGCGTTGGCCGGTATGTATGACAAAGCGGAACAATATAATGCTATGGACTGCATAGAATGTGGATGCTGTTCGTTTGAGTGCCCAGCCAAGCGGCCGCTGGTGGAGTCTATCAGGTTGGCTAAGCGTGCTATAGCGGCTAATCGCCGTAAAGCCGGTTGATAGGAGGGCAGAATGATGGAGAATGAACAGCTTGTTGTCTCCTCTTCGCCGCATGTAAGGTCGGAGAGTTCGGTTTCGGGCATCATGCTCGATGTAGTTATAGCCCTTGTACCGGCCGTCATAGCTGCGGCCATATTCTTCGGCATGAGGGCATTGTTTGTAATAGGAATATCGATAGCGACTGCGGTATTGACCGAGGCGCTGATACAATATCTTATGAAGAAGCCGGTGACCATAAATGATTGGAGCGCTGTGGTAACGGGCCTTTTACTTGCGTTTAATTTGCCGCCTACGGCGCCGTGGTGGCTGGCCGTTATAGGTTCAGCGTTCGCCATAGCCATAGTAAAGCAATTGTTCGGTGGCTTAAGCTATAATTTTCTAAATCCGGCTTTGGCTGCTAGAGCCTTTCTCTTGGCTTCATGGCCGGTGAGGATGACGGCATGGGCGCAGCCCGGGGTCGATGCCGTGACTACGGCTACGCCATTGGCGCAGCCCGGGGTCGACGCCGTGACTACGGCTACGCCATTAGCTATATTGAAAGGTACGGAGTCTGCGGGGCAGTTGCCGTCGCTTATGGATATGTTTATAGGTAATATAGGCGGTACCATAGGCGAGACATCGGCTCTGGCGCTTTTGATAGGCGCGGCCTATCTGCTTTATAAGCGGGTTATAAATTGGAGGATTCCTTTCGTGTATATAGCTACGGTAGGCGTCTTGACATGGATACTGGGGCCGGATGGAGCATTTACGGGCCAACCGCTTTATCATATACTCTGCGGAGGCCTGATACTGGGAGCATTTTTCATGGCCACAGATTACGTTACATCGCCGGTTACACCGCTGGGGCAGATCATCATGGGCCTGGGATGCGGCATAATAACGGTGGTTATAAGGTTATATGGCGGTTATCCCGAAGGCGTATCCTATTCTATATTGTTTATGAATGTGGCTGCGCCGCTTATCGAACGTTATACCGTACCCAAAAAATTCGGGGAGGTGAAAGGCCGTGCGTGATATATTGAATCTGGGCTTTAAACTCCTTCTTATAACGGCGGTAGCAGCATTGGCGCTGGGAGTGGTCAATGCTATAACCAGGGAGCCTATAAAAGCTCAAATAGAAAAAATGGATGCTCAAGGCCGTATAGCCGTATTTTCTGAAGATACCGAATTTATAGAGCTCGATGCCGATAAAATAAAGGCGATGAGTGCGGATTATGCTATGGTAAGCCAGGCTTTCCAGGCTAAAGAAGGCGGACAAGTTTCAGGTTATGCCATAAAGACAATGCCGTCCGGCTATGGCGGTGCTATAGAATTGACGGTTGGCATATCTACCGACGGTACTTTAACGGGCATATACGTGGGCAATAATTCCGAGACGCCGGGTCTGGGGGCCAAAGCGAGCGAGCCTAAATTTAAGGATCAATTCAAAGGTAAAAAGGTCGATACGCCGCTTGAGGTAATAAAGAGCGGTCAGGCTAATGATAACCAGGTACAGGCCATATCCGGAGCTACTATCACGTCCAGGGCTGTAACAGAGGGCGTAAATACGGCTATGAAGCTTTATAGCGAGGTATTGAGTAATGACAATGATGTGCAGCAGTTGCTCGTTCGGGAAGGGGGACAATGATGAAAGGCGTTATAAAGGATTTCATTAATGGATTATGGAATGAAAATCCTATATTCAGGCTGGTGGTGGGAATGTGCCCGACATTGGCCGTTACCACAAATGCGATAAACGGCGTTGCTATGGGTTTAGCCGCCTCTTTCGTGCTGGTGGGCTCCAATGCTATGATATCGGCGATGAGAAACTTCATATCGCCAAAGATACGCATGCCGGCTTTTGTTGTGGTAATAGCCAGCTTTGTTACAATAGTGGGTATGGTAATGAAAGCCTTTTTGCCGGAGCTGGACAGGGCGCTGGGCATATTCATACCGCTTATAGTGGTCAATTGTATTATAATGGCGCGCGCTGAAGCATTTGCGTCCAAGCAACCGGTGGTAAACTCTATAGCTGACGGGCTTGGCATGGGATTGGGCTTTACGTTGGCATTGGTTATATTGGGCAGCATAAGGGAGATTTTAGGTAACGGCAGTATATTCGGCATAAATTTATTCGGAGCATCTTATGAGCCGGCTCTGCTACTTATCATGCCGCCAGGTGCTTTTATGGCATTGGGATTGCTGATAGGCCTTATAAATTATCTTACGCGCAAACCAAAGGATAATGAAGAGAAAGAGGGGAGCCATTGATGGATGCTGGGCGTTTGTTTTATATAGTGGTCAGCGGCGTACTGGTAAATAATTTTATTATGTCGCGCTTTTTAGGTATATGTCCGTTCCTGGGCGTATCCAAGCGCGTGGAAACGGCCCTAAGCATGGGCATAGCCGTTACTTTTGTCATGGGTATGGCTTCGGTGGTGACTTATGTAGTGCAATATGCGCTGCTTGAGCCATTGGGCCTGGAGTATCTTCAGACCATAGCTTATATATTGGTTATAGCAACGTTGGTGCAATTTGTGGAGATGGTCATACAAAAGACCAGTCCCACGCTTTATCAGGCGCTGGGCATATATCTTCCGCTTATAACCACCAACTGCGCTGTGCTTGGCGTTACTCTCCTGAATATGCAGTATCAGTATAATCTGTTGGAGAGTTTGGTCAACGGTATTGCCGGAGCCCTGGGTTTCACATTGGCTATAGTGCTTTTTGCGGCTATAAGGGAGCAGATGGATTTTGCGCCGATACCCGAGAGCATGAAAGGCTTTCCGATAGCGCTGGTGTCAGCCGGCCTTATGTCGTTGGCGTTCTTAGGCTTCCAAGGTTTGGTCAAATAATCGAGGTGGATATTTATGAATATAAATGATATATTGATTCCTATGGTTACATTGGGTGGACTGGGGTTAATTTTTGGAGCTATACTGGCTTTTGCGTCATCGCGCTTTGCGGTGGAAAAAGATCCGCGCGTCGACGAGGTGCGCGAGGCTTTGCCGGGCGCTAATTGCGGTGCCTGCGGTTATCCGGGATGCGATGGGTTGTCCGCTGCTATAGTGGCAGGAAAAGCTCCGATGAATGCCTGTACTGTCGGGGGAGCTGCCAGCGCCGAAAAGATAGGAGCCATAATGGGCGTGGAAGCACAGGCCAGTGAGAAACAGGTGGCACGTGTGCTTTGCCAGGGTGACCTGGAGGCGGCCGCTCAAAAGTATAAATATGTAGGTATAGAGAGCTGCGCTGCGGCCAATGCATTGGGCGGTGGTAGCAAGGCTTGCGGATACGGTTGCCTGGGATTTGGTGATTGTGCTAAAGCTTGTCCATTCGATGCGATAGAAATAGTGAATGGCGTGGCGATTGTTGACGAGGAGAGGTGTACGGGCTGTACCATATGCGTTGCGGCCTGCCCGAAGGGTATTATACAAATGGTGCCTCAGTCAAAGCGCGTTGTAATATTGTGCGCGTCTTTGGATAAAGGCAAGCTGGTGCGGGGATATTGCAAAGTGGGGTGCATAGCATGCAATATATGCGTGCGCAAATGCCCGGAAAACGCTATAGTGCTGGAGAGCAATCTGGCGCATATAGTTTACGATAAATGCACCAATTGTGCCGAGTGCGTGGATAAATGCCCCACAAGCAGTATAAAAAAGTATGATGATGTTTGTGAGGAGAAACAAACAGCAGCTTTATGAAGTAACACAGCTTATTTAACGGAAAGGGTCGGTATTACAGCCGGCCCTGTCTTTATAAGCAAAAAGCAAGCCAATATACGGATTCTGCAAAAATTTATTATGAAATTTATCGCATAATGTAGTACAATATAAATAAGCTATTTTAATTTCAGGAGCGGTGGAATGGTAGATCAACAAAAGATTGAACAAGCTATGCGCATGATGATAGAGGCTATAGGCGAAGACCCTGAACGTGAGGGGCTTAAGGATACTCCCAAAAGAGTGGCCAGGATGTATGCCGAATTGTTCAGCGGTATTGAAGAAAATCCTCGGAAGTATCTCGAAGTATGGTTCAACGAGGATCACGAAGAAATGATATTGGTAAAGGATATACCTTTTTATTCTATGTGCGAACATCATTTTTTGCCGTTTGTTGGCAAGGCGCATGTTGCTTATATACCGACAAAGGGTAAAGTAACGGGTTTGAGCAAGCTGGCGAGGGTGGTGGAGTCGGTGGCTCGCCGGCCGCAGCTTCAGGAACGCCTCACAAGTCAGATAGCTGACATATTAATGGAGTGTCTGGATGCTCAAGGCGTAGTCGTCGTGATAGAGGCTGAACATATGTGCATGAGTATGAGGGGCGTAAAGAAGCCGGGTACCACCACTGTAACCTCGGCGGTGAGGGGTATATTCAGGCGAGATGCCAAATCGAGAGCCGAGGCCTTTGCTTTGATCAAGGGATAGGAGGAAGTAGTAACATTGGAAAGGGTAGATAAAATCCTGCAACATCCAAAATACATTGAATACATGCAGAGGATAGCAACTGATGAAAAGGACAGAATTTTTTGTCGCCATGATCTTCAACATGCTATAGATGTGGCTAGGATAGCCTATATATTGGTATTAGAAAATAAATTGATCATGAAGAAAGATATGATATACGCTACTGCTTTGCTGCATGACATAGGAAGATGGAAGGAATATGAGGAGAGTGCCGAGCACGCTGAGGCCAGCGCTGAATTGGCAGCCGAGATATTAGCCGATTGCGGCTTTGATGCCGAGGAAAGGGAATTTATGCTTAAAGCCATACGTGATCATAGAAAGAGTGGAACTCAGAGCACTTTCTTGAGCTCAATAATCTATAAAAGCGATAAAATGTCGCGATTATGCATTGATTGTAATGTACGCGATCAATGTAAACGTTTTGCGAACGGCGGAAAGATAAATCTGTATTATTGAGGCGGTGTATATATGCATAAATCTATGCGGATAGGCAATAAGACATGGCAATGGGGTAAACGCACTTATATAATGGGTATATTGAACGTTACTCCCGATTCGTTCTCTGATGGTGGCCTTTTTTGCGATGTAGACAGCGCCGTAGCACATGCCATGCAGATGGTCAAAGATGGTGCGGATATTATAGATGTCGGTGGAGAATCCACGCGGCCGGGTTTTAAACCTGTATCGGCTGATGATGAGACAAATCGTGTTGTACCGGTTATACGGCGTTTAACTCAGGAATTGGATGTGCCGATATCGATAGATACCTATAAGGCAAAGACCGCTATAGCTGCTATCGAAGCCGGTGCCGATATGATAAACGACATATGGGGATTTAAGGCTGATATGGATATGGCGGCTGTTGCGGCAAAATATAAGGTGCCGATATGCTTGATGCACAATAAAAATGAGGCGATTTATAATAACCTGATAGAAGATATGCTGACGGAATTAAGACAGGGCATAGATATTGCTCTAAATGCCGGGGTTGAGCCGGAAAATATAATCGTAGACCCAGGCATAGGTTTTGGCAAGACGTGGGAGCATAATCTCGCTATTATGAGGAGCCTTGATGAATTTAAACGATTGGGTTATCCTATACTGCTTGGAACGTCGCGTAAATCGTTCATAGGCAAGGTACTGGATTTGCCCGTTGACGACCGTCTGGAAGGCACGCTTGCCACAACGGCTGTAGGCATAGTAAAGGGCGTGGATATCGTGCGCGTACATGATGTCAAGGCCAATAAGCGCGTAGCTGTTATGACCGATGCCATGGTGAGATGAATGGATAAGATAATCATAGAGGATTTGGAAGTTTACGCTTATCATGGCGTGGCCTCGGAAGAAAAAACATTAGGGCAGATGTTTCTCATATCGGTCGAAATGGACATTGACCTCATTGCAGCCGGACACAGCGATGATATAAGCGATACGATTCATTACGGGCACGTATGCAATGATATAGAAGACATAATTGCCAGTCATAGTTATAACCTTATAGAGGCTTTAGCGCAGGATATAGCCGATCGTTTGCTGCAACATTATCCGAAAATACAAAATATAAAAGTTGTGGTTAAAAAGCCGTGGGCGCCTATTCGTAATCATGTAAAATATGTAGCGGTGGAGATAGAAAGGATGAGATGACAGATGGGCGCCAAGGTTAACAGGGTTTATCTGGCTCTTGGTTCCAATATCGGCGATAGGGATAGATATATAAGAGAGGCTATAGATATGCTGAACGGGCATGAGGCTATAAAGATCGTCAAAGTATCGTCGACTTACAATACAGCCCCAGTGGGTTATACCGATCAAGTCGACTTTTTAAATGCGGCTGTAGCTATTGATACAACGCTTTCTCCGCGCGAATTGCTGGCTGCCTGCCTTGATATAGAACAGCGATTGGGGCGCGTCCGCACTATACGCTGGGGGCCGCGTACAATAGATATAGATATAATATTTTACGATGACCTTATAATAGATGATGGCATACTGACAGTGCCTCATCCACGTATGCACGAGAGAGGATTTGTGCTGCGGCCTTTATACGATATAGCACCAAATGCAGTGCACCCCATATATAAAAAAACTGTTGAACAAATGTATGATGAATGGAAAGCGAAAGGGGATATAAATTCTAATGTATAGCCAGGAAGATCTTAAAAAACTCAATGGGCGTGTAAAGACGATAGTTATTATTACGGCTGTTATATTTATAGGCTTTCTTATAGCGGCCATATACGTTGCTGTTAACAACGCTCAATGGCTCGGACAGCTGATCCTTATAATAGGTGTTTGTATAGATATATTTATATGGGGAATAAAGGTGACGCCCACCTTATGCTACAGAGGATTTGTGAAGGAAATATTGACCGGCTTATCGCGCACTGAGCAGGGTCGTGTGATAAGCATAAGCAATGAACCGGTCTATAAGGATAACAGGCTTTTTTATTACGAGGTACTCATAATGCAGGACGATGGAACTCAGCGTATTCTATTATTGGATGTGTATAAAAATGCACAAGACTTACGCGAAGGTGCAAAATACGATTTCAAGATACACGATAATTATATAATCGACTATGTTGAGGTTTAACAGTCAGTCGTTTAAGTCAGGCAACAGGTTCAAGGCATCGCTTTTGGCGTCTGGTTCCTGAAGATTTACGTAGCTTTGCGGTACATTGCCTACTATGACGGTCTCGGCTATGGGTACTTGGCTTACGACCTCGAGTTCCTGGCTGTTTAACGGTATTACCACCTTTATATGGGCTTTTACGCGCAGATATATCTTATGTCGGGTTTGATTAATGCCGGCATTTTCAAACTCGGTTACAAAGTCGTTTACTACAGAACCTACTGGAAGTATTTTGATATTTATGTACGGACCCCTGCCAGCCAATATATCCCCTCCCAATACCGAACCTATCGGTACCTTTATAATAGTGGATGATACCGACTTCATTTCATCCAGTACGGCCAGAGCCGTTTCTGAACTGAGCCTGTTCATACGCATGGTATTGGCCTGCAGCATGGTAACACGCCCGTTGTCATCGGTTATAGCTGTTATGAGCTGGTCATAGGATATGCCGTCAGCAAGTTTTTTATTTATGGCAACGTTTATAGCTTGTGTGGCTATTACCCTGGCTTTGGCCGAGGATAATGCCAATACGGTAGGAGCTATGCTGCGGTCTATCCATTCAAAAATCAATGTAAATATTACGGCTGCAACGATCAATGCTATAAATAAATTCCACTTATGCCTCTTTTTAAAACTATAAAGCCTGTACATTGTAATGCCTCCCTTCTCATTAATATATGAGATAGGAAGGCGCATAGTGCTAGTCCATGGGCAGTATTTTAGCAAACCGCCGCTTGCCTACCTGTATTATATCACCGGACTTAAGCCGTACAGTTTCTTCGGGGGATTTTTGACCATTTATCTTTACAGCCCCCTGCTGTATGAGACGGCGGCCTTCGCTGGATGTGGGCGCTAATTTATGATCAGCTAAAAAGCGTGGCAACCATATGCTGTTCTTAAGCACATCGGCAGGTACCTTTATCTCTTCTATATCATCGGGTATATCGCCCTTTTGAAATACGCTCACGAATTGCTTTTCCGCAGCCTGGGCTGCTTGTGCACCATGATACAGTGTAACCAGTTCCTTGGCCAGTGCCATTTTGACATCTCGTGGATTTAACAGTCCGCTTTCCATTTGCTCTTTGAGTTCGTTTAGTTTGTCCGGGTGTATGTCGGTCAGCAATTCATAATATCGTATGATGAGCCCATCCGGTATAGACATGGTTTTACCATATATTTCATCGGAGGGTTCGTTGATGCCTATGTAATTGCCAAGGCTCTTGCTCATCTTTTTAACGCCGTCGGTACCCTCTAATATAGGCATAAGCATAGCCACTTGAGGCGCTTGACCGTATTCCCTCTGAAGGGTGCGGCCCATGAGTATATTGAATTTTTGATCGGTACCTCCTAATTCTACATCAGCGGCTAAAGCTATAGAGTCATATGCCTGCATTAGTGGATAGAAAAATTCATGTATTGATATAGGCTGTTGTGATTCCATGCGCTTTTTAAAATCCTCGCGTTCCAACATACGCGATACAGTATACTTGGAGCAAAGCACTATAACATCTTCAAAGCTTAATTTGGCCAGCCATTCACTATTAAAGCGTATTATAGTCCTATCGGGATCCAATATTTTATATATTTGTTTTTGATAGGTTTTAGCATTTTCTAATACTTGTTCTCTGGTAAGCTGTTTGCGTGTTTCGGACTTACCGGTAGGGTCACCTATCATACCTGTAAAATCACCTATTATCAGGACTATTTGATGGCCGAGGTCCTGAAATTGTTTCAATTTCCGCAGCACTACGGTATGGCCCATATGTATATCGGGGGCGCTGGGATCTAACCCCAGTTTTATTGTCAATGGTTTATTTTCTCGATGAGATTCTTCTAACTTTTTCCTTAGATCTTCTTCGCTGATTATCTCAGCTACACCCTTTTTCAATATTTTCAGTTCTTCGTCGATGGTCATGGGTACATCCTTTCGTTTATTTTATAAACAAATTTATTTTATCATAATAAGTCGCCAAATTCAAAAAATATTGCAGGTTGCCAGGGCTATCGCTTAAGAAATTTGAAGCCCAAGCACTTTAAAGGCATATAAAGTATCCCAGGCACAGCGTTGGCGCTTGGACTTTATGCTGCCCTTTACACTCGTTTCGTGCTTTATCAATTCCAAAGCCAGCTTCCGCAATATGTTAATATTCTCCGCAGAATGT
>JASGMM010000005.1 GCA_030156435.1 Clostridiales bacterium | reverse complement strand
CGATGATGTCAAAGGTATTAAAATTGGTGTTCCCAAAGAATTTTTCGGTCAAGGCATAAACGAAGAAGTGAAAAGTGCCGTAATAAAGGCTATTGAGTTATTCAAAGAGATGGGAGCGGATTATGAAGAAACATCTTTGCCATATACTGATCATGCGCTTTCGGCCTATTATCTTATAGCATCGGCTGAAGCCAGTTCAAATCTCGGGCGCTATGATGGCGTAAAATACGGTTATCGGGCAGCTCAGTACGACGATATGATAGATATGTATAAAAAAACGCGTAGCGAAGGCTTTGGCAGCGAGGTAAAGCGCCGTATAATGCTGGGCACATATGCGTTGAGTTCAGGTTATTATGATGCCTATTATTTGAAAGCGTTGAAGGTTAGAACACTTATAACAAGGGATTTTCAACGGGCTTTCGAGAAATACGATGTTCTCGTGGTACCTACGTCGCCTACGACAGCTTTTAAGATAGGCGAGCGCATGGATGATCCCATGGAGATGTATTTATCCGATGTATGCACAGTGCCGGTAAATATAGCCGGATTACCTGCCATATCAATACCATGTGGTTTGGACAGCAGAGGTTTGCCTATAGGCTTGCAGATTATAGGCAAGGCCTTCGATGAAGAGACTATACTGCGCGTGGCGTACGCCTTTGAGAGCAATACGCCATACCATAACGAAAAACCTAGTGAAAGGTGAACATGACAGATGGAAGTACAAACCCTTATCGGATTAGAAGTACATGCTGAGTTAGCGACCAAAAGCAAAATGTTCTGTAGTTGCAGCACCGAGTTCGGAGCCGAACCTAATACGCATTGTTGTCCGATATGTACGGGCATGCCAGGTGTCTTGCCGATGCCCAATAAAAAAGCCATAGAATATGCTGTTAAAGCAGGGCTGGCTCTGAATTGCGATATATCGGAGTTCAGTAAGATGGATAGAAAAAATTATTATTATCCCGATCTTCCGAAAGCCTATCAGATCTCTCAGTATGATTTACCGCTCTGCGTCGGTGGTTATGTAGATATAGAAACTGAAGAAGGGCCGAAGCGTATACGCATACGCAGAGTTCATATGGAAGAAGATGCTGGCAAACTGTTGCATGAAGGCTGGGGTAACAATTCGTTGGTCGATTATAACCGAGCCGGCGTACCGCTGATAGAGATAGTAACCGAGCCGGATATGAATTCACCGGCCGAAGCAGGGGCATTTTTGGACAAATTAAAAGCTATATTGCAGTACATAGAGGTATCCGACTGTAAGATGGAAGAGGGTTCTTTGCGTTGTGACGTGAACATAAATGCAAGGGCTAGTGATAAATCTATGGCTACTGCTATCACGGAAATGAAAAACCTAAATTCGTTTAAAGCTGCTGTCAAAGCTATGGAGTACGAAGAAAAACGCCATCGAGAGGCTCTACTCGAAGGAGATCCGACAGTGCATGAAACACGGCGGTGGGATGATGCCAGAGGCGTTACCGTTGCAATGCGTGGTAAAGAGGAAGCTCATGACTATCGATATTTCCCTGAGCCGGATCTCGTACCGATAGCTTTGGACAAAAGCTATATAGAAAGCATAAAAGAGAGTCTTCCGGAATTACCGGATCAAAGATATCAGCGCTTTATTTCTCAATATGGTTTGCCGCAATATGATGCTGAAATCTTGACATCATCGAAATATCTGGCCGATTACTTTGAACAGTGCATGACTATTTACGATAATGCTAAAACCGTAAGCAACTGGCTTATGGGAGACGTTTTGAGGGCCTTGAATGAAAATGGCAAAGATCCGTCGGATATACCATTTCCGCCGGCATATTTGGTAGATTTGATTAAATATGTCGATGATGGCACCATAAGCATAAGCATTGCCAAAAAGGTATTTGATGAAATGTTTGCAAACGGAACGGATCCCGGTGCTATAATAAAAGAGCAGGGATTGGTGCAGATAAGTGATGAAGGTGAATTATTGGAAATAATACGGCAAGTTATTCAGGAAAATGCGCCTTCGGTAGCCGATTATAAAGCCGGTAAAAAGAAGGCTTTGGGTTATCTGGTGGGTCAGGCCATGAAACTTACCAAAGGCAAAGCCAATCCGCAGCTTTTAAATAAACTGTTGGAACGGGAATTAAATTAATCATACCAGGCCTTCTTGCCTAATATAATTGTAACAGGATATTAGGTGAGAGGGTGTTATATTAATGGCTTATAAGAAGTGGGTAATATTTTTAGCGTTGGCCTTAATATTGTCTAGTGGATTGATGGCATGTTCTTCTGAGGGCGATGATAAGGCTGATAAAAGTGATGCTGGAAACACAAATAATGCTGCCGAAACGGCTGGCCAAGCCGAGACGACCAGCAATATGCGTCCCACGGTACTGTATTATCAGGATGCCGATGGATATGTTGTACCAGTGATGCGCAGGATAAAGTGGCAAGAAGCTATAGCCAAATCAGCATTGCAAGCTATAACCGATGAAACCGTAATTCGAGAGGATATACAAAAAATAGGCTTATTGCCTTCCATACCGGCCGGTACTCAGGTAAACGGCATAAGCATACATGATGGTTTGGCTACCGTAGACTTCAATGATGGCATAATGAGCTGTGCGGATGCTGCTGAAGAACGCAATATGGTCGATGCCATAGTGTATACCTTAGCCGAATTTCCGACTATAGATAAAGTGCAGCTTCAGGTCAACGGCAAAATTGTCAAGAAGTTAAAACATGGTACGGCTGTGGATAAACCTCTTGAACCGGCAGGTATAAACGCAGAGACAGCTGATAAAAATCTGGATCTGAATAAAGCATCGAAAGTAACGGTATATTTCACAAAAGCATCCGCTCCTAATTTTGCTTGCCTGGTTCCTGTAACTAGATTTACATCGGCCAGCAGTGCTAATATAGCTGATGCTATAGAAGAGTTGCTGAAAGGGCCTAAAGAAAATAGCAGTTTGACCACGTCTATACCACAAGGCACCAAGCTTTTAGGTGTTCAGGTAAAAGAAGGGGTAGCATATATTAATCTTTCTAAGGAATTTGAAGCTGTTCAAAATGCGCAGGCCGATATGGATATGGCGCTTAAGCAGCTTATGATGACGGTAAAACAATTTGACGGAGTACAAAAGGTTAAGATTCAAATAGACGGCAAAGATGTGGGTTCGGGTGAGAATGCTGTTGCTGAGCCGATAGCCGTTCCCGCATTTGCCAATGAATACTGATTTTTGGAGGATATAATGCGGGCTTACCATAGAGGTTTTGATCAACTGCGGCCGGTAACATTAACGCGCGATTACTTAAAACACCCTGATGGATCGGTGTTGATCGAAGCCGGAGAAACCAAAATAATATGTACGGCGATGATAGAAGATAAGGTGCCGCCTTTTTTGAAAGGGACGGGCAAAGGTTGGATAACCAGCGAATATGGCATGCTGCCGGGGTCGACTCAGGCACGTAAAATAAGGGAGTCTACCAGAGGGCATATAGAAGGGCGTACGCAGGAAATACAACGCATCATAGGTAGGACATTGCGCTCAGTTGTGGATATTTCTGCTTTAGGTGAACGCACTATATGGATAGATTGCGATGTTATACAAGCTGATGGAGGTACGCGCACAGCTTCTATAACTGGTTCTTTTGTAGCATTGGCTATTGCTATAAACAAACTGTTTGAGAAGAAAAAAATAGAGCGTTTTCCCATAAGCAATTTGGTAGCTGCTGTAAGCGTGGGTATAGTAGATGGCCAGATTATGCTGGACCTGTGCTATGATGAAGATGCTAGGGCGCAGGTAGATATGAATATTGCTATGACCGATGATGGCCGCTTTGTAGAGATCCAAGGAACTGGCGAAGCGGCGCCGTTTTCACGCCGACAGATGGACGAGCTCATAAACCTTGCCGACAAAGGGATACAGGAGCTCATGGCTTTGCAAATAGATTGTTTAGGAGAAATAGCTGATAAAATAGGTGGCAGAAAGTGAAGATCAAGGATATCATCATAGCTTCTAATAACAGAGGTAAGATTGCAGAGATCAAACATATATTGACGCCTTTAGGCGTCAATATATGTTCTATGCAAGAAAAAGGCATATATGTAGCAGTAGAGGAGGATGGCAATAGTTTTCAAGAGAATGCCATTAAGAAGGCTATGACTGTATGCAAAGTGGCTAATGAGTGGACATTGGCCGATGATTCAGGATTAATCGTACAAGCGTTAGGCGGCCGACCTGGTATATATTCGGCGCGTTTTGCTGGCTTAAATGCTAGCGATGAGGATAACCGCAGAAAGCTGCTCGATATGATGCGAGATGTACCATGGGATAAACGCAAAGCGTTCTTTTACTGCTGTGTTGCTCTCGTTTCGCCCGACGGCTATGTAATAATGGCAGATGGGCGATGTGACGGGTATATAACATATGAGGAAATGGGAAGCGACGGTTTCGGGTATGATCCTGTATTTTTGATACCTGAATATAACAAAACATTTGCCCAATTGGATGCATCAGTAAAAAATGAGATGAGCCATAGGGCCAGGGCATTAGATGCGTTAAAGGATAAAATCAAAGATTACGTATGAAGAGGTAACTGATGAGAATAGGGGTAATGAGCGATACCCATGGTCATTTGGCCACAGCCAGAAGGGCTATAAAGGATATGGGTAATGTCGACGTGCTTGTGCATCTAGGCGATTATTGCCATGATGCTGTACTGTTATCGGCCGAGCTACAAAGAGAGATAATATCTGTAAAAGGGAATTGCGATTTTTCTTCCAGTATACCGGCAGAGCAGATTATAGAGGCCGAGGGATTAAGAATTTACGCCACACATGGCCATCAACACGGTGTCAAATGGGATCATGATGGCATCATTGATAAGGCCAGGGATTTAAAGGCTGATGTTGTGTTATTCGGGCATTCGCATGTAGCGGAGATATTTGCAGATAATGGCATACTTTTCATCAATCCTGGCAGCATAGGAGAACCGCGCGGTTCGGATACACCCAGCTATGCGATTATCGAGATAAGAAACGGCAAAGCATATCCATATATAGTGGCCCTATCTTTGTGATGATGGGACAAATTTATTTGACGCGACACTGTATGCCAGCAAAATCGGCGATTTTTTGCTATTGACAAACGAGCGGCTATATGCTAAACTTACATATTGTCACCGGTATGCGGGTGTAGCTCAATGGTAGAGTTCCAGCCTTCCAAGCTGGCCGCGTGGGTTCGATTCCCATCACCCGCTCCATAATAATAAGCGCTTGTAGCTCAGCAGGATAGAGCAACGGATTTCTAATCCGTGGGCCGGGGGTTCGAATCCCTCCAGGCGCACCATAATGTGGTGGATGTAGTTCAGCTGGTTAGAGCGCCAGGTTGTGGCCCTGGAGGCCGTGGGTTCGAGTCCCACCATTCACCCCATTTTTATTTTTGCGACCCATTAGCTCAGGCGGTAGAGCACTTGACTTTTAATCAAGGTGTCCGGGGTTCGAGTCCCCGATGGGTCACCATTTTATAACTTTGCTCTTGTGAACATAGGGTATGCTTTATTTAGGAGAGTTTTTTCGCTATAAATGTTGCATACTTTATATATGTTTGCTATAATAATAAGCGTCAGTCACATTGAGCTGTTTAATGGGTCAAGGTGACGTTAACGTTGGGATGTAGCCAAGCGGTAAGGCACAGGACTTTGACTCCTGCATTCGTAGGTTCGAATCCTGCCATCCCAGCCAAATTTGATCCATTAGCTCAGGCGGTAGAGCACTTGACTTTTAATCAAGGTGTCCGGGGTTCGAGTCCCCGATGGATCACCAATATGCGCGGGCGTGGCGGAATTGGCAGACGCGCCAGACTTAGGATCTGGTACCGCGAGGTATGGGAGTTCGAGTCTCTTCGCCCGCACCAAATGACCAAATAGCATGCGGGAGTGGCTCAGTGGTAGAGCGTTGCCTTGCCAAGGCAAATGTCGCGGGTTCGAATCCCGTCTTCCGCTCCATTACAATGGGCTATTAGCTCAGTTGGCAGAGCACCTGACTCTTAATCAGGGTGTCCAGGGTTCGAGTCCCTGATGGCCCACCATGAAGATCGCTGCTTAAGAGTAGCGGTCTTTTTATATAAAAAGCAAAATAAACCTTGAAATTTTAGCGTTTTGGTGGCATAATAGAAAAAACGAATATTTTGCTATTTTTTAATATAAGGAGGAACGTATGGGTTCTCAATTAGAACAAGTGGAAAATAACGTTGCCAAACTCAGGATAGAAGTAGATGCTGATACTTTTGAAGAAGCGGTAAAGAAGGCTTATAGAAAGAATATTAAGAAATTCAGAGTACCTGGATTTCGCGTGGGCAAGGTACCTCAACATATAGTGGAGCAATATTATGGGGAATCGGTATTTTATGAAGACGCCATAGACGATGTTTTCCCGGACGCATATAGCAAGGCTATCGAAGAGAATAACCTTACTCCTGTAGATCTGCCTCAAATAGACATAGTGCAGATAGGTAAAGGTAAGGATCTCATACTGAGTGCCGACGTTACTGTAAAGCCAGAAGTGACGTTAGGAGAATATAAAGGAATACAGGTCAAAAGGCCGATATATAATGTTACAGATGAAGATGTAGAAAAAGAATTGGAAGATTTGCGCCAGAAGAATGCGCGGTTAATAGCTGTAGAAGATAGGGCATCGCAGGAAGGCGACACTGTAACGGTGGACTATACCGGTTATCTTGATGGTCAAGAGTTTGAAGGCGGCAAAGCTGAGGATCAAGATATAGAGCTTGGCCAGGGGCGCTTTATACCCGGCTTTGAGGAGCAGCTCATTGGCATGCGGGTAGGAGAGAATAAAGAATTTAATATAGTATTTCCAGAGGATTATGGGAATACCGATTTAGCAGGCAAAGAAGTAACGTTTTCGGTTACCATGAAAGAAATAAAGTACAAGGAACTGCCGGAACTGGATGATGAATTCGCTAAAGATGTCAGCGAATTCGATACGCTGGAGGAATTAAGGCAAAGCATAAGGGAGCGTTTGGAAAATGAAGCTGCCCAACAAACACAGTCAGCTCTTGAAAATGCTGTGATAGCAAAGGTTACAGAAAATTCTAGCGTTGATATTCCAGATGTGATGGTGGAAAGGGAACTGGATGATGTATTGCAGGAATTGGACTATAATCTCCAATATAACGGTTTAAGTCTGGATATTTATCTTCAGATTACTAATACATCAAAAGAGGCACTGAGGGAACAATATAAAGACGTTGCTTATAATCGCCTTAAATCCAGAATGGTACTGGAAAAGATAGGCCAAGTAGAGAATATAGGGGTTTCTTCTGAAGAAGTAGACGAAGAAATAAAGAAACGCGCGGAGCAAATGAATGTGGATGTCGAACAATATAAACAACGGATAAATCCGTCGCTTATAGAAGAAACATTGCGCATGAATAAGATCATCTCCTTTTTAATAGAAAATGCTGTTGTAGAGGATGTTGAGGGAGATGGTCAAGCGAATACTTCAGAAGACGAAGCCTAGTTTGAAAAGCAAGTATAATGAGCGGAGGTAATTTTATGAATTTGGTACCCATAGTTGTAGAGCAAAGCAGCCGCGGCGAGCGGTCATATGACATATATTCGCGGTTATTAAAGGAAAGGATAGTCTTTTTGGATGGCGAAGTGGACGATGCCACAGCCAGCCTGGTAGTAGCTCAAATGCTGTTTTTGGAATCAGAAGATCCGGATAAGGATATTCATCTGTATATAAACAGTCCTGGCGGTTCGGTGACGGCAGGTTTTGCTATATATGATACTATGCAGTATATAAAGCCAGACGTTTCTACAATATGCATAGGTATGGCAGCTTCCATGGGCGCGTTTTTGCTGGCTGCCGGCGCCAAGGGGAAAAGGTATGCTCTGCCGAATAGCGAGATATTGATTCATCAGCCCATGGGAGGAGCTCGCGGTCAGGCTACTGATATAATGATACATGCCGAGCAGATTGTAAGGATAAAACGGCGCTTGAATGAAATACTCAGCGAGCGCACGGGTCAGCCTTATGAGAAAATAGAAAGGGATACCGATAGAGATTTCTTTATGTCAGCCCAAGAGGCAAAAGAATATGGTATAGTAGATGAGGTTATTATATCTAGGAAATAACGTTTGCCAGTAGGAGAGGTGATACAATGGCAAGATATGATGATAAAAAACAGGTAAAGTGCTCATTTTGCGGCAAAACGCAGGATCAGGTAAGGCGTTTGGTGGCTGGCCCTGGCGTTTATATATGCGATGAATGCATAGAACTATGCCAGGAGATCATTGAGGAGGAATTCGACGATACATCCGATATCGAGATAAAGGATCTGCCAAAACCAGCAGAAATAAAGGCGATACTCGATCAATACGTGATAGGACAAGAGGACGCTAAGAAGATCTTGTCAGTATCGGTATACAACCACTACAAGCGCATAAACAGCGATGTAAAATCGGATGGTGTGGAGCTTCAAAAGAGCAATATAATAATGTTGGGACCTACCGGCTCAGGAAAAACGCTTCTGGCCCAGACGCTGGCGCGCATATTGAATGTGCCATTTGCGATGGCGGATGCCACGTCGCTTACCGAAGCCGGATATGTCGGCGAGGATGTAGAGAATATACTATTAAAGCTTATTCAGGCAGCCGATTACGATGTGGAAAAGGCTGAGAGGGGCATAGTCTATATAGATGAGATCGATAAGATAGCAAGGAAATCGGAGAATCCGTCGATTACAAGAGATGTGTCGGGTGAGGGCGTGCAGCAGGCATTGCTTAAAATATTGGAAGGTACTGTAGCCAATGTACCCCCGCAGGGTGGTAGAAAGCATCCTCATCAGGAATTTATACAGATAGACACGACGAATATACTATTTATATGCGGCGGGGCTTTTGATGGAATAGATAAAATAATACAAAACCGATTGGGCGAGAAGGCCATGGGCTTTGGGGCCGAGATTAAAACCAAGAAAGAGCAGGATGTAGGTGAGTTACTGAAGCATATAATGCCTCAGGATCTGCTTAAATTCGGATTAATACCGGAAATGGTGGGTCGATTGCCTATTATCGTAACACTCCATGCTCTTGATAAAAAAGCCCTCATGACTATTTTGACAGAGCCGAAGAATGCCCTTATAAAGCAATACCAGAAGTTGTTTGAGATGGATGGTGTGACGCTGGAGTTCGAAGAAGCGGCAATAGCTGCCATAGCGGATAAGGCGCTGGAAAGAAATACTGGTGCCCGTGGTTTAAGGGCTATATTGGAGGATATCATGCTCAATATAATGTATGACATCCCATCCAGAGAGGACATAGAGAAGTGTGTCATAACAGAGGATGCCATAGTCAATCATACTGAGCCGATGATAATAATATCGGAGATACAGAAGTCAAAGCGGCCAGTAAAAAAAGGCCGAGAGAAAAAAGAAACAGCTTCATAATAGCTGCACAATTTCCTGGGCGTTCTTTTATAGAACGCCCTTTCATATTTAAGGATAAAATGCAACCTCATACACATACTACTTTATGAAATCTAATGCATCTATAGGAGGAGGTTGCTAAACTATGACCACGGTAATACTGCTGATAGAATTCTTCTTCGCAGTGGTTATAGGCTTATATTTCTTTAACTTGCTGAAAAGCCAGCAAAATAACCGGTCGGCCATTGCCAAAGAATCCAAACAAGAGCTAGAAAAGCTGCACAGAATGAGAGAGAGGTCCTTGACTCAACCGTTATCGGAAAAAACCAGGCCCACATCATTTGCTGATATAGTGGGACAGGAGGAGGGTATAAAAGCGTTAAAGGCCGCTTTGTGTGGTCCTAACCCTCAACATGTTTTGATATATGGACCTCCGGGAGTAGGCAAAACCGCGGCAGCTCGCCTGGTTCTGGAAGAGGCTAAGAAAAATTCCTACTCGCCTTTTAAAAAAGATGCGAAATTTGTGGAAATGGATGCTACATCCATGCGCTTTGACGAGCGCAGCATAGCCGATCCTTTAATAGGCTCAGTACATGATCCTATTTATCAAGGAGCAGGGCCTTTGGGCATAGCCGGCATACCGCAGCCCAAACCGGGAGCTGTTACCAAAGCTCATGGTGGTATATTGTTTTTGGATGAGATTGGCGAATTGCACCCAATTCAGATGAATAAATTGCTCAAGGTTTTGGAGGACAGAAGGGTATTTTTTGAAAGCGCTTACTATAGCTCCGAGGATCCTAACATACCACGGCACATACATGATATATTTCAGAATGGATTGCCGGCTGATTTTCGTCTGGTAGGAGCAACGACGAGGTCGCCTGATGAAATACCGGCAGCTATTCGCTCGCGTTGTCTGGAGATATTTTTCAGAGCCTTATTGCCCGACGAAATAATACGTATTGCCAGAAATGCTGCTGACAAAGCAGGCTTCGTAATCGATGAAGGGACTGCACAATTGATAGGCAAATATGCTACCAACGGCAGAGAAGCGGTCAATATGATACAGCTTGCCGCAGGCATAGCATTTATCGACGGGAAGAAGAATATAACCATGGATGATATAGAATGGGTTATTGAAAGCGGCCATTACAATCCCAGACCTGAGCGCAAGATCTACGATAAGCCCAAAGTAGGATGCGCAAACGGCATGGCTGTATATGGACCACATCTGGGGACATTGATAGAGATAGAGGCTTCGGCAATACCGACTTTAAAAGGCAAAGGGATACTTACTATTACTGGTATCGTTGAAGAAGAGGAGCTGGGTTCCGATATGCACAGGGTAAGGCGTACCAGTATGGCTAAGGCATCTATAGCCAATGTATTGAGCGCATTAAATAAATGTATGCATGTTCAGACAAAGGATTACGACATCCACATAAACTTTCCTGGAGGAGTGCCGATAGACGGACCGTCAGCCGGTGCTGCTATAGCGGCGGCTGTATATTCCGCTATAATGGATATACCTGTGGACAACACAGCAGCTATGACAGGTGAGATATCTATTTATGGTGCAGTAAAGCCTGTGGGCGGCATTGCAGCTAAATTAGAAGCTGCCAGAGCTGCCGGAGTACGCAAGGTTGTAATACCGGAAGATAATTGGCAGGCTGGTTTTGACGATGAAAATGTGAAACTGATAAAAGCTGCGCGTATAGAGGATGTATTAGGACAAGTTTTATGCCGCGATGATAAGAAAAATGCCGGTATGCCAGCTACACCTGTTTCCATGGAAGTGCTGAGTGCCTCAAGCTTGCACGACAAAAATAAAGCTTAACAAAGGAGAGGGAGGAGAAATGAGCATATGGAGATAAAGAAGGCGGAGTTTATAGCGAGCGCTGTGATGCCATCGCAATATCCAAAGGGCAATATGCCTGAACTGGTGTTGCTTGGGCGGTCCAATGTGGGCAAATCTTCGTTTGTGAATACCATAACCAATAACCGCAAACTGGCTTTTATAGGTTCTAAACCAGGCAAAACGCGTACTATAAACTTCTATCTTATCAATGGATGCTTTTATATAGTCGATTTACCGGGGTATGGCTATGCTAAAGTATCTGTGCAGGAAAAAAATCGGTGGAGCGAGAGCATAGAGACATACCTCAGCTCGCGGATCGATAATATAGTCGGTGCATTTATGCTGCTGGATATTCGTCATAAACCTAGCGAGTATGACCAGTTAATGTGGCGGTGGCTGCGATATTATGGGATAAGCACAGGTTTTGTAGCTATGAAGGTCGATAAGTTGAACAAAAGCCAGGTGCAGGAGCACCTCAATATGATAAAAAAGGAGATGGAAATACCACAAGGAACTGATATAATACCATTTTCAGCGCTAACCAAACAGGGCAGGAATGATGCTTTAATGGCCATAGAAGAGGCTTTGGGGGGGTACGATGACTTTAAGGTATGAACTTATAAAAAAGGATAAAAACAGCGGTGCGCGTTTAGGCAGAATATACACCGAACACAGCGTCATAGATACGCCGGTTTTTATGCCGGTGGGCACCCAGGCCACTGTTAAAACCATGACTCCCGACGAATTAAAGGACATAGGGTTTGAAATTATATTGGGCAATACATACCATCTTTACTTGCGTCCCGGCCATGATATAGTAGCCAAAGCAGGCGGTTTGCATGGTTTCATGCACTGGGATCGCTCCATCTTGACCGATAGCGGTGGATATCAGGTGTTCAGCATGAGCCATCTGAGGGATATAACCGAAGACGGGGTCGCATTCAGGTCGTATATAGACGGTTCCAAGCATTTCATAGGTCCCGAAAAAGCCATAGAAATACAACATGCTCTTGGTGCCGATATCATAATGGCATTCGATGAATGCGTGCCATATCCGTGTGATCGCGATTACGCTTCGCGCGCTGTGGAAAGGACCACTAGATGGGCTAAACGATGTAAGCAGGCACATGCCGATGAACGCCAGTCCCTCTTTGGCATAATACAAGGCAGTACATATAAGGATTTACGGCAAAAGAGCATGGAGGAAATAGTGGATATAGGGTTTCCTGGATATGCTATAGGCGGCTTGAGCGTAGGTGAGCCAAAGGATGTCATGTATGACATACTGGAATACATAATGCCGAATATGCCCGATGATAAACCGCGGTACCTTATGGGAGTGGGTAGTCCCGATTGCCTCATTGAGGGCGTTATACGTGGCGTTGATATGTTCGACTGCGTATGGCCTACCAGAATAGCCAGAAATGGTACGGTAATGACTTCTCAGGGCAAGCTTGTCGTAAGGAATGCCGCTTATAAGGACGATATGCGCCCATTGGACGAGCAGTGTGACTGTTATGCATGCCGAAATTTCTCTAGGGCTTATATAAGGCATTTGTTCAATGTGGGTGAAATACTGGGGGCTCGCTTGGCTACCATCCATAACCTGTACTTTTTGGCAAGTCTTATGTCGGATATAAGGCAGGCTATAATGGAAGACAGGCTGTTAGAATTTAGGGATACGTTCTTCAGGAATTATTACCGATGACTTAGCAGGAACATTCGCTGCTTGTAGCGAGGAAAAGTCAGAAAAGCGAAACTTTGGGTTGATAAATCAATCGCTATCATGGTATAATTATCATGCTTTGAATAAAAGAAAGGAGGGGTTAGTGTGCCTCAAGGAACAGTACCGGTAGGTGGTGCCGGGGCTTTGATAGCCAGCTTGCTCCCACTTATACTGTTAGTAGTGGTTTTTTATTTTATGCTTATAAGACCTCAGCAGAAACGGGACAAAGAAACGCGCCAAATGCTGGAGGCGTTAAAAGTAGGCGATAATATAACTACTATAGGCGGTATATATGGCAAGATAGTGTCCATAAAAGATGAAGTGCTAACTATAGAAACAGGTGCCGACAAAACTAAACTTGTTATAGCTCGATGGGCTGTAAAAGAAGTAGAAAAGCTAGAGACCGCGGACTAGGAGAAACAGTAATATTCCCTCATATCCTTTGCATAGATTATTACTGATAATAAGATGTGGGGGAATATATATGGTTGATTACAGGCATGGAAGAGCTGTCGAAGAGCGTGGGACTCCTGCGTACGATATATGGGTTATAATAAGAAGCGCTCTATGGGGTGTAGTTATATCGCTTTTGTGTTTTATAATATTCGCTGTTGTCATAAATGGTTCGAATGTGCAGGAATCTACTATACCGCCGACAGTGCAGACCATAAAGATTATAAGCGTGGCTATAGCAGGCTTGCTAGCCGCTGTTGCTACGGATTCCAGAGGCTGGCTTAAAGCTGGCGTAGCCGGATTGATTTACATATTGCTTGCGCTTATTATAACCTCTATGATTTCCTCTGAACCCATGTTATTTAGCGCTATGCTAAACGATGCTTTTATGGCCTTTGTTGCGGGAGCGATAGGCGGTATAATAGGCGTCACATTAAAAAGCAAATGATAATTCATGCAGTAAAAACAAATAATGCAAAGTGAGGGATAAAGAGTGAGACATATAAAGACGTTGAACAAAGCTGTGCTAAAAGATACTTTGTCCAAAGCCGGTTGCGGTGAATGCCAGGCATCCTGTCAGTCGGCCTGCAAGACATCTTGCACAGTAGCCAATCAAGTATGTCAGAACAACTGATTCTGAAATGCCATTCATCTTTGATGGATGGCATTATTATATTTCTATTGAGGGAGAGATAATGCAACAAATTCACAGATTTTATCAAAGCGGTATCTATATGGTGATAGATGTTAACAGTGGCGCAGTACATAGCGTCGATCGTTTGACATGGGATATATTGGAATATTATGGGACGACCGATAATGCGCAGATCGTTGATAAATTAGCATATAAATATGAAAAATCAGATATAGCCGAGGCACTGTCCGAATTGGATCAATTGAGGGCTGACGGTATGCTGTATAGCGACGATAAAGATTATGATACCTTTTTCCAAAGCGATGATAGGCTACACGTTGTAAAAGCCATGTGCCTTCATCTGTCGCACGACTGCAATATGCGCTGCAGCTATTGTTTTGCTTCTACCGGTGATTTCGGTGGACAACGCACGCTGATGACGGCCGATACAGGCAGGGCGGCTCTGGATTTCCTCGTGCGTCACTCAGGTTCCCGCCGCCATCTTGAGGTGGATTTTTTCGGCGGAGAACCGCTTATGAATTTCGATGCCATGAAGGATATAGTGGAATACGGCCGTCGACTGGAACAAAGCAGCGGTAAGCACATACGCTTCACCGTGACTACCAATGGCATTGCGCTGGATCAAGAAAAAATCAAATATATAAACGATAATATGGATAATGTTGTGTTGAGCATGGATGGTCGACCGGCTATCAACGACGCCATGCGAAAGACTATAAACGGCAAAGGAACATATGATATAATAATGCCTAAATTCAAGTCACTGGTAGATAACCGCAAGCATGGCGATTATTATATACGCGGTACCTTTACAAAGCGCAATTTAGATTTTGCAGAGGACGTTATGCACATAGTCGATAAGGGGTTCGATCAGGTTTCGGTGGAGCCGGTGGTGGCCAAAGACCAGCCATATGGGTTGACACAGGATGATTTGCCATATATATTCGAACAATACGATAGATTAGTGGATGAATATCTCGATCGCATACGCCAAGGTAAACCGTTTAATTTCTTCCACTTCATGATCGATTTGGAACAAGGTCCGTGTGTGGCCAAGCGCTTGCTCGGTTGTGGCGCCGGCAGCGAGTATATAGCTGTGACGCCGGCAGGCGATATCTATCCATGCCATCAGTTCGTGGGCAACGCTGACTTTATAATGGGTAACGTCATGGAAGACACCATAAATACCGATATGCAGCAGCGTTTCGCTCAGTGCAATATATACAATAAGCCGGAGTGCCGGAAATGCTGGGCACGTTTTTACTGCAGCGGCGGGTGCGCAGCTAATGCTTATATGTTTAACGGCGATATAGGTCAGCCGTACGAATTATATTGTGCTATGGAGAAAAAACGCATAGAATGCGCTTTGGCTATAAAAGCAATTTTGAATAGGGACAGGCATTGACGAGTTCACGCGATAAGAAGTATAATATCATGGTAATAAATGCAGAGGGAGGTATAAAGCAGTTGAATCGAAAAACGAGGAGCTTGGTTATCCTCATAGTATTTATTTTAATTTTAGCTATCGTATCCTATATAGCCATAGCGGGCTTGAATATAGGTATATACGTCGTTAAACCGCTGGGAAGCGCTATAAAACAAGGTCTGGATTTAAGCGGCGGCGTTTATCTTGTATATGAAGCTCAGGTATCGGACAACGAACCTGATTTGGACAGCAAAATAGACGGCGTTATAGGCGTGTTCAGAAATCGACTGGACAGCAAAGGCCTGACCGAAGCCACTATAGCTAAGCAGGGTGAAAGGCGCATACGCGTCGAGATTCCGGGTACTACCGACCTGCAGGAAGCGCAGGATTTGCTCGGGCGTACTGCAAAGCTCGAATTCAAGGATGAAGCGGGCAACGTCATAATTACCGGCAGCGATGTAAGGTCAGCTAAACCTGAATATGGTGCGGATGATACGGGTATTACCCAGCCTGTGGTGGCATTGGAGCTCAACGATGAAGGCGCTAAAAAGTTTGCCGAGGGAACCAGAGCCAATTTAGGGAAGACCATAAGTATTGTGCTCGACGATCAGGTAATCTCGTCGCCTATGGTAAAGAACGAAATACCCAATGGTAAGGCACAGATAACTGGCATGGCATCTATGGAAGAGGCAGCTAATCTGGCCAACCTTATACAAAGCGGTGCACTGCCAGTACCGGTGGAGGTTATAGAAATGCGTTCTATAAAGGCCACGCTGGGTGCCGGTGCCATGGAACGCAGCGTATTGGCCGGTGCTATAGGCGTGGCGGCGGTATTGTTGTTTATGCTGCTGTATTATCGTTTACCCGGCCTGGTAGCCGATATAGCGCTGGTAACATATATATTATTGGTGTTTTTAGTGCTGGCTGGAACTGGTGCTACGCTGACCTTGCCAGGTATAGCCGGTATAGTATTATCGATAGGCATGGCAGTGGATGCCAATGTGCTTATATTCGAGCGGTTGAAAGAAGAATTAAAGTCCGGCAAGACGCTCGGCGCGGCTGTCGATGCAGGCTTTCACAGGGCTTTGAGCGCTATATTGGATTCCAATATAACTACCATCATAGCGGGGGTAGTACTGCTTGTTTATGGTACAGGCACTATAAAGGGTTTTGCCGTTACATTGATCATAGGTATAATAGTCAGCATGTTTACCGCTGTGGTGGTAACGCGTTATCTGTTGAAACTGGTAATGGATTTTGGCATCAAAAATCTTAAAGTCTATGGCGTAAAGGAGGTTGCCCAATGAAAATCATAGAGAGAAGATGGATATGGTACAGTATATCCATAGCCATTATAGTTGTGGGCATCGCCTTTATGCTGATAAGGGGCTTAAATTTCGGCATAGATTTCCGCGGCGGCACGCTGATGGAGATAAACATAGGCAAAAGTTATGATGTTGAGGATATAAGGGCTATAATAAAAGCTCATAATATAGATGCCTATGTATCGGAAGCAGGGGATAACAACCAGGAAGTGTTAATACGCATAGCCTCTGTGCCCAACGACGATGAAGTGCAGGCGCAGATATTAAACAATATGAAAGAAAAATATGGCATCGATGACAGCGCAGTGCTTTCGCTTGAAAAGGTGGGCCCGACAGTGGGCGGCGAGCTCACGCGCAACGCGATATATGCCATAGCCATAGCCTGTGTTCTAATGCTCATATATATATGGATACGATTTGAGATACGTTTTGGCGTGGCCGCTATTATAGCATTGGTACACGATGCTCTTATAATGCTGGCTGTGGTGGCCATAACCAATACGCAGATCAACACGCCTTTCGTGGCCGCGGTGCTCACCATAGTTGGTTATTCAATAAATGATACCATAGTGGTATTCGATCGTATACGTGAGAACAGACGTAAATTGGGCAAAAAGAAGATGAACCCGTTTGAACTGGCTGATATGAGCATAGAGCAGACACTGGCCCGTTCAATAAACACGACTTTGACCACGTTGTTTACCATAACGGCGCTGTATATATTCGGCGTACCGTCTATAAAAGAGTTCGCGTTGCCTATAATAGTGGGTATTGTAAGCGGTGCATATTCTTCGATATTCATAGCCAGCCCAATATGGGCGACATGGACCCAAAGAGATGCTATGGAAAAGGCAGCGGTTCACAAGCGGTAGGCTTCCGGCCTGCCGCTTTGCTTAAGGGTGTGGGTAATGTATATTTACAAGCCTATAGTTTCAAATCCCGATTATGATATGATTCAAAATTTGTCTCGTAAACTTAATGTATCGCCGCTTTTGGCTCAATTATTGTGGCAGCGGGGTATAACCGACGAGGCAACTGCTGCTGCGTTTTTGCATCCGTCTTTATCGCAGTTGCATGATCCGTATGCTTTGCCTGACATGGATGTTGCTGTGCGATGCATAAAGGGTGCTGTTCAAAGCGGCGCCAAAATAGCTGTGTATGGCGACTATGACGTCGACGGTATAACATCCAGCGCTATAATGCTGAGCATATTGCGTGAAATGGGTGCTGAGGCCATACCTTATTTGCCTGATAGATTCAGCGAGGGTTACGGGTTAAACAGCGATGCCATATACAAACTCCATGATCAAGGCGTGGGCCTGATAATAACGGTCGATTGCGGCATAACTGCTGTAGAAGAGGTGAAACTGGCGCATGAATTGGGCATACAGGTGGTTGTGACTGATCACCATCATTGTGCGGACGAACTGCCCGATGCTCAGGCAGTGGTCAATCCTCATAGGCCTGATGCAACCTATCCATTTGCCTCATTGGCAGGCGTAGGTGTAGCATTTAAACTGGGATGCGCGCTGATAGGCTTGGATGCTGCTATGGATTATATAGACATAGCGGCGTTGGGTACAGTAGCCGATATAGTCCCTCTTGTGGGTGAAAATAGGGTAATAGTAAAATACGGCCTGCAGCGCATAAAGGATAATACGAGGTTGGGTATAAAGGCTTTATGGCAGGCAGCAGGCTTAAAAGATGATATAAGCTGCATAAATACCGAACATATAGCGTTTCAATTGGCGCCGAGGCTGAATGCTGCCGGGCGTATGAGCAGCGCTGTAAAAGGCTTAACGCTGCTTATGAGCCAAGATACTGATGAAGCTGCAGCATTGGCCAAGGATTTGGATGCTGACAACCGCCAGCGCCAGTCGATAGAGAGGCAGATCATTCAAGAGGCCATCGGGATGATCGATGACACCGTGGATTTAAGGCGTGATTTCGCTATAGTATTGGCTAAAGAGGGCTGGCATCAAGGGGTGATAGGCATAGCGGCGGGCAAGCTGGCTGAGACGTATCATCGGCCGGTGCTTATGATAGCCCTGTCCGATGGTATGGGTCATGGTTCGGCGCGCAGCATACCGTCTTTGGATCTTTATCAAACACTGATTAAGTGCAGAAAATACTTTGTAGCTTTCGGCGGGCATGCTCAGGCTGCCGGATTTTCCATATTGGAAGAGGATATCAATGCTTTGCGCCGAAAGCTCAATGCTGTTTTATCCGATGTGCTTTTGCCTCAAGATGTTATGCCGTTTATCTATTATGATGCCAGTATAAATATCGAAAATATTTCGCCAGCAACATTGGATGAATTAAGCCTTTTGGAGCCATTCGGAGATGCTAATGAGGAGCCTGTATTTCTGATAGGTGCAGCTTCATTTAAGGATATGCGAGAGGTCGGTGCCGATAAAGCCCATTTAAAACTGTGTCTGACACAAGATGGGGTCGACCTCGATTGTATAGCATTCCGTAACGGCAACAAATATCAAGAGCTGTGTTGCTGCCAGGGATTGGACGTGATAGGCTCTTTAGGGCTTAATATATGGAACGGCGTGCAAAAGATACAGCTAAAAGCAGCTCATATAAGGCCGTCTGTCGATGACCGGAACTTAGACGCTTTTGTGAGCCAATACTACGATAACATAACTGATGGCTTTATAGCTGATAACATCGAGGTGTTAGGTGATATATCCTGTATAGACGATGTGCTGGGATCGAGCCATCATTTGGAACAGAGAGACCAATGGTTGATCGAGCATGTATCTGATAATATCAATAATCTGATACTAGTTAATACACAGGGCCAACTAGCTCATTTGCTCCATATGTTGAAGGAACACAAGACATTGGAAATAATGGATATGCATTATAATTCGGCTGGCAATGACTCGGTGGTATATAACCGTATATTGGTTAATGCTGAATTATCGACATTAAACCTTAAACCGTTTACCCACGTAATACTCTATGATGTACCTTTCAGCGCTAGCTATATTTTGAAATTAGCTGATAAAATAACCGATCAGGAACTCCATATAATTTTCGGGGTGGACCAACTGAAGGATAATATTGAAATGCTAAAGCAATGGGCTTTATCGCGCGGCGATATGGAGAGTCTATATAAGGCGCTCAGATATGCGGCACGACGTTCGGCACAGTATAACATAAAAACCGAGCTTTTGATAGATGCTGCTGGTATTACTGCGCATAAACTAACAAAGGGATTAGATATTTTCCAGCAGTTAAACTTGCTTAGATATAGCATGCTGCCTGATGGTATGGTATACATATGCATGCTACCTTACAGTAAAAAGATGAATTTGCGTGATAATGCTATCTACAGCGCTATGGAACGTTTGCAAAAAGCATTTAAAGATTTCGAAAAATATGTTAAAATTAAATATAACTGAAAAATGGGGGTTTTGCTATGGACGGATTAAAGGAAAAAGTGCGTATAGTACCTGATTTTCCTAAACAAGGGATAAGCTTTAAGGATATAACCACTTTGCTTAAGGATAAGGAAGCCTATCATTACGTTATAAAAGAATTGGCAGCCGGATTAAATGATATAGATTTGGTGGTAGGGCCGGAAGCTAGGGGCTTTGTTATCGGGGCGCCTTTGGCTTATGAGTTGTATGCCGGTTTTGTATTGGTGCGCAAGCCGGGTAAATTACCGGCCGCCACGATAAAATATGAATATGAATTGGAATACGGTACCGATGCGCTGGAGATTCACAGAGACGCTATCATACCTGGCCAGCGGGTGGTGGTGGCTGATGATCTGTTGGCCACGGGCGGCACAGCTTATTCGGTCGTCAAGCTCGTGCAAAGCCTTGGCGCAGAAGTCGTAGCCATTCGCTTTGTTATGGAGTTGACCGATCTCGGTGGTAGAGAGCGTTTGAGTGAATTCAAGGGCTGCGATATAAAATCGCTCATCCAATTTGATCATTAAATGGGAGCTATGTTATGGAGATGTCCTTTAATATATGGATAAAGATTTATACGATAGGTTAAAACATGGTTATACTTCGGAAGATATAGAATATATAAATAAAGCATATGAGTTTGCCGAGAACGCTCATAGAGGACAAGCGCGTGTATCGGGTGAGGCATATATCATTCATCCTGTTCAGGTAGCATTGATATTGGCTGATCTCGGCATGGATGCCTCTACGATATGTGCTGGCTTGTTGCATGATGTTTTGGAGGATACTGATTATACGTATGATGATCTTGCAAAACTTTTTGGTGTGGAAATCGCAGACCTTGTAGAGGGCGTTACAAAGCTGGGCAAACTGGAGTTTCAGAGCAAAAAAGAGGCTCAAGCCGAAAATTTACGTAAGATGTTTATAGCCATGGCTAAGGACGTCAGGGTGATAATGATAAAGCTAGCTGATCGCCTCCATAATATGCGTACGCTCAGATATCTGGATAGAGAAAGCCAGATCAGGAATGCCAAGGAGACTATGGAAATCTACGCACCGTTAGCTCATAGGTTGGGTATATTTAAAATAAAGTGGGAATTAGAAGATATCTCGTTGCGGTATCTGGATCCAGAAGCATATTATGATCTGGTTGATAAAGTAGCTGCTAAACGCAATCAGAGGGAAGAATATATAAACCAGGTCATAACAACGCTCAAAGAAAGAATTGCTGAAACGGGCATTGAAGCAACTGTGGATGGTCGGCCCAAGCATTTTTACAGTATATATAAAAAGATGAAATACCAAGGCAAGGCTTTCGAGCAAATATATGACCTTATGGCCGTAAGGGTGATAGTGAATACCGTACGCGATTGCTACGCCGTACTCGGCCTTATCCATACTATATGGAAACCGATACCCGGCAGATTCAAGGATTATATAGCTGTACCCAAGCCGAATATGTATCAGTCTTTGCACACAACCGTAGTGGGGCCACAAGGAGAGCCTGTTGAGATACAGGTACGTACGTGGGATATGCATAGAACAGCCGAATATGGTATAGCGGCTCATTGGAAATATAAAGAAGGCCGCTTGGAAAATACTGACCTGGATTCAAAATTGGCATGGTTGAGGCAGATACTAGAGTGGCAAAGCGACGATCGCGATGCCGATGAATTCGTGGAATCATTAAAGGTAGATTTATTTAGCGATGAGGTTTTGGTTTTTACGCCTAAAGGCGATGTTATCGATTTGCCCAAAGGCTCTACACCGCTTGACTTTGCTTATGCCATACACAGCGCTGTAGGCAATCGATGTATCGGGGCCAAAGTGAACGGCAAGATAGTGCCGCTCGATTCTGAGTTGCAGACTGGCGATATAGTAGAAATACTGACATCGCCGACGGTAAAGGGGCCCAGCTTGGATTGGTTAAAGATAGTTAAAACATCCCAAGCTAAGAGCAAAATAAATCAGTGGTTTAAAAAAGAGCAAAAAGCGGAAAACATAGCAAAAGGCCGTGAGTTGTTGGAAAGAGAGGCCAAAAAATACGGGCTTTCGCTCGGCCAACTTACGAAACCCGAGTGGATAGAACCTATAATAAAGAAATACAGCTTTCGTTCATTTGATGACATATATGCGGCGGTCGGCTATGGGGCTTTAACCCCACATCAGGTATTGGCACGATTGGTGGAAGACTATCGACAAACTCAGCAAAGCGATGAAAAAATTATTGAAACCATCAACAAAGCTATGCCGGAGACCAAACAGTCAACGCCTACTACGATAAAAGTAAGCGATATCGATAATGTTATGATGAGGATATCCAAATGCTGTAATCCAGTACCCGGCGATGAAATAGTAGGTTATATAACTCGTGGCAGAGGCATATCTATTCACCGAAAGGATTGTCCCAATGTGCGAAGCGGGGCGTTTGAACCCGAACGTTTGATAGATGTTAAATGGGATGAGGCACCGAAAACGGCATATGACGCAGGTGTGCAGGTGACGGCGCAGGATCGCTTTGCCTTGCTAGCCGATATTACCAATACCATAAGCGAATCCAAAATAATGGTAACATCTATAAATGCCAAGAGCAGACAGGATGGTATAGCGGTTATAAATCTGACCGTACAGATAACCGGTTTACAGCAGTTGGACAAGCTGATGAAACAACTGAGAAAATTGCCTAAGGTCATAAATGTGGAAAGGGTCAATGCTTCATGAAAGTAGAAGCTTTACGCGTCGGCACGTATCAAACAAATTGCTATATATGCGTATATGATGACGATAATTCGGCAGTTATAATTGATCCGGGTGATGAAGGGGAGAAGATATACGACGTTGTAGTACAAGATAAATTAGTAGTCACTCATATAATGCTGACACACGGTCATCCGGATCATGTCGGTGCAGTGCCTTACTTAAAAAAGTTTACGGGTGCTAAAGTGTTAATGCATAAAGATGACTCCTTTATGATAACTGATGACGAAACCCCTTCCATTGCGCATTTATTGGGTATGAATCCAATATCGATAGTTCCCGACGGCTTTTTGGCAGATAACGATACTATTGATATGGGTTTTTCTAAAGCGCATATAATGCATACACCCGGACATACTCCAGGTAGCATATGTATTCAAGTAAAGGATTGTTTATTTACCGGCGATACATTATTTGCTGGGTCTATAGGTCGTACCGATTTGCCTGGCGGTGATGAGCACAAGATGAGAATTTCTTTAAATCGTATTTTAACGAATATAGATGATAATACTATTTTATATCCTGGTCACGGTCCCTCGACTACCATGAAGTATGAAAGGATAAGTAATCCGTTTTTAAGGACGTAGATCTATAAACGAAATTAGAAGATGGAGGTAAGGTTTATGAGTAAAGATGGCTTCGATGATCGATATAAAGATCTTACAGATATAGAAGTTACTGAGATGATGGATATGATAGAAGAAGGCATTGATGATAGAACCATAGCAGAGCAATTTGATATAGATCCTGAAACGGTACGACGTTTGAAGAAAGATTTGGAAAAAGATATATAGAGGTTGACGCCATGCTATCTAAAATCTATAATTATATGTATAAAATCTTTTGGAGGTAAAGCATGGCGATAAATGCTCCTCGCGGCACCAAAGATGTGCTGCCTGATGAGGTATATAAATGGCAATATGTAGAATCTTTTATACGGCGCTGGACGGCCTTATTCGGATATAAGGAGATCCGTACGCCTGTTTTTGAGCATACCGAGTTATTTCAGAGAGGCGTGGGCGATACCACCGACATAGTGCAGAAGGAAATGTACACCTTTGTGGATAAAGGTAACAGAAGCATAACATTAAAACCAGAGGGGACAGCCGGTGTCGTTAGGGCGTATATAGAGCATAAACTTTATGCTGAAGCCCAACCTATAAAACTGTATTACCTTTCTCCTATATTTCGGTATGAGCGTCCTCAGGCCGGCCGTTTGAGAGAGCATCATCAATTCGGCGTAGAGGCTTTTGGTAGCTATGGTCCTTCCATAGATGCGGAGATAGTGGACCTCGCTATGTCTTTATTGAATAATTTGGGATTAAAGGGCCTTGAAATCCATATTAACAGCATAGGGTGTAAACAATGCAGGCCTGTGTATCATAAAGTGCTTATGGATTATCTGGCCGATCGCCTTGATCGGTTATGCGATACATGTCGTTCGCGCTACGATAAGAATCCGTTGAGAATACTGGATTGCAAGGAGAAAGGCTGCCAGGCGGTATTGACTGATGCGCCTGATATCGTCGATTATCTATGCGATGATTGCAAAAAGCATTTTGACAGCTTTCAAGATTATCTATCGGCTATGGGTTATAAATATGAGATTGATCCTAGAATAGTGCGCGGACTGGATTATTATACGCGGACTGTGTTTGAAATATTATCTACCGATGAAAGGTCTCCAGGTACTATATGTGGCGGAGGCCGCTACGATGACCTGGTAGAGCAATGCGGAGGTCCATCGATACCTGGCGCAGGGTTTGGCATGGGATTGGAACGTTTGCTCTTGTGTATGGATAGCCAAGGCATTATTATACCTGTGCCAAAAGGGCCGGATTTGTTTATAGCAGCAGTGGGGGAGCAGGCATACCACTATTCGATAGGATTAGCGTCAATGTTGAGAAAACGCGATATATCTGTGGAGATAGACCATGTAGCTCGGAGCCTGAAAGGGCAATTTAAGTATGCCGACAAGCTTAAAGCCCAATATGTACTGGTTATAGGTTCTGATGAAATGGCCTCCGGTCATGTTTCATGCAAAAACATGAGTACAGGCCAAGAACAACGTATGGAACTTGATAATATTGCAGAGCGGCTGCATAGTTTATTGCATTAGGAGGAAATTTAATGGACGAGTTATTGGGAGGATTAAAGCGCACGCATATGTGCGGCCAACTGCGGCTCAGCGATGTGGATACAAGCGCAGTGGTTATGGGATGGGTGCAAAGGCGCCGTGATTTGGGCGGCGTTATATTTATAGATTTACGAGATCGGACCGGTATAGTACAGGTAGTATTTAATGAGATCTTCGATGCCGATGCTTTTGATAAAGCACAGGCGCTGCGCAACGAATATGTCATAGCAGTGGTCGGCGATGTGGTTCGTCGCTCGGAGGATACTGTAAATCCTAAAATAAACACCGGAGAAATAGAGATAAGGGCGCGTCAGCTCAAGGTCTTAGGGCGTTCTGAAACGCCGCCGTTTCCTGTAGAAGATGATATAAACGTGTCGGAGATACTGCGCCTTAAATATCGTTATTTGGACTTGCGCAGACCAGATATGCAGCGCAATCTTATGCTTCGTCATAAAGTATCTAAGATTACACGCGATTTTTTATCCGATGAAGGGTTTATTGAGGTTGAGACGCCTATGCTCACAAAGAGCACGCCTGAAGGCGCCAGAGACTATCTTGTACCCAGCCGTTTGCACCCAGGTTCATTTTATGCGTTGCCACAATCTCCGCAGCTTTTTAAGCAGCTCTTAATGATATCTGGCTTTGATAAATACTTTCAGATAGCTAGGTGTTTCAGGGATGAGGACCTTAGAGCCGACAGACAGCCTGAGTTCACGCAGATAGATTTAGAAATGTCTTTCGTCGATGTAGAGGACGTAATAGCGCTGAACGAACAGCTTATAGCCAGGATATTTAAGGATGCCATAGGCATGGACATATCATTGCCTCTCAAACGCCTTACATATAAAGAGGCTATGGAACGCTATGGTTCCGATAAGCCCGATACCCGCTTCGGCTTAGAGCTGAAAAATATAAGTGACATAGTACGATCGAGCCAGTTTAAGGTGTTTGCCGATGCAGTAGCTCACGGCGGTAGCGTACGCGGTATAAATGTGATAGATGGAGCTGATAAGTTCGCACGCAGGGAATTAGATGCATTGGTCGATTTTGTGAAGACATTTGGGGCTAAAGGTTTGGCGTGGATAACCATTACAGCCGACGAATTAAAATCACCTATAACGAAGTTTTTAAGCCAAGATGAGATAGACGGTATACTTGGACGTATGGATGCCAAAGCAGGCGATTTACTTTTATTTGTGGCCGATAAAGATGAGGTAGTATTCGATTCGTTGGGTCAATTGCGGCTGGAACTAGGTAAACGCCTTAACCTCATAGATGATAGCCGTTATGACCTTTTATGGGTAACCGAGTTTCCGCTTTTGGAATACAGCGAGGAGGAAAAACGCTATGTAGCCAAACATCATCCGTTTACCTCACCGATGGATGAGGATATATCGCTGTTGGATAGCGAACCGTGGAAAGCCAGGGCAAAGGCCTACGATATGGTATTAAACGGAAACGAGATAGGCGGAGGCAGTATAAGGATACATAGTACCGAACTTCAGCAGAAAATGTTCGAAGTGTTAGGCTTTTCAAAAGAAGATGCATGGGAAAGATTCGGTTTCTTGCTCAAAGCATTCGAATACGGGGCTCCACCGCACGGCGGTATGGCATACGGGCTGGATCGCCTCGTCATGCTCTTAGCGGGACTGGATACCATACGCGATGTCATAGCCTTTCCTAAAGTGCAAAATGCCTCTTGTCCGCTCACTGAAGCACCGACACCTGTGGACAAGAAACAACTAAGAGAGCTTCATATAAGGGTGCGGCAAGAACAATAATGGCAAATCTGCGATTCGTAATATAACAAATTCAGCGCATGCAAGGATATAAAGCCTACACCCGCTCATGAAATATTGCTGGCGTACTTACAATTCGTTTCGCTTGAGCAAGCTAGCGCCGGCAATTCGCGTCCATGCTCAGTGCCGGCTGGTCGGGCATCCATGCCCGGCCTACGCTTGCTCTGCGCTGCACTCATTGAGTACGCCTACGCAATATTTCAAGGCGTTCTCCGGCTTTATATCGTTTGCATTGCTCTATATCACCCGTTTCAGTCATATATTACGAATTGCAGATGGCAAATTATTGTTGTTGAAAACCGCTACATTTTGTGATATTATATAGTTGAACGATAGAGCAGAATAATTCCCTGCTGTGTGCGTGATGATATGGCGTTTCATATGAGCCAACGTATGAATGAAAAGGGAATCCGGTCTCTGGATGTGGCATATACGCCTCATGACGAGGACATATAAAGCATTCAGGAGGATACCCACCTGCTGAGGGCAGGTTCATTGAAGCCATAGACACGGCACGGTGGGGATGTATTGTGTTGTATGATAGGGCAGCGTAAGCTGCCTTTTTTATATATTATTTGCAGAAGGGAAGGATCATGCTTCATCCATTTTCACGTACCGAGCTTCTTATAGGCTCAGAGGCGTTAAATGTACTTAAAAATAAAAAAGTAGCCGTATGTGGGGTAGGCGGTGTAGGCAGTTTCGCTGTCGAAGGACTGATACGGTCAAATATAGGCCGTTTTGTGTTGGTGGATGACGATACTGTTTGTTTGACCAACATTAATCGTCAAATCCATGCCACTCATAAAACTGTAGGTAGGCCCAAAGTAGAGGTTATGAAAGAAAGAATGCTGGATATAAATCCGAACGTAGAAGTGGCAGCTATACAGCAATTCATTACTTCCGACAATGTGGACGGCATAATAAGCGATGATTTGGATTATGTGGTGGATGCTGTGGATACCGTATCGGCTAAAATAGCATTGGTGCTAGCCTGTAAACAAAAGAACATACCTATAATAAGTTGTATGGGTGCAGGCAACAAACTCGATCCCACAGCTTTTAAAATAGCCGACATATATGATACCTCCATATGCCCGTTGGCTAAGGTTATGCGAAGCGAGCTAAAAAAACGCGGCATCGACCATCTTAAGGTCTTATATTCCACTGAACCGCCTATTAAGCCACAGGGTTCTATAGAAGGAGATTCAAATAAACGCCAAATTCCGGGCAGTATATCCTTTGTGCCTTCTGTAGCGGGACTCATCATAGCCGGAGAAGTTGTAAAGGACCTCATAGGCTATTCAGCCGGCTTGGTAACTGATTAGCCTCCGGCTCATGTGTAAATTCCGGGAGAAGTGAGCCACCTGCACGGAGAAAATAGGCCATCATGTCATCCGTAATATCTGCAAAAATATTCTTTACGGCTATATCTGATTGATCCGGCATTTTTCCTCTCATTGGGAGGTATATTTAGCACATCACAATCTAATTGATAACGCCCTTCTTCTTCTCTATTTTTTAAGTGCGCATATTCTAAATAAACTGATAGAAGCATTTGGCCAGAAATAAAATTCCTGAATCTTTAGCTGGTAACTGGTTTTTGCGGTGATAATGTACTATTTTCAGAGTTAGAAAATGCTTTAATAAATTTGAAAGTCAAAAAAAGAAAGTGTGGGAATCGCTTGCAACTATCAAATATCTAAGTTAGTGCATATGGGGATACTCCCCAACAAGCATTTTTTGCGAGAAAGCCCGACAGGAATTTTGACGCAAAAAAGCAAGGTGTGTACTACCTTGCCCTGCTTGTCAGTTTGTGTTTGGTTCTTTTCGGCTTCCGCGAGCAACATCAAAATCAATCAACGCAATAATACATAAAACAAAAAAACGAATTGTCTTTGCCTCTGAATACTGCTATAATAACTCTATACATATCGTCAGCTGAATCGGCCAACGCGGAGGGATTATTATGTCAGAAAACAACATTCAAGATAGATGGATTTTCCTGCAGGAGGTATGCGATTACCTTGGTGTAAAACGACACACGATCATGCGCTGGATTAACCAGCGAAATATGCCTTCGTCAAAGGTCGGCAAGCTGTGGCGCTTCAAAACTGCCGAAATTGATGAATGGGTCAGGAGCGGCGGAGCCTCCGGTGAACAAGGGGTGCCGAAGTGAAAAGCATCAGAAATTATAGAGTGCTGTCCGTGGCCGCTTTTTCATTCCTCTTTGCCTATCTGCTCTCTTTCGTTTTTGAAGGACAGGTACTATACAGCACGATAGACGCCTTTGGCGCACAGTCGAATACATATATACTCGCAGCCATTGTCGCTCACTTTGCGGGGCTGTTCTCCTGTGGCTTCTTTATCAAAACGCCGAGCGGGGCAAAATCCGCTATGATAATCGGAATGGCAATTTGCCTGATTGCGACAGCGCCGTTCTTATTCGCGCCCTCCGCGCTTTGGTTTGTGGGGCTGGTGACGGCAGGCTATGCCAGTGCCTGTGCGGTGGCGGCATGGGGCTTTTTCCTCAAAAGGTACACGCTGAAAGATGAGAGGATAAAATCCTGCGCCGATGTGTTGATTTTTTCCAACATCATAATGATTGCTCTCAACGTAGTCGCCATCAATTTGTCGCACACTATCGGGCTGCTTCTCTCCATGTTCTGCCTTATCCTCGGCGGGGCGCTTACCGCGATACTCCCTGCCGGAACTGACGAGGAAACGACTGCGGTAACAACGCCGGAAACGGAGCGTAAATCTCCCGGTGATATTAGAAAGCCGATGCTGGTGCTGTTCCTGTTTGTCGCTGTCATCACTGTGACTTCGGGGCTGATGTATCAAGTCATCAACCCGGCGTTTGATCATTTGACCGGCCTTGTGAGCTGGTATTGGGCTGTGCCGTATATCGTCGCCCTTGTTTTTATGCGAAACCTCTCATCCAAGAACAGAGTGCAGCGTTCTCTATTTCTCTATGTTGGCATGGGCATGATAATTGCCGCCTTTATTACCTTCATGCTGCTTGGCCGAGGCACTGTGGATTATTTCGTGATCGATACGCTGATGCTGGGGGCCTGTGGTATCTTCGACCTGTTCTGGTGGAGCATTATAGGCGAAACGTTGGATTACTCACAAAACCCCGCCAGAATGTTCGGCGTCGGTCTTTCCGCAAATGTGCTGGGCGTGCTCTGCGGCGATGTGCTGGGAGTCGTTATCACCTCTATCCGGCTTCCCGACGCGGAGGTGGCGGTGATTGCGCTGACAGTGGTGTGCGTTGCCCTCGTGATCCTGCCCCCGCTGAACCGCCAGCTTACCATGCTGCTTAAAAACCATGCTTACCTTTCCGCTTATGCCGACATGAGCGAGAAACAGCAATCGGCGATCATTTGTCAAGTAAAATTGATAGACCCTTTGACTGAAAGAGAAAACGAAGTGCTTTCACTTATCCTTGCCGGTAAATCCAATAAGGAAATTGCCGCCACCATGTCTATCGGTGAAAGCACGGTCAAGTTCCATGTGAGCAATATCTTCTCCAAGTACGATGTGGGCAGCCGGGCGGAGCTTATTAGCTCCCTTCTCAAAAATCAAACCAAGGCATAGCGAAAACCTTTGTAAATACAGCATTTTATGGCTACCTGTACTAAAGTACAGGTAGTTTTTTTCGTAAAACTGTACTTTCGTCGGGTGACATTTGCCCCGATTTGCCCTATTGTGGTATTGCGAGGAGGTGAAGCCAGCGGTGAAAGTCATAAAAAACAGGAGAAATCTATATGCCGCGCTTTCCGTGGCCGCCATACTTCTGACCGTGCTGCTTCTCATAACGCAAAAGACAGAAGCCGCGATTATCTGCGGCGGTTTGACCGCTGTGGCGCTGTTCCTGCTATACCGACAAAGCCGGTTGCTTGGTGCAGCGGTACTTATATACGACAGTCGGATCCTGACCCTTTCTGGGCAATAAAAAACACCCTTGTAAAAACAGGTACTTATATACGACAGTCGGATCCTGACCGTACCCTCGTCAGTTGTTACTTTGGGAAATCAGCCAGAACAAAAACAGGCGGAGGAAACCATCGTATCCGCCTTCGGCTTGCTTCTTGGGAACAAGGTTTATCAGTGGGGCTGCGAGGGCGTGTACGGTGTCCGGCTGCGGGAGGTACAAATCGACAAAGAGCATATCTGCCTGTCCTTCGGGGCTCACGGCGAAATGCTGCGCGTCCGGCTGCCGCACGGTCTGATCGACAGGCAAAGCGTCACGAAAATCTCGCAAAAGATTTGGCACGAAACAGGAGTGCGTGCGGAAATCAGTGATTGGTAACGAAATGGAGGAACCCGACATGAAAAAGACAGTATCTATTTTACTCGCGGCGGCGCTGCTTTTAGGCGGCCTTGCCGGATGCGGCGGTGGAGTCGGCGGCAAAAGCGACGTGGCAACGCTTTCGCCGGAGGCTACAGGCGTCTCCCTGTCAAACGGCATCGGCATAGAGCTGGGCGATTATGTGCTGGACGGTGAAGCGGAATTTACCGTGGCCAAGCTGCCCGTGGATGAAAACAAGGATGAAGGATACAAGATAGAAGCCTACGATTTTAAGCTGGGCGACATGAGCAAGCTGGATGATTTCATCACCTTGCGTATCCCCTATGATACCTCCTACTGCGAGGAGGGGCAGGACCCAGCAAAATGCGTTGGCGCGAAGTACAAAAACGAAACCACAGGCGAATGGGAGGATGTGCTGTTCGAGGTGGACGCGGCCACGAATGAGCTTATCATCTACACCGACCATCTATCCACCTTTGGCGCGTTCTATGTCAGAAACGAGGGCAAACGCAGCGCCTATATCACCGATATTTATTCAGACGTTACCGCCATTGACCAGCAGCAAGCTATGAAAACGCTTCGCGAATATGTGGCGGGTGGCGGCGCGGACGGAGAGGAAGCAGTCAATCTCGCGGCGCGGCTCCTCACCGGCTATAACGGATTTTTGGGCGGCGTGGCCGGAGCAGCCGGAGAAGCGGGCTTTGCCACAGACCTCACAGGTACGATCCTGAACATGACATCCCTCGGCAGCCCGACCTTTGACACCGCGCTGGCTACGTCGGCCTATGAAAAAATGAACAAGCTGGGCAAAGTGGCGGCGGCAGTGAAAATCGGCGCGGTTATGCTGAGTACGGAAAAGACAGACGCCGATACCCTTGGTTTGTATAAGGACACGGCGATGCTGGCGCTCTCCTATGCCGAATCCTCCGCATGGGGGCTTGCCGCCAGCGGCCTGTTCATCTTTGACTACACCATAAGCAGTATGTTTGAGCAAGGCATTGCCATGAAGATGGATAAGATAGACGAGGTTTATGTCTATTTCAACGACCAATTCTCCGGCACACTGGATGGGGGTAATGGCTGGAAAGCCCGCAGCTTGAAGGATTGGCGACAGGTGTTGATCGACATAGCTGAAGCCAACCCCGCTGAAGCCGATGCCAAGGCTGCTATCGAAGCGGAGATAGACCGCTACGCCCGTGTATTCTGGACGCTGGGCGATATGGAAAAGGCCATTGTCGTTACGGATATTGAGGATAAGGGAACCAAAGGTTCCGTCACCATCCCCGACCCGACCCAGGCGGAAATCGAAACCTTAGTGGGCGCTTACAAGGCGCAGCTTTATGAACGCCTCTACCCGGTAATACAATCGGTTAGCGTGTATATGCAGCGCAAGGCCGAGGCTGAGTATCTGGCCGCGTTGAATGAGGTCAAAGCGTTCTTTAACCAAACCATAACCTTCAACATCGTGGAGGATGTCCCCGATGGCGAGAAGTCGCAGTATGACGGCTACGCCCTGCGCTTCGCCCCGCTTTCCGAAAACGCGGTGAAGGAGAGCTGGAGCGGTACGCTGAAGGGCGCGAACGGGGCCTCCACCAAGTTTACCCTGCTGGGCTTTTTGCAGGCCGGTTGCCCCAAGGAGCTGCAGCTGTTCAAACCCGGCGACGACCCCGATAGCGACGAGCCAGAGCTGACGTTGGGCTTCAAGCTCTCCGCGCCGATAACGGAGGTGACGCTTGGCGGACTGCCGTTGGAGGAGCTTTTGGGTACTTATTTCTTGACATTTAACTCTAACGTGAGTGAAGAAAGCGACTCGGGACACTTTACCTTTATGCGCCACGAGGAACAATTGGGGTTCCGATCGGATGATAGTTATATGGGCTCATTCCTATTACCGGGCGGGCCATATGAATATAACCCGGCCACCGCTACGGCGACTTGTGAATTTAAAAGCGAAGAATTATCTTTATCTGTTAAGGTTAACTTTGTTTCCGAAGACGGCATTATTCATCTTTCAAGCGCCGCGACTATTTATGAAGGAGAGAACACGGTAACCGTCTATGGAGAGGGAACCAAAATTGATTAGGGCAAGGCTTACTCCGTCTGGGGCAAAGCAAATCAAGGAGGGCTGATTAAATGAAGAAAGGCTTGATTGCTGTGCTTATCGCGGCCAATCTGCTGATGCTTGTAATAGGTATTCTCATCATACCGCCCAATCTGCGGTCAGCAGATGGAAAGGACTCTCCTGTGCCGGAGACGGAGCAAACAGCGCCTATCACACCGTCGCCGGAGGAAGAAACACCGCCCGCGACCAAGGAAAGCGGCAGTATTCCCGCACCGGAGGTAACAGGCGTGAGCTTGTCCACGGAGGAACGCCCTGATTTGGAGGACTTTCTCTGGTACACAGAGGACGTGGCTTATGACGGAGTTCCGTCCGATGCGAATATCATCGACAATATCGGATCGCTGACCGGGAGCTGGAAAGCACTGATTATTTACGACCCCAATAACGAATATGACGCGGGCGCTATGGAGTTTCTCAATGTCGCCCTTGCGGGTGCTGCGGAGAGCCTGAGCCTCACGCTCGACTGGTATCAGATTTTTTGGGCAAACGAGGGCGAGAGCTTCGACGAAGCGGATATGGAGGACGGCGTATTCAGCGGCAAGTGGGAAAACGGCGGCCTGTGGGCGTCCGGCGCGGGAACCATTCGCCTGACGCAGTTCTATGAGCAAAACGGAAAACAGTACGCCGTCGGCACAATGGATACGCCCGACGGGACACCGGCGCTTGTGGCGCTGGTAAGGCCATAAGGAGGTGCGGACGTGGGAAAATATTGTACGAATTGCGGCAAGGAGCTTCATACCGGCGCTCGCTTCTGCGCCAAATGCGGCGTGGCGGTGCTTGACGCGCCCGCGAATCCTGTTCCCGCAGCACAGCCGAAACCTGTGCCGCAGACGCAGACTAAAACCGAGGTGCAGCCTCAAGAATATACTCCGCCCGTTGCGACGCCAAAAAGAAAAAGTGCCGCAGCACCGAAAAGAAACAGCGGGCGCAATACGCTGTGCATCGTGCTTTCCGTGCTACTTATCATACAGATCGTGGCGGTAGCCCTCTACGGCTGGCCGGGGTTTGTGGTCGGCGGCGGGGTCAAGCGCCCTTCCGTACAGAAAAGCGACAGCTTTACCTTGCAGGAAGGGCAGACCGCAGTTTCAACCGACAGCGGCGTGACGGTTGATTTCGGCCCATATAACGCGATGGACGGAGAAAAGGTGTCGATAAAAGAGCTGTCCGCCGACAGCGACAGCATAGAGGGCGGCACACGTACGGCCTATGACATTTCAGCCGGTGAACGCACCGAGTTTGACGGGCTTCTGACTATCACGCTGCCCTATGACGAAAGCGAAACCGATTCCACCGATGAGGAAGGCTCCGTGCTGGCGGAGTATTACAACCCCGAAACCGGCGAATGGGAGCTTGTGGACTACACCGTAAACGCCGCTGACAACACCGTCACCATCACCACCGACCATCTTTCGGAATACTGCACCGTCACCCTGCGGGACGCCGGTTCGCCCTACGCTCTGCTGTCCAAATTCAGCAGCAAGCGTCTGGACGATGAAACCGCGATAGCGATACTGCGAGAGTATGAACAGACTGGACAGCCCGGCGAGGTGGGCGACAGTTTGCTGCGCACGTTTTACAAGCAGTTCTTACCCATGCAATACCAACAAAATCTCGGTGACGCCGAAGCGGAGGCTGTACATGAGGTTGTAGGCTGGCTGACCGACGTGAGCGAGCTGGCGGCACAGGGCGGCGGCTACAAGCAGGCGGCAAGCGTCTTGGAGAAAACCGGCTATATGCTGTTGGGGCTTTCCACGTTGTCGCTGGGCGACACCATGATAGACGCATATAAGGGCAACGAATCTGCCGAAACGGTGGCGGCGGAGGCGTATAAGCTGTCCTACAATGTTGGCGTGGCAATGCTCGACTATAAAAAAATCACCACCGGTATTGTACAGCTCTCCATGCTGGGGGTCATCGCCCTTGACTACTCCCTGAACAAGTTCATGGTCGCAGCCAACCAAACCTATAAGGACGCCCTGTTTAATGTGGTCATCGCTTACAACGAGGAGATACACCCGTGGACGGAGGCCGAATGGTACGCAAGAATCATGGGACTATACAAAAACCGTGGCGACGACCCGGAAAAGTTCAACGCTGCCCTGCGCGGTATCATGGAAAATTACAGCTCCCGCTACTTCTACGATAACCCGGAGGAGCAGCTTGTAGCCACCAATGAGGCGGGTCTACACGCCTACACCACGGGGCTTCTTCCCGAAACAGACGCCGCCAAGGAGTATTGCATCGAGCAGTATATGGCGCGTTTGGGCGAAAGGCTCCAGCCTGTGCTTTCGGACGTTGCACAGCGGATGCGCTATGATTCCCTCAAGGCTTACAGCAAAAACGCCACGGAGCTGCGTCAGGCGCTCAATGCGCCGTTGGAGTTTGAAATCATTGAGGAAATCCCCGATGGTGAAAAGAGTAAATACGCAGGCGCAACCGTGGTAATCTCCCGGCCGGGTGTACCTGTGAGCGGGGCTTGGACGGTGGGGCTTGATAAGGACGGGCGAGCTTCGCTTGACGCCACCATCGTGGGCTACATACAGGCGGGATTGCCCACCCAGCTTCGCCTATGGAACAAGGGCTACGACCCGCAGGAAGATGAACCTACGCTGACGCAGGAGTTTAAGGTGACGGAGAAGCGTACGGTGATCCCGCTGGGGCAGGAGGAGAACGATACCGAATATTATCTGGTCGAAAGATATGACTTTGACCCTGGCATTCATTACTATGACGGCTACGGCTACGAGATTATGGCTGTCAATCGTGATTTGCAGGCGAATCGAGTCACAGATCATCTGGTCATTGGACTCGACGCGGAAGTGGATCAGGACAGCTACCGGGAGTATGACTATGACCCCTCCACTGGACTGCTTACAATCAGTGATGACCTCTATCACATGGAGCTCAGGCCGAACGACGACTGGTCGGCAATCAGGGGAAGCCAGATTTCCTTGTCTCAATCCGTCCAGATCCCCGGAGCAGACTCTGTGCCCAGCGGCCCCGCCTGCGTCTACTACAGGTACATCGCGGTGACCCCGCTCTCCCCCGGCAAATGGCGGGTGAACGAAACCGGAGAAACCATTGCATATGTGTATTATTCCTTTGACGCCAGCGACCAACAAACAAAACGGCTGGAATCTCCTTCGGGGCAGAGCTTTCTCGCGGAGGCACGCTCCTTTGCCGCTGAAATGGGCATGGAGATGTATGACGGTCAAGGATATGATTGATAACGGGGTATCGAAATGACAGGAAAGCAAGACCTAATACGGATAAAGAGCGTGTTTGTGCGGAACAGAATATACGCCGCGCCCGAGCCGTTCGCTTTTGTGTGGGAGTATATCAAATCCCGCTGCCCGAAAGGAAAAATATATGAATAGCAAACCAAAGCGGGTTCTTCTGCGGGTTTCTTCCGTACTGATGCTACTTGCCGCCCTGCCCATGCTGCTTTGGTGCTTGAATCTCATTGACAACGCGGCGCTGGATTATACTTACGCTGGAGCGGGCTGCTTTGCGGCTGGAATCGCGTACATCTTTTCTATGGTAACGGCCACCGCGGGGCTGGCCTTTGCGGGGCGGCTCCACCGACATCGCTGGTGCCGGACGCTGGCCTATATCCAACTGGCGGCAGGAGTACTGTTGTTCATTCCGCTTCGCTCATATGCCGCGCTCACGCTGCCACCGCTTTTCCTGCTTACCGTTCTGTATCTGTTTGGCGTGGGCTGGCGTGAAAAGCGGGACTACGAACAACAATGAAAGGAGCGTCGAGATGGCAAAGAAGAAAACGAGAAAAAACATCCCCCTGCCCATCCTCATCCTGATTTGCGCCGTGCTGCTGTTTGCCATGTATTTGAGCCTCTCCACGCTGGCTCTGGCAATATGGGGCGATTCCGTCATGGGTACAGTGGATAGCTATCAGGCGGGGCTGGACGATACCGACGCGGGGCAAAATCGCTCCCGCACTGTTTCCAAGGGCTATTGGTTTGTGGTAAACGGCAAGGAGTACCGAGGTCATGTGATGTATAGCAGCGACGAGGCGTGGCCGAGCTTAGACGAGGGCGAAACGCGCTCCGAGCGCATCCGCTACCTTGCTATTTTCCCCTACGTCAACAAGCCCGCCATGCTGTGCGAATTTGATGAGATGGGCGAGGTGGCGATCATTTACCATATCCTCGCCCCCATCGGTTATCTGCTTTTGCTGCTGCTTGTCATACGCACAGCCGGAGGCGGAAAAAAGAAGAAAACAGCGGCGAGGAAACCCGCCGCGCCTCAAATAATCGAAGCAAGGAGTGATACGGATATGTTTTGTTCTAATTGCGGAAACAAGCTGCCGGAGGGCGCGGCTTTCTGTTCGGACTGCGGCGCAAAAACACAGGCCAGCGCCCCCGGCGTATGTACGGTCTGCGGCGCAACGCTGCCGGAGGGAGCCGAATTTTGCATCGGCTGCGGAACGGCGGCAAATCCGGCAACGTCGAAGCCGATGGAGCCAAACCATGCGGCAACTCCCGCGCCCCCACAGAGCAGGGCGGGGCTGGTCGGCTTTTCTGATAGATATAACTGCCCGGAGATACTGGCCGCCGCGCAGAAGAATAAGAAATCCTCCATTGGCTGTATGTGGATATTAGTTTTCGTGCCGCTCATGGGTTTTCCCGTCGCCGGTCTGTTGATGAACGATTTCCCGTTTGGAGAATCCCTTGTCATCGGTGTTGGCATTGCTCTTGTCATGCTGGTCGTTAATCTGCTGGCGTTGCGAAAGACCAAGCAGCCCATGTGGGAGGGCGTGGTCGTCAATAAGTACAGCAAGGAGAAAAGCGAGCATCGGGGCGGCGAGGACGACAACTGGCGAACCTATACGGAATATACCACCATCATCAACACCGATGCGGGCAAGAAAAAGACCATCGTGGAAAAGGACAGCGGGCGGCATATGTACGACTATCTTTCCGTTGGCGACAGGGTGCGGTTTCACCCAAGATTCGGCACATACGAGAAATATGATAAATCCAAAGACCGCATCATCTACTGCAACGTCTGCTCTATGATGAACCCCATACAAAATGACCGCTGCAAGCGGTGTAATAATCTGTTATTCAAATAAGGAGGCTTTTCGTAATGGAGAGATTTGACACCATGCTGGAGGCGGCGGGGTTTGCCGCCACACTCTGCAAGAGCTGGAGCTTTGCCACTTCCAATGATAGATACGACGTAAAAGGCTTGCTGGTCATTGCTGAGACAAGCGACAGTGAAAATCCCATCGACGAGGACAGCTTTTATGTGGTATCACCCGCCGGAGCCATCGGTTTATGCGAGGACGGCGAGGACATCGATTGGCTGTTTATGTCCGATAATGCGCCGAATGAGGATCTGCCGCTGACATACTAAGCTGTTCCACAGATGAAGTTCTGCCCCAACTGCGGCGCTCCCGTCGTCCCTAGCGCACATTTTTGCGGCGGTTGCGGCAGGAAGCTGTGCTAAAGCAATGAGCCATTATCGGCTACAATGATGTTAATAAAGGAAATGAAAACGACTGCTCCCAATCGAACAGCCGGATTCATTCAGTAATTCTCACTGGCTTTCTAACGCGGCTTTCACAGTTGCCTTGATGATGCTCATAGATCGTTCATCGCAGTTGTAAAGCATACGGACAAGATTTTCTACCTCGGAATCTTTGGATTTTAAGGGCTTAGAGCGCTCTACAACAAGCCCAGGAGTACAGAGAGTAAAAATATACTATGCTCATCCTTACAGCGCATGGGAAAGGGGTACGAACGAGAATCTGAACAAAATGATAAGGCGATTTGTGCCCAAGGGAACAGAGATAGGGAAATTGAGTAACGATGAGATAAAGCAAACAGAAAGGTGGCTGAACAATTATCCGAGGAGGATACTGGGTTATAAAATGCCTGACGAAATAGCCGTATAAGTAAACGATGGGGTTCTACCCCAAACCCCGTCCTTGCCGGAAGATAACAGGATATATAGTGTATGGACGTCAAGTGTCAAGATGAACTCGCTTTACTCACCCTTGACGTCCACCAACTACGGGCATTGTACGATACATTATATAGGATTGCTATTATTTAGGACGGCATTTAATATTACAATCTTTCTCTCTCACAAGCGACATAAATAATGTTGATATTGAGAAAACTATGCTATATAATATAAATATACCATACCCTATCAGGGTATATATGCGAGGTGATAAATTTTGGCGCATGAGCATATGAATTCGTATCAAGAGCAAAAGGATGATTTGCTCAATAGGCTGAAGAGGATCGAAGGCCAGGTAAAGGGAATACAAAAGATGATACAGGATGATAAATATTGCGTAGATGTATTGACGCAGGTAGCAGCCGCTAAGGCGGCTATAAATAAAGTCGGGGGTATGCTGTTAAAATCCCATGCGATGGGATGTGTAAAAGGTGCTGTATTATCCGATGATAAGGAAAAAAGCTCTGAAATGATTGACGAGCTGGTAGATGTGGTGTTAAAATTTATGAAGTGAGGGATATTTATGGCCGATGTAGAAGAAACAGGTGTGGTCTTGGAATTGAATGGTACACAGGCCAAGATAGGCATTCAAAGGTCTGATGCTTGCGATAAATGCGGTGCATGCCGGTTTGCCGACAGAAACCAGCAAATGATACTTACAGTGGATAATACTATAAACGCCAAAGTAGGCGATGAGGTCCAGATAGAGTTAGGAAGTGGCAGATTGTTGTCAGCCACCTTTATAATCTATGTTATACCATTGATAGCGTTGTTAGCAGGTGTAGCGCTGGGTTATTGGTTGGCAGGAGCTCTCGGCGCACAAAGCGGCGATATATACGGCGCTATAACGGGCATAGCCTTAGCTGCACTTTCCTTTGGCTTGATAAAGCTATTTGAACCGCGTATCAGAAAAAGTGGACGGTATATTCCGACCATAAAGCGTGTAATTTATAAAGATAAAAACGAGAAAGGAGACGGATTGTATGACTGATGACGATGTTATAACATTGACAGCGGATAATTTTGACGATGAGGTGTTGAAATCCGACAAACCGGTGCTGGTAGACTTCTGGGCTGCTTGGTGTGGACCATGCCGCATGGTATCTCCCATTATAGATGAGCTGGCAGCAGACTATGCTGGCAAAATAAAGGTTGGTAAAGTCAATGTGGACGAACAACGCTCTATAGCTGAACGTTACCGTATAATGAGCATACCGACCATTTATCTGTTCAAAAATGGTCAGCCGGTGGATAAAATTATAGGCGCGAGGCCCAAAGCGGATTTTGAACGATTCATACAGCAAGCGCTGTGACTAGTCAGTTATCAAGTTAGTTGAATAGCCATAAATATAGGCTGGTGATAAGCCAGCCTATATTTATGCCCTTGTAAATAGGACGTACACTGACTATAATTATCATATAAGCGAATATGGAAGGAGTTCTTGAATGATAGACCTAAAAACTATATATGATACCGACCCCGAAGTAGCAAAAGCTATGGAGGATGAACTGAACAGACAGAGGAATAAAATAGAGCTGATAGCCTCTGAGAATTTTGTAAGCCCTGCTGTCATGGCAGCGGCAGGAAGTCATCTTACCAACAAATATGCTGAAGGTTATCCGGGTAAACGCTATTATGGCGGATGCGAATACGTAGACGTAGTGGAAGATCTGGCTCGTGAGAGAGCCAAGGCCTTATTTGGAGCCGAACATGCCAATGTGCAACCTCATTCCGGTGCTCAGGCCAATCTGGCTGTTTATTTTGCCCTTTTAAATCCCGGCGATACCATACTGGGGATGAATCTTTCACATGGAGGCCATTTGACGCATGGCAGTCCAGTCAACCTTTCTGGTAAATATTACAATATAGTGTCTTACGGCGTCAGGCGCGATACAGGTTACATAGACTATGATGAAGTTAGGCGTTTAGCGCTGGAGCATAAACCCAAGCTAATAGTAGCGGGGGCAAGCGCTTATCCAAGGATTATAGAATTCGACAAATTTCGCGATATAGCGGATGAATCAGGTGCTTATCTGATGGTAGACATGGCCCACATAGCCGGATTGGTAGCTACCGGTTTGCATCCCAATCCGGTGCCTTATGCGGATGTGGTTACTACTACAACTCATAAAACATTGAGGGGCCCGCGCAGCGGCATGATATTGTGCAAAAAAGATTTGGCTGCGGCTATAGATAAGGCTATATTTCCTGGAACACAGGGTGGCCCGCTTATGCATATTATAGCGGCTAAAGCCGTATGTTTTAAGGAAGCGGCTACGCCATCTTTTAAAGAATATCAGAAACAGATAATAATCAATGCTGCAGCCATGGCCGATGCTCTTATGCAACGTGGATTTCAATTGGTATCGGGCGGGACCGATAATCATTTGATGCTGATAGACCTGCATAATAAGGGTATTACAGGTAAATATGCCGAAGAGCGTTTGGATAGCATAGGCATAACGGTCAATAAGAATGCGGTACCGTTTGATACCGAGAAACCGTTTATCACCAGTGGCATGCGCATAGGCACGCCGGCTGTGACGTCGCGCGGTATGAAAGAAACGCAGATGTCAGAGATAGCCGATATAATAGCCGAAGCTTTAAGTGGTGACAACGCCGATTTAGAGGCGCTGAAGGCGCGTATATCGGCGCTTTGCGCTCAATTTCCGCTTTATGAAGATGTAGTTGTAAAATAGATGGGATGACCTTTGATGGATCTATTCGATTATAATAGAAACAAACAATTAAAGAAAGAAGCTCCTTTGGCTGAACGTATGCGACCGCGCACGTTGGAGGAATTTGTAGGTCAGGAGCATATAATAGCTCCTGGCCGTATGCTTTATCGCGCTATAAAAGCAGACAGGCTTTCATCGGTTATATTCTATGGACCTCCCGGTACTGGCAAGACCACATTGGCTCGAGTTATAGCCAATACTACTAAGAGCCATTTTGAACAGCTAAGTGCCGTGACGGCCGGTGTGGCCGATGTCCGCAGGCTTATCGACGAGGCCAAACAACGATTGGGTATGTACGGTCAGCGTACTATACTGTTTATCGATGAGATCCATCGCTTTAACAAAGCCCAGCAGGATGCTCTTTTGCCTCATGTAGAGGCGGGTACCATTATACTGATAGGGGCTACCACAGAAAATCCGTATTTTGAAGTTAATTCAGCACTGTTATCACGCTCCACTGTCTTTGAACTTTATCCTTTGGAAGAGAAACATTTAAAGGAAATATTAAAAAGAGCATTAACCGACAAGGATAGAGGGCTTGGCAATTATGCTATAGATATAACCGATGATGCGATAGATCATATAGTGAATATGGCTGATGGCGATGCGCGCAGCGTCTTAAATGCTCTGGAGATAGCCTTTCTTACCACGCCGCCGTCCGATGATGGTATCATCCATATAGATCTAGCGGTTGCTGAAGAATGTATACAGCGTCGAGCTTTGCGCTATGATAAAGCGGGCGATAATCATTATGATACCATATCCGCCTTTATAAAGAGCATGCGCGGTTCGGATCCGAATGCGGCTGTATACTGGCTGGCTAAAATGATAAATGCCGGTGAGGATCCTAAGTTTATAGCCAGGCGCATCGTCATATGTGCTTCCGAAGATGTGGGCAATGCTGATCCGCAAGCCCTGCTTATAGCCATGGCAGCGGCCCATGCTGTGCAGTTCATAGGTATGCCGGAATCCCAGATCATATTGACTCAAGCCGCAACATATGTAGCTTGCGCGCCTAAGAGCAATGCTACCGTTATGGCTATAGACAGGGCTTTGTCCGATGTAAAGAACAAGCGCGACACCGGTGTGCCAGATCATCTTAAGGATTCCAGCTATGATGGAGAGGGCAAATTGGGGCATGGTGTAGGATATAAATACGCACATGATTATCCGGAGCATTACGTAAAGCAACAATATCTTCCGGACAGCCTGATCGGTACCGTGTATTATGAGCCTGGCGACAACGGTTATGAAAAACGTATAAAAGACTATTTAACGCATATTGGGATACGCACGTCTTCTGAAAGCTGACGTTCACCATTACACCTCTTTATTCATAATATGTAATTAGATCTTAAGGATCGGGAGGTGTAATAATATGAATAAGGTAATATCGGTCATAGGTGGCGATGACCGGCAGGTAGCGCTGCTCGATATCATAAATAAAAATGGTTTCGAGGTCCGTGCATACGGTTTTGATAAATTGTTAACCCTTCCATCAGAAGTGAAATCATATGATCGATTAGCACCCGATCTATTTGATGTCGAGCTTATGTTTATGCCTATACCGTGCAGTACTGATGGTGTTCATTTAAATGCTAAATACAGCGGTGAAGATATATATATAGCAGATATATTCAAACATATCAAGCCGGGAACGTTGGTCATAATGGGCAAAGCCGATATTGATATGATTAACGCGGCCATGTATGGCGGCTTTCATATAGCTGATATAATGACACGCGAGGATTTCGCTGTCTTGAATTCCATTCCTTCTGCTGAGGGAGCCTTACAGATAGCGATGGAGAATACCGGTATAGCCATATGGAATAGCCGCTGCATGGTTTTGGGTTTCGGCCGTTTGGGCAGGGTATTAACTAAACTCTTGATAGCGATAGGCGCTAAAGTGACGGCTACGGCCAGAAAGCCGGAGGATTTAGCGTGGATCAGTGCTTATGGCGCTGTTCCGATTCATACCTCTAAAATCGATAATGTTTTACATGAACAGGATATAATATTCAACACTATACCATCTGTGATATTGAAGGACGAGCAATTAGCCAAGATTAAAAATTCATGCCTTATTATAGATCTGGCATCATATCCGGGTGGTGTGGATTTTGCTGTAGCTAAGGAATATGGCGTAAAAACTATGTTTTGTCCAGGGCTGCCGGGTAAGGTAGCTCCTTTGACATCGGCACAGTTTATATGGGATACGGCAATGTCCATATGCAAGGAAAACGGTATTGAGGAGGCGAAATGCGATGAGCTTGACGGGCAAGAGGATAGGCATGGGCATGACGGGTTCATTTTGCACATTTGACAAGGTGCTTCCTCAAATACAGAAAATGGTCGATGTTGGCGCTGATGTGATACCTATTCTATCAAATGTCGTATCTACTGCCGATACAAGGTTTATGACCAGACAACAGTTGTTTGACGCACTGATAAATATAACTGGCAAACAGCCCTTGACAGCTATAACCGACGTAGAACCAATAGGACCAAAAAAATTGCTGGATGTTATGGTAGTCGCTCCATGTACGGGTAACAGCTTGGCTAAATTGGCCAATGGAATAATCGATACGCCTGTGCTCATGGCAGTTAAATCCCATTTGCGAAACCAGAGACCGGTGGTGATAGCCATATCCTCTAATGATATATTGGGGAACAATGCCAGAAATCTTGGCGCAGTGCTTATGATGAAGAACGTATTTCTAGTGCCGTTCCGCCAAGATGATCCTATTAAAAAACAAAATTCTGTTGTAGCCGACATGGACCTCATAATACCAGCAATAGAAGCAGCGCTGGAAAACAGGCAATTGGAACCGCTTATGCTGGCGCCGGTCATATAACTCAAAAAGCCCTTTGGATGGTATCATTCAAAGGGCTTTTCGTATAATCCGCATTGTATAAAGGTATACTGATAAAAAGCCTAGCATTTAAGGAGAAAAATACTTGTATGAGTAATAATATAATTAAACAGGAAACGCCGCCACAACCACCGGAATCCATAGATAACAAGTCGGTTGCAGATATGGGCAATAACGGATTAACGGCTACAAGGGATAGCAATATACACTGTTTGACCATTATAGGGCAGATCGAGGGACATATAGTTTTACCGCCTCAGAATAAGACTACAAAATATGAGCACGTAATACCGCAATTGGTAGCTGTAGAAGAGAGCAGGGAAGTAGAGGGACTGCTTGTAGTGCTTAATACCGTAGGCGGGGATGTGGAGGCTGGCTTGGCACTGGCAGAGATGATAGCCACATTGTCTAAACCGACGGTATCATTGGTGTTGGGCGGCGGTCACAGCATAGGCGTTCCTCTGGCGGTAAGCACCGATTACTCATTTATAGTGCCGTCAGCCACCATGACCATACATCCTATTCGTATGTCCGGCATGATAATAGGGGTGCCTCAAACCTATGAATACTTTAATAAAATGCAGGACAGGATACTGCAGTTCATATGCGATCATTCTCATATAACCATTGATAAATTGAAGGAATATATGCTTAAAACAGGTGAATTGGCCAACGATATAGGAACGGTCCTGATAGGGGAAGAGGCCACTAGATGCGGCCTAATCGATGAAATAGGAGGGGTATCCAAGGCTATCATAAAGCTTAAACAATTGATAGATGAAAGGAAACAGGCATGATGCTTTACACCATTATTCCTTTGGAAATAGTGTTCAAGGGTACAGAGGACGGCGCGGAGATTAAAGAAAGGGAAATCATAAATTATAATGGCGTAGTTATGGAGGCCATACGCCAAAGCGACGGCAGGTACAGGATAGAGAGGCTGTTGAGCACGAATCCGATGCTATATCTTGATGCGCGTTTCCAGCCGGGCAGCATTATAACACTCGTGTAAAAACAGCAAAAATATAAACTCATACTGGAAATATAAACTGCGCGATGATATAATTAACCAGTAACAAGAATGATAGGTATGGTGGTTTATATTGGCGCAGAAGAAATATACCAAACGGAAAAATACTATAAATAATCGGAACCGTGAATGGATAGGCATAGGTATATTGGCCGTTGCGGCCTTTACCTTTGTAAGCGTATACACCCAAGCCGCCGGCATTATAGGTTCGCAATGGCGGGATCTGTGGTTTGCCGTCATAGGTATAGCGGCTTTTCTTTTGCCGATAGCTATAGCTGTAATAGGAGTATTATTTCTCATGGATATGGGCAAGAAGGTGAACTATGTCCGCCTGTCCATGTTTATGTCTTTATGCGCCATGATATTAGGTCTGATACAGATTTGGTTTTTACCCCAAAATACAGCCATAGATGCCTCGTTTTCCATGTATATCAGCAACGGAATAAGCAACGGTTTGATGGCAAAAGGTACGGGCTTTATAGGTTCGATTATTGCTTTTGTTTTGATACGTTTGTTTGGTATAGCTGGTAGCTATATAGTAGCAATAGCTACCATAATTTTATTGATTATGGCTTTAACGGGTTGGTCTGTCAGCGCGACGATAGCACATGTGGTTGGTAAATTAGCCGGTTTAAAAAAAACGGCCGTTCGAGAAGAACAACAAAGCGCTGAAGATCCTGCGGATGTAAAAAATCACAAAGCAGAGGCTGTCAAAATGGTATCGCAAGAGGCTCATGCCGAGCAATCAGATATAAAGATCGTTGCCTTTCAACAAAAAGAAGAGATAGGGATAGGGCATCCGAGCAAAATCACACCCAATACAGCTTATACCTTTCCATCCTTAGATTTGCTGTCAGCTGCTAAGGGGCAACGTCAGGCCAAGAGCAAGGACGATGTATTGAGCAGCGCCAAAATGCTGGAGGACACATTGGCCAGTTTCGGTATCAGCGCAAAAGTGTTGCAGGTCAGCGTGGGGCCGGCTATAACGCGATATGAGATTCAACCCGGTCCGGGCGTAAAGGTGAGCCGTATAATACACCTGGCTGATGATATAGCTTTGAACCTCGCAGCTCCTGAGGTACGAATAGAAGCGCCTATACCCGGCAAAGCGGCGCTGGGCATAGAGGTACCCAATGAAAATATATCACCTGTATTGTTGCGCGAGGTATTGGAATCCAAAGAATTTATAAATCACCCTTCGAAGCTGGCGTTTGGCCTGGGCAAGGATATAGCGGGCAGAAACGTAATAGGCGATTTGTCGTCGATGCCCCATCTTTTAATAGCGGGCGCTACGGGTTCGGGCAAAAGCGTGTGCATAAATGCTATTATAACCAGCATATTGTATAAAGCCTCGCCCGAAGAGGTCAAGATGCTTATGATAGACCCAAAGGTAGTGGAATTAAGCCTGTACAATGGTATACCTCATTTACTTATACCTGTGGTTACTGACCCTAAAAAAGCTGCTGGCGCATTGAACTGGGCTGTGCAGGAAATGACATCCCGGTATAAATTGTTTGCTGATAAGAGCACGAGAGATATATTCAGATATAATGAAATGGTTGCTCCCAAAGAGGCGCTCCCTCAAATTGTCGTTATAATCGACGAACTGTCCGATCTGATGATGGTGGCCCCAGGCGAGGTTGAGGATGCCATATGCCGATTGGCTCAGATGGCGAGAGCGGCCGGTATACATCTCGTTATAGCCACTCAACGGCCCTCTGTGGATGTTATAACCGGTGTCATAAAGGCCAATATACCTTCACGTATAGCCTTTGCTGTTTCATCGCAAGTGGATTCGCGCACTATATTAGACGGTGCAGGAGCGGAGAAATTGCTCGGTAAAGGCGATATGCTCTACTATCCCATTGGAGCGGCCAAGCCCATGCGTGTACAAGGAGCGTATGTATCGGAAAAAGAGGCAGAACGCGTCGTCGATGCCATAAAGGATAAACAGCAGGCCGATTATGACATGGCGATAATGGAGGAGATAAGCTCCTCATCTCAAAATGATCATGGTGATAACGCGGCCTATGAGGATGAATTGTTTAATACAGCATTAGAGATGGTGGTACAATATCAACAGGCATCGGTTTCTTTCCTGCAAAAGCGCCTGCGCATAGGTTATGTGAGGGCAGCACGCCTGATCGACGAGATGGAGGCGAGGGGTTATATAGGTCCATACGACGGATCAAAACCTCGTCAGGTATTGATAACCGAAGAACAGATAAACGACATGAACAAAACGGGAGGTTGAGAATAAATTTGCCTTATAGCATAGGAATGATATCTTTAGGATGCCCTAAAAATCTCGTTGATAGCGAGACTATGTTGGCAGAACTTGCCGATAAAGGGTATGCGATTACTAATGATCCTAAAGAGGCAGACGTTATAATAATAAATACGTGTTCATTTATAGAAACAGCCAAGCAGGAGTCGATAAATACGATATTGGAAATGGCCCGCTATAAAGAGATGGGGCGTTGCAAGGGGCTTATAGCCGTGGGATGTCTATCCCAACAGTACAAAGAGCAATTACTGGATGAGATACCCGAATTGAACGCGGTAATCGGCACAGGCGATTACCATAGCATAGGCTTTGTGGTAGATAAAATATTAAATGGCGGCAAGGTAGCTTATTTTGAAGGTGGCGACGTGAGCGTAGATGGCATCGAAAAGCGCATATTGAGCACGCCTCCGTATATGGCTTATGTTAAGATAGCAGAAGGTTGCGACAACGGATGCAGCTATTGTATAATACCATTCTTGCGCGGGCCTTATAGGAGTCGCCATATGGAGGATATAATAGAAGAATGCCAGGGGCTGGTTGACCGCGGTGTAAAAGAGATAATATTGATAGCTCAGGATACGTCCGTATACGGCAAGGATATATATGGTAAACCGCGCTTGGCTGAATTATTGCACGAATTGGATAATATAAACAACATAGAATGGATAAGGGTATTATACTGTTATCCCGATTATGTAGATGATGAATTGATAGAAGCTATTGCCCAAAGCCGGCATGTGTGCCATTATATAGACATACCTATACAGCATATAAACGATAAGATATTAGCGAAAATGGGGCGCCGTAGTCGTTCGAACGACATAAAAGGCGTTATAGAAAGGCTCAGAAAATGTATACCGGATATAGCCATACGTACTTCACTTATAGTAGGGTTCCCAGGAGAAACCGAGAGGGATTTTCAAATGCTAAGAGATTTTGTTGAGCAATATAGACTGGACAATGTAGGCGTATTCACCTATTCCCAGGAGGAAGGCACTATAGCCGCCGCTATGCCAGAACAAGTTGCTGAAGACGTTAAACAGGAACGTTATAAAAGCATTATGAGGGTTCAGCGAAAGATAGTATTAGAGAAAAATAAGGAGCGGATAGGATTTAGCTATAAAGTGCTGGTGGAAGGCCTCAAGAACGGGGTTTATGTGGGGAGAGGCTATATGTATGCCCCTGAAATAGATGGATTGATATATTTTACTTCCGATAAGCCGCTTGATGCAGGTCAAATGGTCTATGTGAAGATAACAGGGGTAAAGGATTATGATTTGATGGGGGAAGCAGTATGAATCTGGCCAATAAGGTAACCTTAGCTAGAATCGTGTTAATACCGGTGTTTATCATATTCTTGATATTGCCTATCAAATATGGCAATTATATATCAGCCGTAATATTCACAATAGCTGCGCTAACCGATATCCTGGATGGTTATATAGCGCGTAGTATGAAGGAAACATCGGCGCTAGGCAAATTTCTTGACCCATTGGCTGATAAATTGCTGGTTACAGCGGCCTTGCTCGTATTAGTCGAGCAAGGCATAATATCATCTATTCCCGTTATAATAATACTGAGCCGTGAATTTCTTATAACAGGTTTTAGAAGTATAGCCGCTGCTAATGGTAAAATAATAGCAGCTAGCCCATGGGGCAAAGTTAAGACGGTGATGCAGGATATTGCCATAATAATGCTTATATGGGGAGATTATCTTTTTGGTATATATATAACTTCGTTGGCTATGTGGGTGTTCTGGTCTGCTGTCGTCCTAACTATTATTTCAGGTATAGATTATATTTATAAGAACAAGGAAATGTTCATCTGATGAATATAAATTTGCTGTTGCATTAATTGTTGTTATGTTATATTATGTTGCTATGATTTTACGGTAGACGGAAAGCGTTTTAAAGTAGGAGGAATAGAGCATTGTTAGCGCAAGAAAGGCAACAGAGGATTACGGAACTTCTCCAAAAGAATGGCTTTGTAAAAGTTTCGGATTTAAGCCGTCAATTTAACGTTTCGATGGAAACCATACGCCGCGATATGGATGCGCTGGAGTCACAAGGAATATTAAAGAAAACCCATGGCGGTGCTATGCTGGACGATGGAGTTAGGTCGGTACCGCCTATTTCACAGCGTTTAACTATAAATGCTCAAAAAAAAGAAGAAATCGCGCATTTAGCCGTATCGCTAATAAACGAAGATGATTCAGTAATATTTGATAGTGGAACCACTACTATGGCTATAGCTCGAGCTATAACCAATATTAGCATAAAAGTTATAACAAACGATATACATGTAGCCGATGAATTGGCAGCTAAAGATAAAATCGACCTTATGGTAACAGGCGGTACGCTGCTTAAAGGTAGCTATTCTCTGGTCGGCCCTGAATGCACGTCGGCATTCCAACGCATCAATGCCGATAAACTCTTATTAGCGGCAAGCGGCGTAGATATTTTGTCTGGCCTGACAGTATCCAATGCTCTGGAAGCTGAGGCAAAAAGACACATGATAGCGTCGGCTAAAGAGATTATATTAGTGGCAGATAGCAGTAAATTCGGTAAGCGCTCGCTCATATCTTATGCGCCGCTTTCAGCTGTAAATATGATAATAACGAACGGTGATATACCACATGATGTGGAAGACGCTATAACAGAAATGGGAATACGATTGTATAAGACATAGTTCCTGATCTTGGCGGTAACTAAAATAGCATGTCTATTTAAAACATCTTTCTATGGACATTTCAAGATCTTTGTTCCCAATCTACGTTGATGCGCTAATTTTTTAATTAAAAAGCGTGCCATTCATATGCCTTATAACCTATCTTCAATTCGTTTCGTTTAGCGCACGGCGAAACATTCTAAGACCTGCTTCTGGCTTTAGGCCATTTGCTTACGCGGTTGGTCGGACGCCCATGCCCGATCTACGCTTGCTCTGCGCTGCGCTCATTGAGTACGCCTACGCAATATTTCAAGGCGTTCTCCAGCTTTGTATCACCTATTTGAGTCGCATATTACGAATTGTAGTGTCAGACCTGTAATTTGTAATATAACAAATTCAGCGCGTGCAATGATATAAATCCTATGCCCGCTACAGGCTTGACATATATGCCTCGCTACGGCTGTGAAGCTGGACCACTACGCAATCAAAGATTGCTGTGGTCCTACGCTTCAAAAGCCCGCTCAGCATATATGTCAAGCCTTATGCCA